>JACQWL010000056.1 GCA_016209255.1 Verrucomicrobiota bacterium
CCCCTACACTCACCAATTAGTTTGGACGTTCAACAGGTAAACGGGGTTCTACTGCATGGATACGGCAGCGTCCACAAGCGGATTGCCTACAACTTACGAAACCAAAACAAAAGACCATGCGAGGGGCCGGCGCCGGGGGGATTAATCTTGACCCTCGCACCGGCAAACCTACGTGGTACGCCGACAGGTTTCGACGAGTTACACTGGCAGCGAACGAAGTCGTGGCGGGTCCGCGCCCTCCACCTTTTTCCCTGCAAACCCCAGCGGAGGTCGGCAGGTTCCGCGTTTCCCCAAACCGAAAACGTCTCCAACCCCACAATACTATGGACAGTCACTCCCACCGCGGGGGCCGTCACCGGTCTCCGATTGGCGCTTTGGTTCTGGTTCTGGTCTTGGCCTTGCCGGCGACGATCTGGTCGCAGGCGGCGGGAACCGGGATCATTACGGGTCGCGTGAGCAACGCCGCCACGAACGTCAACCTCGAGGGCGCCATCGTCCGCCTGGCGGACACGGAGTTCTCGGCCAAAACCGAGCGCGACGGCACGTACCGGCTGCCGGTGCCAGCGGGGAACTACACCCTGGCCGCCTCGTACACCGGATTGGATGCGCAGAACGTTCCGGTGTCCGTCCTGGCCGGGGACACGGCACGGCGGGACATCGGGCTGACCGCGGAAATCTACAAACTGAGCGCCTTCACCGTTTCGGGCGAGCGCGAGGGCAACGCCCTGGCCATTACGCTGCAGCGGCAGGCGCCGAACGTGAAGAACATCGTTTCCGCCGACGCCTTCGGGGCGCTGGCCGGCAATCCGGCCGACCTGGTGACCCGCCTCGCCGGGGTGGTGGGCGATTCGGATTTCGGCGACTTTCGCTATCTGCACATCCGCGGCATGTCCCGCGATCTGAGCACGATCACGATGGACGGCAACCGCATGGCGGACGCGGCCTCGGCGGGGGCGACGCGCGAATTCCAGTTCCAGCAGGTGGGCTCGGACGCGATCGAGCGGATTGAACTCACCAAATCGCCGACGCCGGACATGGATGCCGACTCGATCGGGGGGGCGGTGAATCTCGTGACCAAGAGCGCGTTCGACCGGGCACCCGGCCGGCGGCTGAGCTATTCGCTCGGGGCGATCTGGCGCCCGCTCAATGAACGGGACTGGATTCATCCGAATTATTCGGTGAGTTACTCGGAGGTCTTCGGGGAGAAGCAGAACATGGGCGTGAGCCTCAACTATGGGAAACGCCAGCACGCCGCGTTTCACGACCAGACCAGCCAAAACCACGAGGTGACCGACCGGGATCCTGCGTTCACAAATTCGTTTGCCATGACCGACTCCCGCAACTTGCGCACGCGCTGGGGCGGCAACCTGCGGTTCGATTACAAGCTGAGCGACCGGGCGCGGTTTTTCGCCAATGTCGCCATGAACAAGCACTTTGAGCACTCCAACCACCAGACCACGACCTGGGCCACCAATACGACGGTGGCGACCCGGGATGCCAGTGGCAATCTGACGGGTACGGGCGGAATAATCCCGGGCTACACGCGGGATGTGACGGAGTGGCGCGCGGTCGCCGCCAGCAACGTGAACGTGAACGCCAGTTCCCACAACAAGGACGGCGCGTCGTGGCATTATCAACTCGGCGGCGTCCATAAATTCGAGGGGCTCAACATCGATTACGACGTGTACGCCTCCGATTCGGAGACCGTCTATCCGAACTACGGCGGTCTGGCGATCACCGCGCGGAGCGTCGGAATGCGCATCGAACGCCGGGGCGAGCCCTTCTTTCCGAGGATTTCCCAGATCAGCGGTCCGGACATGCTCAATATCAACAGCTACACGGAGAATCGTTTCGACATTTCCAACATGACCGGCAGGGACCAATACCTCGGCGCGGCACTGAACCTGAAGAAGGATTTCAGGACAGTGGTGCCGACCTACCTCAAGACGGGCTTGAGAATTCGCGAGCAGACCCGCGACCTGACCCGGGCGCCGCAGCGCTGGACGCTCGTCGGAGCGGACCGCGTCATGGGGATCAACCCCGCCACGGGGATCAACGACGACAACCTGGCGCAGTTTCTGAACACAAAGTACCACTACCGGGTGGACGGGAAGTATCCAGTCATGCCGTACATGGCCCGCGCCTTCCGCGACAAGGCGAACTCGACCAAGGACTACTGGGGCTACAACCCGGCCACGAGCCTGGCCCAGTCGCCCCAACTCTGGCAGGAGGATATCACCTTCAATGTATCGAACCTGCTCCTGGGCTATCGGAACTTCAAGGAGACGATTTCGGCGGGTTATATCATGGGCAACGTCGACCTGGGCCGGGTCTCCATTCAGGGCGGATTCCGCGTGGAGAAGACCGAAACCTCCGGCGAGGGGGCCAGGAACGAAATCACGCCGGCGGAGGTGGCGCGCCGCGCCGCCTGGGTGGGACCGGTGACGGACGCCGAACTCCGCCGCCGCGTCACGGCGCAATACAGCCAGCGGATCACCAACCGGGGCGATTACCGGGACATTTACCCGGGGCTGCACTTCAAGTATGAGCCGATCAAGGGCATGGTGATGCGGGCGAGTTGGGCGACAAACATCGGCCGCCCCAGCATCGACAACCTGCTCCCACGGCAGGACGTCACGCACGAGACCGAGCGGGTGACGATCAACAATCCAGGCCTGAAGCCGCAGTATGCGGACAACTTCGATTTGGGCGTGGAGTATTATTTCGAGCCGGTGGGCCTGCTTTCCGCCGGGGTTTTTCTCAAGGAGATTCGCGAGTTCATCTTCACGGACAGCAGCCATTTTATCCCGGCTGGTGCGGATAACGGTTTCGGCGGCGATTACGCCGGCTACAATCTAATCACGCAATCGAACGGCGGCTCCGCCAGGATTCGCGGCTTTGAGGCGGCCTATCAGCAGCAGTTCACGTTTCTGCCGGGATGGTGGAAGGGCTTCGGGGTGTACGCCAACTACACTTTTCTCGAAACGGAGGGCCAATACAACGGCATCACCTACAGCCAAAAGGGCCAGGTGGCGGGGTTCATTCCGGGTGCCGCCAACCTTGGCATCTCCTATATTCGGAGCCCGCTTACCCTTCGCGTCCAGTTCAACCACCGCAAAGAGAACCTGAATTCGTTCAATGCGAATCCGGCCCTGCGCCAGTATCGAACCGACCGGTCGGTGATCGACATCAAGACGGTGTACAGCCTCTCCCGACGATTCGACCTCTATCTCGATGTCAACAACGTCATCAACGAAGCCGAGCGCACGACCGTGAGGGGAGAGGCCCGGCGTCCGCTCAACATCCAGCACTTCTCGCCGCAATTCTATTTCGGAATCAACGGCCGTCTCTGATCCGGTTTCGCCGGCGGCGGCCATCAACCGGAGCGCCGGGGGCTGGACGCCGGCGGATCCGGGGGCGCGTTTCAACCGCCATCGATCATTACCCTGGGACGTTCCTCGCGAAAAACCGCCAATTCTGATTGTCATCCATTAAATGACATTCCCCTCTGAAAAGCGATGAATTTCCAGTGCCAGACTTGACAGAGTAATACTACTGGGCGGCAGGCGCTGCTCATCGGGAACCAATCATGAAATCCATCGATCGACGCAGTTTTCTGAAAGGGTCTTTGCTGACGGCGGCGGCCGCAGCGTTTCCGGCCTCGCTCGCGGTGGCGGCGGCGCCGGCCGCGCCCCAGCCGGCCCCGTCGCCATCGGCGGAACCGGAGATCATCGACACCAACGTCAACCTTTTCCACTGGCCCTATCGCCGGCTGAAGTATGATGACACCAGGGCGCTGGTCGCCAAGCTGCGCCGGCATCGGATCGCGCAGGCGTGGGCGGGCAGTTTTGAGGCGCTGCTGCACAAGAACGTCAGCGGCGTGAACGCACGGCTGGCGGAGGAGTGCCGGGCCAACGGCGGCGGAATGCTGCTCCCCTTCGGAACGGTCAATCCCGCCTGGCCGGATTGGGAGGAGGACCTGCGGCGGTGTCAGGACGTTCACCGGATGCCGGGCATCCGTTTGTACCCCGGCTACCAGCATTGCGGCTTCGAGAACCCCGAGTTCGCCCGGCTGCTCCAGATGGCTGGCGATCGCGGAATGATTGTCCAAATCGCCGGCGAGATGGAGGAACCCCGCGTGCATCATCCGAACCTGGCCCTCCGGGACATGGATTTGACGGCCCTGGCGGCGGCGCTCAAGGCCGCCCCGCACACCAAGGTGCATCTCGTCCATTTTGCCCCGCTCATCTTCATATCGGGCGGACAGGTCTCCCAAAAGGCGCGGGAGACGATTAGAAACGAAACGGGGGCGTTTTTCGATATATCCCGCCTGGAGGGAAACGGCATCCTGGGCCGTGTTCTCGGGGTCGACGAACCCCTGGGACCGGCTGCCGTCGGCCGACTTCCGCTGGAACGTATCTTGTTCGCGTCCCACGCGCCCTACTTTCCGGTGGAAGCCTCGGTCATGCGGCTTTTCGAATCGCCCCTTTCGCAGCCGCAAATGTTGGCCGTGATGCAGGGGAACGCGCGGCGCTTGCTCGCTTCCGCCCGCCGGGCCTGAACCTCACGCCACTTATGCAATCGACGGAATTCGCCTACGATCCTGGACGCTACGGCCTGCCGACGCGCCAGGAACTGATCGAGCACCGGATTTGGGACACCCACTACCATGGACTGATGGGCGGAGGGGGGATGGCCCAGCACCGGGCGATGATGTTTTATGTCGAGCGCATGGGCATCGAACGGGTGATCTCCCTGGATATTGGCAGAGGTGTCCGTTCCGAGTCGGGCGGCCCCGGGCGGCCCCCCGCCCCTTCCCAGCCGGAACGCGAGCGCGCCGACCAGGAAGAACTCGAGCTCCTGCAACGGGAGCGGGACCGCGTTTCGGGGATCATTCGCATCAATCCGACGTATCCGGAGGAGAGTTGCGCCATGATGGACAAGTGGATTCGCCACGGTCCCTGCATCGGCATCAAGTATGGCGCCTCTGGCGCGGTCAAGTGCAGCCATCCGAACAATGACCCGATCATCGGGCTGGCCCGGGAGCTGAAGGCCATGATTTACATTCACACTTTCATGGTGGTCGGCGGCACACCCCGTGTTCCCGGCGGCGGCAGCCGCGGCGCCGAATCGCATCCGGCGGACGTCGCCATCCTTGCCCGGCGTTTTCCGGACGTGCCGATGATCTGCGGGCACTCCGGCGGCGACTGGGAACTGGGGGCGCGGGCCATTCGCGCCTGCGAGAACGTCTATTTCGAATTCAGCGGCTCCGATCCGCATTCGAGCGAGGTCGATTACGCGGTCAACGAGCTGGGGGCGGACCGCATCGTCTGGGGCGGCCACGGTCCCAGCCGGAGTTTCGCGACCGAGTTGAGCAAGGCGTTTGACGCGGACTTAAGCCGCGCGGATCGCATGAAGGTGCTGGGTGGGAATTACCGGCGCCTGGCCGCGCCGATGTTCCGGCAAAAGGGGCAGCCGATTGCGATCTGACGGCCAGCGCTTCCTGCCACGGATTCCTGGTTCGCCGGCCGGCCCAACTCAGGCACTTTTCGCCTTAAGCTTCATCGTGCGTGCCCACGGCTTCGAGCAGAATGGCCTCCTTCGACCCATGCCGCACGAACTGAAACACGATGCGTAAATCGTAGCCGGCGGGAAGGTGACGCAGGCGCCGTCGACGATCCGGGCGTTGGAATTCGATGTGCCGCGGGAGCAGGCGCTGGAGATTGGCCGCACCACGCTGCGCGTGACGTTCACCCCCATGAACATCCCGCTCTTCCCCGGCCGCCCGCTCGATGAGCAGGCCTGGAGCGAAATCCGCTACGACGCCTATTGCTGGGTGTTGCCATGAAGCACCGCCTGTCTCATGATGACAGCGGAACCCACGCCCGACCAAACGAAAGAACCATGAGCCCTCTCCCGCTTCTCCCACGGACGGCTGCTCCCGCTACGGCCGCCCACCTGCTCGGCCTGCTTGCCGTCACCTGCTGCCTCCAAGTTCGTGCGGCGGCGGCGGACACGTTCACCCCGCTCGGCCTGCGCGAGGTCCAGGTCGGCGGCGAGATCGGCCGGCGGATCAACATCACCATCGCCAACAACCTCCTCGTGCTGGATGCCGAGCGGGATTTCCTGGCGCCGTTTCGGAACAAGACCGGCAAGAGTGGCTATATCGGGCTCGGCAAACTGATCGATGCCACGGTGAAATTCGCGGCTTACACCGGCGATTCGCGGGTGCTGGCTTTGAAGCAGCATCTTGTGGCCGAGACCCTCAAGACCCAGGAACCCGACGGCTATATCGGCCTGATGGCGCCGCCGCACCGCGTCCAGGGCCTCTGGGATGTGCACGAACTGGGCTATGTGGTGTGGGGCTTGCTGGCCGACTATCAACACTTCGGGGACGAGCGCTCGCTCGCGGGCACGCGCCGGGCCGCCGATTACCTCATCCAGCGCTGGTCCACGCTGCCGAAGGATTGGAGCGTCGGGACGGATGTGGCTGCGCACGTCGCCGTCACCGGCCAGCGGGTCGGCGGTGCCCTCAAGGCGGGGAAATTTTCTGAACTCAATCGCGAATGGAAGCCGCGACGAAGTGGCCCTCGAACTGCCCATGGCCTGGCGGCTCGTCAAAGGCCGTCAGCGGCAGGCCGGTCGCGTGGCGGTGATGCGGGGGCCGCAGGTCTTCTGCCTCAACCCGGCCGGGAATGCCGCGCTCGCTCAACTCGACGGCGCCGATCTCGGCTACATCGCGCTCGATCCTTCGTCCCTCGCCGAACCGGTGCCAAACGACGCCGTGCGTCCCGGGGGCCTCGGCTGCCGGATTCGGGCGTGGATGCCAGGCATGGGCGTGGGGACGAAAACCGACTGTGAGCTGACCCTCACGGAGTTCGCCGACCCGGACGGCACGGCCACGTATTTCCGGCTGCGCGACTTCGGCCCGGCCGTCGACGACGAGCTGTTGGCCGGACGAGCGCCGTGAGCGGCCAACGGGCCCGCATTACAGCGTCGTCCGCTGGATGTCCACGACGCGGCCCTCGCGAAACGTCACGTGGAGCGAGTGCTCCAGCAGATGCGGGAAGAGCCGTGGATCGACCGGTTCGGTGATGATGACATCGCCCCGGCGCACCGGATCGAAAACGACCCGGCGGCGAAAGCCGGCCCGGATGAAATCGCGATCGTTCCGGTTGAAGTCGCGATAGATCCAGGTACCGTCGCGGGTGAGGGCGACGTCGGCGTTGGCGGGCACCGTGGGTCTGCCGAGCGCGAGATAGACCATTTCGGGGGTGAAGCCCGGCTCGATTATTCCCCGCTCGATCTTCTGCCGGATCTCGGGCGGAAGTGCGGCGGCGACGGTGGGGTTTTGGCGGAGCCGGGTGGTGGCGTTGTTGCAGCCTCCGGTTGCGACTAACGCCACGGTGAGAGCGATGAAAATCACCACGCGACGCATGATCAATCAGACCCGGGCGCAGCGGCCGGGTTGCATGCGATTGCGGGTGCTGCGAGCCGACAAACTTGTCCGAGAATTGTCCTCTCCGCTGGCGCACGTGGCCGAAAACCGCGCGGACCTGGCCGGGCGGGGGCGCCGCCCGAGCGGGCGGCGACACTTGGACGGCACGAGTGGGCCGGGGATCCGGCTCAGGCAACTTCCAATTCGCGCGCGTGGGTGATTCCACGGCGGCCCACCGGGCGCACGTGGGAGGCTTCACATGTGGCGACGGCGGCGGTGCGCCCGGTCAAGGTAAGAAACGCCACGTCCTTGAGATGCCGCGCCAGCCAGTCGAGCCGCCCCGGTACCTCCAGGCAGTGAAGACGCCGTCGTCGTGGTGTTTGCAGGGTCAGGCAATGAACCGTGACCCGACCCTTTTTAACTTCTAACGAGCTGGCCTCAACGGACTGCCGCTTCGGCTGCATTGCGTAGCCTTGGCGAAGCAGGGCCCCGCACCAGAGCTGCACGTAGGTGGCTGGAATGTTCGCAGGGGTAATCGCGCGCTCGTCCATGATGAAACGGAACGCGACCGTCGTAACCGCGGATCAAACGGATTTCGCGGAAATAGACAGAAAGCTATGCCGCCCAGTCGGCGCAAAGGAGTTCGGCCTGGGCGAGCACCGTCCTGGTGGCCTCGTCCTGCAAGTCGGGAGGGTAGCCGTGCTTCTTCAGGATGCGTTTCACCATGACCCTGATCTTGGCCCGGGCACTTTCGCGGACGGTCCAGTCGATGGTCACGCTCTTGCGGACTTGCGTCACGAGTTCGGTGGCGATGACGCGCAGCTCTTTGCTGCCCATCGCCTGCATGGCGCTTTCGTTTTCGGCCAGGGCGTCGTAAAACGCCCGCTCTTCATCCGTGAGACCGAGTTCTTCGCCGCGCTTGTCGGCGTTGCGCATGTCCTTCGCGATCTTGATCAGCTCCTCAATGACCGCTGCGGCTTCGATGGCTCGGTTCTGGTATTTGCGGATCGCCTGTTCCAGCATCCCGGCAAACGACTTCGATTGGATGAGAAACTTCCGCGAACGGACTTTGATTTCGACGCTGAGCAGTTTGCGGAGAAGCTCCACCGCGAGGTTCTTTTGCGGCATGTCGCGCACTTCAGCGAGGACCCGATCGGAGAGAATGCTGATGTCGGGCTTCTTGAGTCCGGCGGCGGCGAAGATGTCCACGACTTCGTCAGAGGCGACCGCGCGCGAGATGATCTGGCGAATGGCGGCGTCGCGTTCCTCGCCGGTCTTTTTCTTTTCGCCGCCGCCTTTCGTCATGGCGGCGCACACCGCTTGGAAAAAGCCCACATCGTCGCGAATCGCGAGCGCCTTGTCGTGGGGCACGGCGAGCGCAAACGTCTTGGAAAGTTCGGTGACCCCTTGGAGGAACCGCTGCCGGTATTCCTCCGGCTTTGGGTCCTTGGCCGCCGCCGCGAGGATGTGCTCCTGGCCGGCCGGGAGGAGCGAAAGTTTTTGCGCCGGTGTGCCGGTCGTCCACTTCGACCAGTTGAAGAGGTGGAAATAGTCGCGGCAGATCGCGTAGCGCGTGAGCATCGCGACGACGGCCTCTTCTTGATCGATGGCCGTCTCGCCGTGACCGCCACTTTCGGTGTAAACGGCGAGGGCCTGTTTCAGCTCGTGCGCGAGCCCGAGATAATCGACGACGAGACCACCTGGCTTGTCCCGGAAAACGCGGTTCACGCGCGCGATGGCCTGCATGAGGCCATGGCTGCGCATCGGCTTGTCGAGGTACATCGTGTGCAGGCACGGCGCGTCAAAACCCGTGAGCCACATGTCGCGCACGATGACGATTTTGAATAGGTCCTTTGGATTCTTGAACCGTTTGGCGAGTGCCTCACGGCGCGCCTTGCTGCGGATGTGCGGCTGCCATCCGAGCGGATCGGACTTGGAGCCGGTCATCACGATTTTCATCGCACCCTTGTCGTCGCCGCCACCGTGCCACCCGGAGCGCAGCTTTCTGAGCGCCTCGTAAAGCTCGAAGCAAATGCGGCGGCTCATGCAGACGATCATCGCCTTGCCGTCCATCACCTCCAGCCGCGCTTCCCAGTGCTTGACGAGGTCGGCGGCGATCAGACCGAGCCGTTTGTCGGCGCCGACGATTGCCTCCAGCGCAGCCCATTTCGTTTTTAGCTTTTCCTTGTGCGACGCCTCGTCGCCCTCCGTCGCTTCCTCAAAGTCGGGATCGATCTTTGGTTTCTCCGATGCCTTCAGCTCCAGCTTGGCGAGCCGGCTTTCGTAGTAGATGGGGACGGTGGCTTTGTCCTCCACCGCGCGCTGGATGTCGTAGATGGAAATGTAGTCGCCGAAGACGGCGCGCGTGTTGGCGTCAGCTTTTTCGATGGGCGTGCCGGTGAAGCCGATGAACGACGCATTCGGCAGCGCGTCCCGCATGTGCTTTGCGAACCCGTCGATGAAGTCGTATTGGCTGCGGTGCGCTTCGTCGGCGATGACTACAATGTTGCGGCGATCAGAAAGGGACGTGCTGCGAATTTGATCGGCAACATTGCCCTCACCCCCGGCCCCTCTCCTAGCGTGAGTTTACCGCGCCGGGGCTTTTTGGAGGCCCCGTCGGCGGCGACTGCAAATCGATTTCCTTGACAGTTCGTGGCTTAGGCG
>JACQWL010000505.1 GCA_016209255.1 Verrucomicrobiota bacterium
GCCAAAGGCGACCAGGGTTTTGCCAATAGCCCGGACGCTCCAGGCGGCTGAGACCGCGGCCAAGATCTTCGAACACGCTGTGGCTGCGCATGAGAGAAGAGTGTGAAAAGTCCGGGCTACCGCCGCCCGAGATCGTTGGTGCGGACCGCCTTCAATTTTGCCGCGAGCTTCGCCTTGAATTCATCCACGATGGGCCGGAACTCCGGCCGCACCGCGAGGTTGGTGTATTGCTTCGGATCTTTGACCATGTCGAACAGCTCGATCCCCTTCGCCGCGTTCTCGCCGTACTGGATGAACGCCCATTTTTCCTCCCGGATCAGAAAACCCCCGTCCGCGGCGTTTATGCAGAACACGGCGTCACGCACTTTGTGGCCCGGATGGTCGAAAATCGGCGACAGGTCCTTGCCCTGAATGTGGGAGGGCACTTCCAACCCGCAGAGGCGGGAGAGCGTCGGATACAAATCGAGCAGCTCGGCGAACGAGTGGCACACGGCGGGCTTTTTGCCCGGCACTCTGATGATGAGCGGGACGGAGGCGGATTCCTCGTGCACGCTGACCTTGGCCCAGAAGTCGTGCTCGCCGAGATGATACCCGTGGTCGCTGGTGAAGATGACAATCGTGTTGTCGTCGAGCCCGGCCTCCTTGAGCGCATTCAAGACCTTCCCCACCTGCGCGTCCATGAACGCCACCGCCGCATAGTAGCCGCCGAGCGCCTTTTTTTGCCGCCGCACATCCATCTTCATGTTCACGCTGGTCTTGTAGTTGATGCCGGCCTTCGGGATGTCATCCCAGTCGCCCGGCACCTTCTCCGGCAGCGTCAACTTATCGTAAGGCAGGTAGGGGGCGAAGTAGGACTTCGGGGCGACAAAAGGCACATGCGGCCGCACGAATCCCACGGCCAGAAAGAACGGCTGCTGGCCGGGGGCCGCGGCGCGCTGCTTGATCAACTCGCACGCCTTGGCCGCGGTCCGGCCGTCGGAGTGAACCATGTCATCGCCGTCGGCCTCGACCACGACGAAGGTGTTGCCGCCCACGACCGGTTTCTTGCCATCGGGATTGCCCTCGAGCGTCTCGCCGACGCCCGGTGCCTTCCACTCCGGCCCGGGGCTGTTGAACCGCTCAGTCCAGGAGGCGGGATCATCCGTGCCATTTCCGCCATCGTGGTCGCGGCCGTCACCGCCCTCCTCGATCCCGCCCGGCACTCCCATGTGGAAAATCTTGCTGATGCGCGCGGTGTGGTAGCCCGCGTTCTTGAAGTGCTGCGCCCAGGTTGCGCGCTCGGGGCCGATCGCCGCCCGGCCGCTGACGTAGCCAAACACGCCGGTCGCGTGAGGATAATAACCCGACATGAAGGAGGCGCGGGATGGACCGCAAAAAGTCGCCTGGCAGTAGGCGCGGGTGAAACGCGTGCCCCGCGCGGCGAGGCGATCGATGTTGGGCGTCCGGCTCACCGTGTTCCCGTAACAGGACAGGGCCGTCGCCGTGAGATCGTCGGAGATGATGAACAGGACGTTGGGCTTCTTCGCCTCGGCCGCATTTAACACCACGGCGCCGGGCGCGCAGAGGGTCAGAAGAAGCATCAGGCGAAACAGGGGAGATTTCATGGATGGCGGGTTATCACGGGGCGGTCGGGGGGAACCAGCAAATCGCGCGGCGAGTGGGATTCAACCCGGATTCCGCTATCCAAAATTCATGCTGGATTGCCGCGCCAGGCAGCCCGGGCTCGCAATGACAAAGACGGGGATGCTGCAATTCGTCCAAATCAACTTGCGTCGCGACTCGACCCGGGAGAGCCGCGGTGGCAGGTAATCGGGCGATGCACGCACCAGCGCTCTACCTCGATACGTCAGTTATCGGCGGCTATTTCGATCCCGAATTCATGGCCGACACGCGCGCGCTCTGGCGGATGCGCGAGGCTGGGCGATTCCGGTTCGTTTCTTCTCAACTGGCTTTAACTCTGTGAATATGATGCAAGGTTACCCGCCCGTGCGCATTGTAGCGCCAACCTTTTTGATCCATGGCCATGAAGAAGAAATCGTTTGATGCAGTGGCGGAGTCGCGCCGCTGGCGCACCGAGGCGGCAATCGCCGCGCGGCGATGACGCCCGCGGAACGCCGGGAGCACTTGCGGCGCACGACCGAGGCGTTTTTTGCGACGAAGTTCCCGCGTCACCCACCCGCTATTGGCGCACCGCTGAAACAAGCCGGACGGGGTGGGCGCAGGCCGAATTTGCCGTTGCGCGACGGCTCACGCATCCTAGGGTTCGCGCCATGAAATTCACTGTCACTCTCGATCGCGATGAAGACGGAGTGTGGATCGCCGAGTGTCCGTCGATTCCCGGCTGCGTAAGTCAGGGCGAGACCAAGGAGGAGACGCTCAAGAATATCGACGAGGCCATTCGCGCCTGTCTGGAAGTGCGGGCGGAGCGTGGCCTGGCATTCTGCGACGCCGCCCGGCATGTTTGCCATCCGGGCCTGTCCGCCCCATCGTTGGCCCGTGTGCGACCTGCGCACCTCCGTCGCAGCGCACCGTCACAACTCGGCTTGCGGGCGCGCACTTTCAAGTCTTGCGCAGCAAGTAGACCGCGAGCACGCCAGAGAGGCCGACGACCAGTTCGGCTTCATCAAACGAAGGGGACCTGCCCTCACGGACATGACGGCCGTATTCGGAGGTATATCCCCACAACTTTTCCACCGCACCGGACAGCGGCGCCGGGAGCGCATTCGGATTCTTCTTCAACCATTCGCCCAGCGTCAGATTTGGGTCGCCAGTTACGTCCCGGGCGACGCATTCGAGTGCCGCCATCGCATGGTGGATCGCGCCCGTCAGCGGGCTGGCTGCCGTGGCGCCGGTCGGTTTTCGATTCCACGACGACAGTCGCCAACGACTGCAAACAGGGCAATTTTCGGCTGGGGGTCATCGGGGTGCATTCGAGTGGCAGGTTACTTCTTCTCCCGCTTCTTGTTCTTGCCTCCGCTGTCGTAGGTTTTCCACCAGCGGGGACCCTCGGCCTCGATCTCGGTGTTGAGCTTGATCAACGCCTGCTTCATCTCGGCGAACTTCGCGGGCTCGGTCGCGCTGAGCTCGGATTTTTCCTGCGGGTCGCGCTGGACCTGGTAGAGTTCGAATCTGGTCAGCGCTTCGTCGGCGAGGATCTTCCAATCGCCGATCCGCATGGCGGTTTTCAGCGGCTCCGGCGCGATGACACAACGCCAGTAGAGCGGACGCGCCCGCTCCACGGGCCGGCCTTCGAGCGCGGTCAATAAGTTGCCGCCGTCAAGCACGCGGTCCTTGGGCAGCGCGGCGCCGGCGATGGCGACGGCGGCGACAAAGATGTCGGAGCCAATCACGGGCACATCGCTGGTGGTGCCGGGTCTTACTCTTCCGGGCCAGCGCACGATGCCCGGCACGCGAATGCCGCCCTCGTAAACGGAGCGCTTGCGGCCCCGCAGCCCGCCGGTCGAGCCGCGCCCGGGCGTCTTGATGCCGTCGCCCTCGGGTCCGTTGTCCGACGTGAAAATCACGAACGTGTCGTCGGCGAGCTGCAGTTCATCGAGCGCCCGCATGAGCTGGCCGAAGGCATGATCGAGCTGCGTGACGTTGGCGTGATGCTCGCGCTGGACGTCGTCGGTCAGATCGGGGTAGCGGGCCTTGAACTCGGGAGCGGACTTGATCGGGTAATGCGGCTCGTGCGCCCAGACCGAAAGCAGAAAGGGCTTCGACTGGTCGCGATGCTGCTTCAGCCACGTGACGGCTTCCTTGACGATGAAGGGCGCAGAGTAGTCCTCGACCCGCCCGACGGGCTGGCCGTTGCGCACGAAGTTGGCCGGGTGCTCGTGGCTGGGCGCGGCATTGTTCTGCGTCGCGAGCCACCAATCGTAACCGTGGTCGTTGGGCTGGGGTTGCGTCGGCTGGTTGAAGTGCGAGTTCAGATGCCATTTGCCGACGTGACAGGTGGCGTAGCCGCGGGTCTTGAGCAGCTTCGGCAAGGCGATTTCGCTGGTGCGCAGGTGGAGGTCGCGGCCCTCGGGAATCCAGGTGAAGACGCCGTTCCGATACGGGGTGCGGCCCGTGAGAATGGCGGAGCGCGAGGGACTGCACACGGCGCTGGCGGCGTAGCACTGCGTGAGTCGCACGCCCTGCTTCGCAAACGCGTCGAGGTTGGGCGTCTGGATGAGCGGGTGTCCGTAGCTGCCGAGGTCGCCCCAGCCGAGATCGTCGGCGAGGAAAACGACGATGTTCGGCGGCTTCGTTGCCGCGGCCTGGGACACACCGGCCAGTGCACTCAGCAACGTCGCGACCACCGCCAGGCGAAACAGGGGAAATTTCATCGACACCGTGTTATCACGGAACGGGTCGGAGGAAACAGCAAATCGCGCGGTCGCGCCGCTGGATTCTTCGCCGGCGCTCAGAATGACAATCCGGGGTGTAAAATATCTGCGCTTCAGGTGAAGATAATCTGGCCGCCGGCGGCGAGTTCGTAGAAATCGCCGACGGTGAGGACTCTCTCCATGTGCGGAACGAAGTCACGGGGCGAGAGGTGGAACATATCCACGGTGGCCTTGCAGGCGAAAAGGTGGCCGCCGGCGTCGGCGATCATCTGCGTGAATTCGCCGATGGGCGGGATATCGAGTTTTTCCATTTCCTTCTGCATCATTTTCGTCGCGAAGGCGGACATGCCGGGCAGCGCGCCGAGCAGGGTGGGCAGCGAGAACCCCTTGGCGTCGGGCACGCGCATCGCCGGGTTGCCGACGGTGGCGATCCTAATCTTGTCCTGATATTTCGTCAGGATGGCGTACAGGCCGAAAAAGGTGAAGAACACGTTGGCCTCGATGCCTTCCATGCGGGCGCCGTTGGCCATGATGAGGCCGGGGTACACGCCGTCGAGGGAACCGCAGGAAATGATGATGGAGACTTTCTTGATTTTATCGGGTGAGGACATGGTGGAGGGAGTGAAGGAGGGAACGTGGGAAGGTGGGAAGGTGGGAAGGTGAGAAGGTGAGAAGGCGGGAATGTGGGAAGGTGAGAAGGTGAGAAGGCGGGAA
>JACQWL010000479.1 GCA_016209255.1 Verrucomicrobiota bacterium
CTCTCCCTCTCTCCGCATCTCCCCATCTCCACGTCTTCCCCTCTCACTTTCTTCCGCCATGCCTTCACTCGCCGAATCCTACTACGCCCGCGCCAACGCTCTGCTTGCGACCGCGTGGGAAAAGAACGCCGCCACCATCGCGACGCTCGCACCGATCCTCGGCGCGTCGGTCGCGCGCGGCGAGGTCATCCACACGTTCGGCTCCGGTCACAGCGAAATTATGGCCCGCGAAATCGTCGGCCGCGCCGGCGGGCTCGTCTGCATCACCAGCATCAACGACCCCACCGGCGGCTTCATCGAAAACCTCATCGGCTACGGCACCAAACTCGTCGAGCGCTACGACCGGCAATACGAACTGCGCGCCGGCGAGGTTGTCATCGTCATTTCCAACTCCGGCAAGAACGCGTCGCCGATCGAGGTCGCGCTTCACGCGAAGAAGAAAGGCTGCGTCGTCGTCGGCCTCACCTCGCTCGCGATGTCGACCACCGCCAAAACCGTCCACCCCGGCGGCCAGAATCTGCACGCCATCGCCGATTACGTGCTCGATAACGGCGGCGTGCCCGGCGACACGGTGATGCCGCTCACCGACACGATCATGACCGGCCCCACCTCGACCTTTGTCGGCGCCTCGCTTCTCAACTGGCTCCTGCTGTCGACCATGGAGTGGCTGAAGAACAACGGCCACGAGCTCCCGGTGCTGCGCAGCCAGAACATTCCCGGCGCCATCGAGCACAACCGCGCCGTGGGGGCGAACTACAAGCACCGCCTCAGCCGGCAGCTCGCGTGAAGATTGCCCACGGCACACACGGCATACCCGGAAAATAAAATTCCGCCGGCCCGGCTTCTGTGTATTCCGTGTGTGCCGTGGGCAATCCTTACAAGATCGGCGTCGACGGCGGCGGCACCAAGACCGAATGCATCCTCGTCGATGCGGCCGGTGCGATTGTGGCGCGCCACCTCGCCGCGGGCTGCAACCCGAACGTGGTCGGCCCCGAACAGGCGCGTCTCATCGTCACCGACGCGCTGTGTGCGCTGCTCAATTCGCCCTCCCTCCTGCCTCAGGCCGGCGTTTCCCACACGTTGCTCAGCATGTCCGGCAGCCGCTCGTTCTGGCAGGAGTTTGCCGCGGGCCTCACGGACTTCGGCCGCATCCGGGCGGTGGACGACTCCTTTTCCGTGCTCGAACTCGCCACCCGCGGCGGGCCCGGCCTCGTGCTGCACGCGGGCACGGGTTCGTTCGTCGCCGCGCGGGCGCCCGAAGGCTCGGTGCATTATGCCGGAGGGCTCGGCTGGCGTTTCGGCGATCCGGGCAGCGGCTACGATCTCGGCCGCCGCGCGATCGCCCGCGCGCTCCTCGAACTGCAGGGCTGGCTGCCGCCGTCGCGGCTGGGACCGACGGTGCGCGATCACACGCAGCTCGGCGAGACCGCGGATGCCGGCGCGATCACGCGTTTCTTTTATCAACACGCCGACCCCAACCGCCGGATCGGGGCGCTCGCACCCGCGATTCTGCGCCTCGCGAGCGAAGGCGATCACACCGCGCACCAGCTCGTCGTGGACTCGGTGACGGAGCTGCTCGCGCTCGCCACCGCGGTTGCCACCAAGCTTTTTCCCGCCACGCCCCTCGACGCGGTGCCCGCCGGCCTGAGCGGAGCGATCCTCACCCACCCGATGGTGGTGGCGGCGCTCGCGCCCCGCTCGCCGCTCCCGCTGACGCCGATCACCGCGCCTCCCATCGAGGGCGTCCGCCTCCTGCTCGCCCGCGGCGAGTAAGCCCGCGGCATGAAATGTTCGGGCTACAGGATCTGCATCGGCCGCGTGTGCATGGCCCAGAGCGCCTCGGCGTATTTGGCCCCGCAGCTCGCGCCCCGGTAGCTTGCGAGGGTCGTTTTCGTGGTCAGCGCCCCATCCGGGTTGGCCGGGTCGAACGGTTTCTGGCGCACGAAGGCCATCAATTGTCCCAGCCACTCCATCGCCGACGGCCAGACCCCGGAGACGTCGACAAACGTATTCGGCTCGAAGCCGATGGTGTGGCCGGGTCCGTTGTCGTAGAGATAAATCTGGCGGGGCACCTTCACGCCGGGGTCGTTGAGGATGACGCCTGCCTGCCGCAGCGCTGGCTTGCTGATCGCCGACGCGGCTTCGTGATCCGGATGGCGGTCGTGGTGCCAGAGCATGAAGCCGATGTCCGGCTGCACCTCCGCGACGACCCTGGCCGTCGCGAGGATCGTTTCCTCGTTCGCGTGGTAGTGGGCCGACGCGTAGTTGAGGAACCGCATTTCCACGCCGTAAAAGTGCGCGAGCGTTTTGCTCACCTCCAGCAGCTCCGGCGCGCGCCCCTTCACCGGCGGCCAGTTGGTGTAATCGCCAATCAGCGCGAGGATGACGACCCGGTAGTCTTTTTGGACCGCCTGGAGCAGGATGCCGGGAATGCCGAACACGCAATCGTCGTAATGGGCGCCGATGGCCAGCAGGGTTTTCGTCATGGGAATTGTCCGGAGATGAACGGGGTGCGGTGGGGGAGACGAACAGAACTGGGAGCGCTCCGGCCCCCGGTTTCAATCGCAAATCCCGCGGGAGTTTCGCCCGCGAATCGCCGGACGTTGCCAATAGTGGGCGCGCGCCCACAATTGAGCTAAAGCCAAAGGCGGCGTCCATAAGCGCCCGAGCCACCGTCGCATTGAAAGGCCTCGGACACAGGCTCGGAGTTTTCCCCACGAATCACACGAATTGACACGAATCAGGCCATCGGCCTTCTCCGACATTCGTGTTAATTCGGGTGATTCGTGGGCAACTGCCTTTTCCCGGCGCAGTCCGGGAAAAAGCCGGGAAAAAAGGATCCAAAAAGGATGAGATGGTGATACAACGGTAACATTCGTCTGCCAAGGTCTCCGCCGAAAACAAAGCCCCCATAGGCAAAATCCAACCCTTCAACCGCAGGCGACTTCTATGAAAAACCTCAGCCCGCTCGTTCTGGCCGCCGTCATCATCGGCTCGGTTCTGACCCCCACCGCTTCGGCCGCGGAGTCGCTGTCGGTGTTGCTGCAAAAAGGCATCTACGCCGAGGAGACCGAGGGCAATCTCGACGCCGCGATCAAGATCTACGAACAAATCGGCGCAGAAGCCGCGACCAACCGCGCCGTCGTCGCGCAGGCGCAGTACCGGCTCGCGATGTGCTATCAGAAGAAGGGCAACAAGGAGCAGGCGATCATCACGCTGAATGAACTCCTAAAGCAGTTTCCGTCAGACGCAGCGCTTGGCCAGAAAGCGCGCGGGATGCTGACCGCGTTGGGTCAGGCAACATCAGACGCGGTGACGATTCGGAAACTGCCCTTTCAGGGCTGGGTACTTCACGTTTCGCCTGACGGGCGATTTGTCTCCCACATGCCAAATCAAAGCTACGATATGGCTATCGGCGATACCGCCACGGGTAAATCGTGGGTAGCGGTCAAGGGGGAAAGCAAAGACGAAAAATTCCCGTGGACATCGAGATTTTCCGCGGATAGCCGGCTGCTTGCATACGAATTGTCGGGATCAATTTGGGTCATGGCCAACACCGAGGGCGCCGAGGCAAGGGAGATTCATAAAGGTGACGGAAAAGCCGGATCGATTGAGGTCCTCGGTTGGTCGCAGGACAACGCGCAACTTGTCATCGGCTCCATTGGCAATCCGATTTCAAGAACGAAGACCGCAAGCCTTAGCACTTTGGACGTGAAATCGGGAAGCGTGAAAGAGATCCAACGCAAAGCACGTCCCAACCAACTAGGCGGCGTCCATCTCTCCGGGAACGGGCGCTACCTGGCTTATTGGGCTAGGCCCGAAGGCGAGACACAACGGAAGATTTTCGTGACAGACTTGCAGTCGTTGGGCGTGGCCACCGTCGTCGATCGTGAGGTCACGGACGTTATCGGCTGGTCTCCGGGCGATGCGAAGCTCGTCTTTTCGAGCGATCGCACGGGCACTATGGGGGCGTGGGCAATCGCGATGCGCGATGGCAAGCCGTCCGGCGAGGCGGAGCTGGTCAAGGCGAACATCGGAGACATTAGTCCGGTTGGCATCACCAACGATGGAAACTTTTATTACGTCGAGGCGAGATCGACGGACACGGTTTACACGGCGACCGCCGATTTTCAGACCGGCGAGATTTCGGGTCAGCTGCGCCGCGTGACCGAGCGATTCCCCGGAGTGCAAACCCACCCAGTGTGGTCGAAGGACGGCCAGAAGCTGATGATTGCGATCCAGCGAGGCCAGAAGCGATTTGTAGCCATTTCGTTGGCGTCCGGAGGTGAGACGGATTTTCCGGTGCAAACAACGTTTGGTGGCTATCCAATTCAGAAATTCGCCTGGTCACAGAATGGTGATTTCCTATTGGTCCAATCTGTCTATGCAGCATTGAACAAGTCCGGCATCCATCGCTACGATCTTTCCTCGGGAAAAACGGAGCCGATCATTCTGACTGAAAGCGGCAAGAATTGGAATTCTCAACCTCGGCTCGCACCAGACGAAAAGTCGTTTTATTACGGGCACCGGGAGTTTTTCGAAAAGGACGGAAAAACGGATTGGAAAGACCAGATTATTCGTCGGGACTTGCGCTCTGGCGAAGAAGAGATCGTTCATGCGCCCGCAGAAAAGCTGCAAGCCTCGTCGGCGTTCGATCTGTCTCCAGACGGAGTTCGGCTGGCCGTTGTCACATCAGACCAATTCGTAAAAGATGATTTTGTCGCCGCGATTAAAGTGGTCGGCCTCAACGGCGCGGAATACAAGGAGGTCGTTCGAATGGCTCCACGTGAGAACGTGACTTCGCTCGCGTGGACTCCGGACGGGAAGCGGATTGTGTATACGAAGGCCGGGATCTGGGCCACCGACGTGGATTCGGGTAAAACGGTCAAATTAAAGCTCTCGCTGCCAGGCATGCGGAACATAAGCATTCATCCCGACGGCCGCCAAATTGCATTCCAATCGGCATCCAGCGGCGGACGGGACTTGTGGGTGATGGAAGGCCTGTTGTCCATGCTGACCACTCAAAGCTCCCGCGAAACGAAAAACTGAGCCAGAATCTTTCATGGGGACGCGGCGCCCTCGCCGCGTTTCCCTCGAAATCCGCGGCCAGAGCGCCGCGACTCCAACTCAACACTGGCAAAGCACTCCACTACCGCATGAACGGGGCGCCTCCAGCCGATGTATTCGCTTCCAGCTTTGACTGGCAGGCGCTAAAACCGTTCATGACGCTTCTAGCTATCGTGGAGATTCTGTTCTTCGTGGTGATGCTCATTTTTGTCTTGGCGTGCTGCTGGCAGGTGACTCGCGAAATTCGCGAGGATGGCCGGACCAAGGATACGTTGCGACTGGAAGCAAGCGCACTGGCCGGCGAAGATACAGTTAGCATTCAGCATCGGGCTGCCGGTTTGAATCAGCCCCGCAACGCGGTCACACCTCGAATCGAGGTGAACGTTCAGTTGCAGCCGAACCGTTGAGTTCTACAAATCCGGAATTGAAACTCCCATTCACCAA
>JACQWL010000480.1 GCA_016209255.1 Verrucomicrobiota bacterium
ATTCAGCACCTGCCGGCGCGGCTGCAGGAATTCGCGGCCGCGGGCGGCACGGGATGAATGAATGTGACACCGTGCCGATCGTGAATTTATTTGCCGATTCCCAAGGAAACGATCCTGATCACGCAGACCCAAATCGACCGGCAGCAGTCGCGGGACGGGCTCGGCGGCACCGGTCATCTTCCGCCGAATCCAGTGCCATGCCATATCGCAAGGGCAACGAATTCTGACGCTCTCGCTGGCCTTCCCCACCGCCTGTCGCTCCCAGCAGTGTCGAATTTTTCCCAGCAGCCGAATCCCTCGCCGGACCTGAACCGCTGGTTCTTAGAGCACTTGCGTCCGCACGAGCCGATGCTGCGCGCCTGGCTCCACAGCCGCTTTCCCCGCGGCGTCGACCTCGACGACCTCGTGCAGGAGTCCTACGCCCGACTGCTCCGCGCCCGGGCCGCCGGGGCCGCGCTGCACTCGCCCAAGGCCTTTCTCTTCGCGACCGCCCGCAACCTCGCCCTCGACGTCCTCCGCCACCGGCAGATCGCCGGCGAAGATCTCTTAGTGCCAATCGACTCCCTGGACGTCTTGGATGAGGCGGACGGCATACCCGAGGTCGCCGACCGCAACGAAAAACTCGAACTCTTGACGATCGCCATTCAGTCGCTGCCCGACCGCTGCCGCCAGGTGCTCACCCTGCGGAAGATCTACGGCCTGTCGCAAAAGGAGATCGCCGCGCGCCTTGGGATTTCGGAACACACGGTCTCCGCACAGCTCACCATCGGTGTCCGCAAGTGCACCGAGTATTTCGCCCGCTACCGCCGCGAAGAAGGCCCGCGATGAAGCGCCCGATCCCGCTTGCCGAGCAGGCGGCCGACTGGCTGATCCGCCGCGACCGCGGACTCTCGTCGGCCGAGCAGGACGAGTTTCTTCAATGGCTCGCCGCCGACCCGCGGCACGGCGATGCATTTACTCGCGAGCAGCAAACGTGGCGCGAACTCGATCTCCTGGCCGACTGGCGCCCTGAGCACGCGACGGAGCCCAATCCGGACCTGCTCGCCCGTCCGACCGCGCGCGGCAAGTCCCGACTCTTCTGGCTTGCCCCGCTTGCCGTCGCCGCCGCAGCGGCCGTCGTGTTCCTCCTCACAGTCGCTCGCCGGCCCACGCCGGCCACATCTCCGGCTGTCGCCGCCGTCGCCTCGACCTACGAACATCGAGTGCTTGAGGACGGTTCGATCGCTGAGCTCAACCGTGGCGCGGCCATCGTGCTCGCCTTTACCGTCCATGAGCGGCGGGTTCGGCTCGTCAGCGGCGAGGTGCATTTCACCGTCGTCAATGATGCCGCGCGGCCGTTCGTCGTCCACGCCCGCGGAGTCGAGGCGCGTGCCGTCGGCACCGCCTTCCATGTGCGACTCGGCTCCGCCGCGGTCGAAGTGCTTGTCATAGAGGGCCGCGTGCAGGTCGAGCAGCTTGCGCCCACCGACACCGCCGCCAACCCAGCCGCCGCCCGCGCCGCTATTCCGATCGTCGCCGCCGGCGAACGCGTCGTCGTCCCGCTCACGCCCGCCTCCGCGCCACGCATCACGTCCGTCTCGGCCGACGAGATCGCGCGCATCCTCGCCTGGCAGCCGCGGCTGCTCGAACTTTCCGCCGCTCCCCTGGCAGACGTCGTCGCCGAATTCAACCGCCGCAACGCGGTGCAGCTCGTCATCGCCGAGCCCGCGCTCGAGACGGTTCCGATCGTCGCCTCGTTCCGCTCCGACAACGTCGAGGGTTTCGTGCGGCTCCTCGAAGTCACCGCCGACATCCACGCCGTGCGGCAGGGCGACACGATTTCGCTCCGGCAGAAAAGATCGCCTTAGTGTGTTCCGCGGCGCGGCACGTCTTGGGAATGCCATCCCTTCCAAGCATGCTCCATTTCAGCTCCGCCTTCGGGTGGCTTCGTGGCAGCGCCTTCATTGGGCTGCTGCTCTCCGCCGCCCTCGGCGCCACATCCGCCACGAGACGCTTCGACATCCCGGCCGGTGACGCCGCGCCATCCCTCCGGCTCGCCGCCCAGCAGGCCGGCCGGGAGATTATGTTTCTCGCCGAGTCCGTGCGTGGCACTCGCACCGCCGCCGTCAAGGGAGAGTTCACCGCGGAGGACGTTCTCCGCCGGATGATCGCCTGCACCGACCTGCAACTCGTGCAAGACGAAAAGTCGGGCGCGCTCGCAATCGCCCGCGCCGCCCGGCCCGCCGCGCCGACTCCGGCTCCCGCGCCGCCCGCGCCGCGCGCCACCCCGCCCGGCGCCCGACCGGCCGCGGAGCTGTTGCAGGCCGACACGATTGTGATGACGCCCTTCACCGTTGCGACCGAGAAAGACGACGGCTTCGTCGCCGCCACCTCGCTCGCCGGCGGCCGGTTGTCCACCGCGCTCCGGGACACTCCGGTCGCGTATTCGGTGCTGACGCGGGATTTTCCCGACGTGCTCAACCTCACCGACACCGAACAGGCGATGACGTGGTCGGTCGGTTCCTACCTGCCGATCGTGGCGCTGAGCGCTTATCGCTACAACGACAACGAGGGCGGATCGAGCATCATGTCGCGCGGCCTGCAGACCAACGCCGCGCAGCGGAATTTCTTCCTGCTCGGCCTCAATGCCGACACGTACAGCCAGGAGCGCATCGACTACGCGCGTGGCCCCAACGCGCTGCTCGTCGGCACGAGCGGTCTCGGCGGCGTGGTCAACGGCCTGACCAAGCGCGCGCGCACCGACAGGGCATTCGACAAAGTTTCGATGCAATCCGGCTCGTGGAACAGGTTTCGCACGAGCCTCGATCTCAACCACCCGCTCAACGACAAGCTCGCCGCGCGCGCCAACTTCCTCTGGCAGGACGCCGACACGTGGCGCAACCTCGAGTTCGACAACCGCCGCGGCGCGCACGTCACGATGACCTACCGGCCGTTCAGGCGCACGCAGGTCCGCGCGGAATACGAATACTACAGCCAGAGCACCATCATGGGCCGCGAGACAATGTCGGAGACGATCTCCGGCTGGGATGGCATCAGCACCGTGCCGGTGGCAACCGACGCCGTCGCCAATTCCGACGCGAAGGGCCTGGCGCGCAACGGCTCGAGCACCGCGCCGTTTCTCGTCTACATTCCCGGTACCGATCCAGGCACGTTGATGAACTGGGCCAACACCTGGCGCACCCAGGGCGGCGCGGCGAATGCCGCCGTGCCCGTCGGGGGCAAGTTCGCGCTCTCCACCGCCAACCTGAACATCAACGGCGGCCCGATGATCGACAGCTACTATTCGCCGGATTTGCTTTTCGGTCTGGCCGAGTCCGGCTCGCCCTTCCGCCGGCCCACGCGCAAGACGGTGATTCAGCCGGATGTGCCGACCCTCGAATACGGCTTTCACGAAGCCGCCGTGTTCGTCGAGCACCAGCAGGGCGAGCATCTCTTCTTCGAGGCCGCCGGCACCGCCGTGCGCACGCAGAAGCATGTCGAAACCGCTGCGTCCCGGATGGGCAACGCGGTCATCGACGTCAACGCCACGCTTCCCAACGGTCAACCGAACCCCAACTTCAAGCAGGTTTACAGCGAGGCGCTCGCGTCCTCGTTTTATTACCACAACAAGATCCGCGAGGGCCGCGCGGCCCTCGCGGTGGTGTTCGACAACACCACGTGGGGGAGCTTTCGCGGCAACGCCATCGCCGGCGCCCGCATTGTCCGCAACGACCTCAACGCCTATACCAGCGTGTTGAACCGCAATCCCGACATCCGCCGTCGCCCGGTCGACGACAACTTCACCTATCGGTTCTATTGGAATCACCCGACCCAGCCCCTCGTTTATCCGGATCGCGTGACTCACCTCGATCCGATCGCGCGCACCAGCACCGCATACACGGTTTCCAAGATCACCGATCTCCGCAGCATCGGCACGCTCCGCGCCTCCGACACGACGTTCCGGTACCTCCAGGGCGCGCTCAACGCGAAGCTCTTCAAAGGTCGCCTCAATCTCATTGGCGGCGCCCGGCGGGATACCGTCACCGCCGACAACTATACGGGCAACAACACCAACAACACGCTCGCCGACTATCCCGCTGACTGGAACGGTCAGACGATCTATTACCGTCCGATCGGCCCGAAGGATTACTTCAATCTCAAATACCAGACGAAGGACGCCGCCGGCAACATCACTGGCACGGGGGCCTTGCTCGACGCGGCCGCGCGTCCGCGCGACGCGGCTTTCAGGCGGCTCCCGCAATACGCCAAAGATCGTTTCCGCGACGACTACTCGGCGCCCGAAGTCGACGTCAAGGCCACCACTTACAGTTACGGTGGCGTGCTGCACGTGGTGCCGTGGCTCAGCACCTTCGCAAACTACGCCGAGTCGTTCCGCCCGCCCGGCGCCGGCATCACCATCACCGGCCAGTCCCTGCCCGTGTCAAAAGGTGAAGGCTGGGACGCGGGCATCCGCTTCAATCTCTTCGCCGGGCGCATCAACGCCGCCTTCGGCCGATACGGGGGCCGGCAGGTCGACGGCGCCTTCGACAACACGGGCAACACGCGCAAATACGCCAGCATTGTCGACGCCAACAAGGTCGGCGACCTCAGCGCCAACGGCCTGAACGCCCGCGGGCTCACCCAGCTCTCCACGGTGACGTTCGACTTTTCCGACAGCCGCAATCGCGGCTACGAAATCGATATCGTCGCGAACGTTTCCACGCACTGGCGCCTCACCGCCAACGCCGGCATTCCGACGAACCTCAGCGTGAATCCGCGCAAGGACGAATTCGCGTATCTCGCCGCCAACGAGACGACGTTGCGCCAAATCGTGCTCGATGCCGGCGTCCTCATCGACGCAGCCGGCGCCGCCACGGTCGATCTCAGCGTGCCCGTCGCCAACCGCTCGCCCGACGCCGCCTCCGCCGCCGCGGCGTGGAACAACATCGGCGCCTTCAAGGCGACCAACAACCCGGCGGCTCAGACCACCAGCGACCAGCCGAAGTTCACCTCGAATTTCTACACGGACTATCGTTTCACCCGCGGGCCAATGAAAAATCTGCGCGTTGGCGCCGGCGTGCAATACATCGGCCGCACCGCCATCGGCAACCGCGGCGCCGACACGATCATCAACCCGGCGAATCCCACCACGGCGATCGACAATCCCGCCGTCGATGCCACCACCCGCCTCTACCGCAGCGCCTACTACACGACGACCGCGACACTGGGCTACCAATACCGCCTGCGCGGCAACCAGACCCTCGACGTCAGCCTCCGCATCGGAAACCTCCTCGATCACACCGACCTCATCTACATCGGCGCCGGCCTGCGCGCGCCCAACGGCGACATCGCGCGCCCCGACCGCATCACGGTGCCGACCACGTTTGTGTACCGCCAGCCGCGCTCGTTCAGCCTCACCGCCACGCTGGGTTTCTGAGCTGATTCTGCGGCCTTCGACGAATCGTGGAAAAGTCGCGGCGCCGCCGGCAGCCCCGACGAGGCGGAAACACACTGGGGCGTCTTTGACGAACAGCGGCGTCCGAAGCCGGCACTCACGGCCGTCCTTCGCGAATTTCCTTCCGTAGCAGTCCGTTGATCGGAGGCCGCCGGCTCAGAGCTCGATGATCCCCCGCTGCACCGCCGCCGTCACCGCTTCGGTACGCGCGGCGACGTGGAGCTTGCCGAGGATGTTTTTGAGGTGGTCCTTCACCGTGTGCTCCGAGATGGCAAGGATGTGGGCGATTTCCTTGTTCGCCCGGCCCTTGGCGATCTCCTTGAGCACCTCAACCTCGCGGTTGGTCAGGGCCTCGTATGAACTGCGCCCGGCCAGCCGGCTCGCCACGTCGCGCGGAACCCATCGCTCGCCGGCGGCGACCGCCCGGATCGCGGGAATCAACCCCTCTCCGGTCGAACTCTTGAGCACGTAGCCCCGCGCGCCAGCTTGCAGCGCCTTGTGGATGTCTTCGTCGCCGCTGTAGGCCGTCAGCACCAAAATTCGCGCCGTGGGAAAATCGCGGCGGATGAGTTCGATCGCCGCGTTGCCGCTCTTGACGGGCATGCGGAGATCGAGCAGCGCAACGTCGGGCTGGTGCCGGGCATAGAGGTCGACCGCTTGCGCCCCGTCGGCGGCCTGGGCCACGACTGCCATGGCGGGCTCGGATTGGATCACCGCGACCAAGCCGCTGCGCACGATGAGCACGCGGCCTTCGATGGTGCCAGCAGCAGAACTTTGAGCCCATGCCGGGGCGGGAAGGAAAACAACGGCGGCGGCGAGCAAGCACAGCAGACGAATCGATTGCAGGGAATGGGCTGGTTTCATGGCAGTTCGGGGTCAGGCGGGTTGGAAACGCGGGCGAAAATCTATGCCGGAGTCGTGCAATAGGAAACCACGAATCGACACAAAAATTAGATGGTCGAAGTGGATTCCGGGATAAAGGCGAGGGAGTCACCGTTCCGTGGCTCTTAGGAATCAGTTCTGCTGTAGTCCGCCACGTGAGCGGCGGGATTGCTGGATGCTCGAGTCGCCCACTGTCCCTGCGCTCACGCGCAGGGCTACGCTCGGGCGCAAACTCCGCCTCAGTGTCTTCCAGTCCGGAGCAAAACACGTTTTGCGGTCGGGGCTGCATCGTTCCGGTTACAGCGACAAATACGCCGATAAATCGGTGTCCACGGTGCGCACGGTCTGCGGGGCCGGCGGCGGCGGACCCGGGACGAATTCCATCGGCCGGCGATCGCGCTGCAACTCCGCGTCGAATTCGTGCAGACGCCTCGTCAGGCGCGCGACGATTTCCGGGTGTTGCTTCGCCACATTGCTCGTTTCGCCAACGTCGCTGCCGAGGTCGTACAGCTCCGGCTCGGCCAGCAGGCGGTGCTGGGTCTCGAACAGGCGCGGCTGGTGATCGAACCACAGGCTGACGGGCCGCGGTTCCGGGCGCCGGTCGACGGCGACGAAGAGTTTCCAGTTCGCCTCCCGCACGGCTTGGGCCTGATAGCCGAAGTAGTAAAAAATGGGACGCGGAGCCATCTCGCCGGCGCCCGTGAGTTCCGGCCCGAGGTCACGCCCGTCGTACACCCGATCCGACGGCAAGGCCGCGTCGGCGAGCCGGGCGCACGTCGGAAAGAGATCCATCAGCGACACCGGGGTGGCCACGACGCGGCCCGGAGCGATGGTGCCCGGCCACCAGGCGATGAACGGCACCCGCACGCCGCCCTCGAACGTGGTGCCCTTGCCGGCGCGCAACGGACCGTTGCTGCCACCGTGGGAGCGGCCGGGGAAACGCTCCGCGGCGGCGACCGCAGCCTGCTTCTTCGCCGCCGCCTTCGGCATCGCGCCGGGATTGCGCCGGATCGGCGCGCCATTGTCGCTCGTGAACACGACGAGCGTGCGCTCAGCGAGGCCCAGTTCGCGCAAAGTGTCGAGGATGACGCCCGTGCTCCAGTCGAGTTCTTCAACCGTGTCGCCGTAGAGGCCGCTCCGCGATTTGCCGGCAAACTCCGGCCCGGCGTACTGCGGGACATGCGGCATCGTGTGCGGCAAGTAGAGCAGGAACGGCCGATCCCGATTCTGCCGGATGAAGGCCGTCGCGCGTTCGGTATAGCGCCGGGTCAGCCGCGACTGATCGACCGGAGCCTCGACGATCGCGTTGCCCTCCATGAGCGGCAGCGGCGCAAGTCCCATCACCTGAATAAAGGGAGCGCCCACGGGCCATTCGTTGGAGTCGTTGCTGTAGGGCGTGCCAAAGAAGAGATCGAAGCCC
>JACQWL010000492.1 GCA_016209255.1 Verrucomicrobiota bacterium
ATGTAGCGGCGTCGCTTGCGGGCGCCCGACCTACGAAGTGAAAACGGGCGTCGGCAAGCGACGCCCCTACACTCACCAATTAGTTTGCACGGCTCAAAGGGTGAAACCGGTTCTATCGCATGGATACGGCCAAGGCGCCCACAGGCGCTTTCGGAGGACTACTTCACCACCGGTCGCAGCACCAGGTTGCGATACGACACCGCGCCGTGATCGCCCTGCAGGTAGATGGGGCCGGGCCGAAATTGGTCCGACCACATCGCGCCGCCCGTGCAGCCGAGCAGCGGCTGGTTGTCGATGATGGTTTTGCCGTTGAGCACCACGGTGGCGTGCCGATCGACGAGCGTCAGATCGAGGCTCTGCCACTCGCCGGCCCGTTTCTCGGCGGCCACGGTTGGCGTGATGCGGCTGTAGACCGCGCCCATGTTGTGCGAGTCGAGCGGCTTCCCGAACGAGTCGGACACCTGGATCTCGTAGATGCCGCGCAGATACACGCCGCTGTTGCTGCCCTCGGGCACGTTGACCTCGAGCTTGAGGTTGAAGTCCTCGAATTCGCGCTCGGTGCGCAGATTTCCCGAGCGCTGCTGCGGCTGCCCCGCGACCCGCGGGGGCGGCCGGTTGGCGAGCGCGCCGTGGTCGGCCGACCAGGCGTTCGTCACGCCCGGCTCCTTCAGCTTCCAGCCCGCGAGATCGCGGCCGTTGAACAGTTCCACCGGGGCGCCGAATTTCACCATCGCGAGATTCGGCCGCGCGGGCAGCGGGGGGATCCGCTGGCCGGTAAATTCGGCGCGATCGAAACCGCTGCCATCGGGGCGCGCCGCCACGCGCGTGAGCGTCAGCGTGTTGCCCTCGACCCGCGCGGTGATCGTCTCCGTGAGCTGCTGCGTGCGCACGACCTTGCCGGCGGCGTCCTTCCGGGGCACATCGCGCACGCGCGTCACGGTCAGCACGCCGTCGGCGATGGTGACGCTCGCCACGGGCACGACGCTGCCGCCGCCCCAGAGGATCGCGCCGTCGAGCCAGCCTCTTTCCTGCTTCACCTCGAGCCAGCCCGCCGCCCCGCCGGGAATCGTCAGTGCCCAGCGCCCGATAAACCCGTTGCCGGCCGCGGCGGCAAAAAGCCCGCCGGTCAGGAGACCGGCGAGCGCAAGACCCCGCCCAAGAACCCACGCACGATGAGAGATAATCATAAGCTGTGAAAGCCGCGACGCCTCACAGCAGGCCCTGATAGGCCAGCCAGAGGGAGCGGAAATATTTCATCACCCGGATCGGGTCGGAGCTCTCCGGGATTTCGGCGAAGCAGAACCCGGTGAAGCCGATCCCCTTGAGCCGTTGGAACAGTTTCCGAAACGGGTAATCCTCGTGGTACAGATCCCGCAGATGCACGGTGAAGATTTTGTTCTTCACGAGGTCGAAATTGGCGTCGAAGCCGGCGCCGGCGAGATCGGTCGCGTTCGAGTTCCAGCAGGCGCCCACAAGCGGATGATCCGCCACGTCCAGGATCCGTTTGGCGTTCGGCAGGAGCGAGGTTTCCGCGCCATGGATTTCGAGCCGGATTTGCTGGCCGTGGTCGCGCGCGAAATCGCCCAGCTCGCGCAGCGAGCGGCCGATTTGTTCCAGCGTTTTCTCGGGCGGCACCCCCTTGGGCAGCGCGTTGGGCCGGACCTTCACGCCCGTGGATCCGACATCCTGTGAGAGCACGATGTATTTCTTCGTGTCCTCGATGTCCTGCCGGAGCTTCGCCGGATCGGGCGTGTGATAATCGAACGCGCTCCCCATGCTCCAGAGCTTCACCGGCGAGTCGGCGAAGCGCCGCTTCACCTCCGCGCGTTGCTCGGCGTTGAGCGTGACCTCGACCCCGTGCTTGTGCGTGGTGCGCAGTTCCACGCCTTCGAAGCCGGTCTCGGTGCAGTTCTTGATCAGCGTCGGGACATCCCAGTCCTTCGCGATATTGTACGTCACGGTGCCGAGATGCATGCCCGATTTCCCGGTCACGAACGAGGCGGACGGGACGGACGGGCGGGCTTTTTTCTCGGCGGCAAAGATTTTCGGACTGAGGGCGGCAACGGCGCCGCAGTGCAGCGCCGTGGTTTTCAAAAACTGGCGGCGGGAGAAGTTCATGGGGGTGACTTCATTTGTGGCGGCGAATGAAGTCAAGTTGCGGGGTGAGTGGGGAGGGCGCCGATATGCCGTGGGTGGCGAAAACCTTTGGCCGGGTTCCCCGTTTGACGACCCTCGCAGCCGTCGCCGCCGAGGCGGGTGTGAGCCGCGACGAGTTCGACGCGATCGATGCCGAGGTTTCTCCGTGCTCCGTCCTCCGGCGCGGCACATCCGTTCTTGCAGACGATGGCAGACCGTAAAACCTGACTCCGTTTGCCCATGGACCTCGAAACCCATCGCCGGTGCGTGGAGTCGATTCATTACGGCAAGAGGCTGCCGGGCGCCACGTATGTCACTCGGCCTCGCGCCGAGGATATTCCACCGGAGCTTTGGAAAACCGTCTGCCGGGCCGAGATCGCAGCACAGCCTGACCCGTCGTGGAATCTGCTCAAAATCCAAACCGATCAGGTCGCACTTACGTTCCTGTCCTATCCCGAGTTCGACGCCGAGCCCCACCCAGCACTGGCCGAAGCGACCAGAATCAACCTGAACACCGGATTGGTCAGCCGCACTGACTACCGGTACCGCTCGAACCCGCCGATCCTGCATCGCAAGGAGACTTTCCTCCCGCCGAACGACTCGCGCATTTCCAGTTACGCAGCGCTCACAAAACGGGAGGAAGAAGCCGGACTTTTTCGCGATCGGTCGCGAATCGGACTGCGCGTGCCATGGCTGACGCTCCTCAAGCGGCTCGGCCTGGGCTACGAGAATCACACTCTCGTTTTCGTGCGCGGGACACGCGCGGATGCGGCCTCGGAAAACGCCGACCAGGCGGACGTGGCCCGCCATCGCACCGCGATCAAGCGCTACGATCTCTCGAAGCCCGCGGAATCCGGACGGGGTCAGTCCGCTGATTGCAATGTCGGATGTCCTAGCAGTCGGCATTCGTGATTACGTGACCGAGCGTTTCGGCGCGAGCATGGTTGGGCGACGGGACTGGGCGACAGGACGCCAGCCCGGAATTACCCCAAAACTGGGTATCGGCATGGCTGGTGTTGCTGCGGCCGGAGTTGTGGATCCGAGGCATGGCGCGACGTCATCGCATTCAATACCCGGGAGCCCGCTATCATGTCATTAACCGTGGCAATCTGCAGCACGACGTTTTCGCTACGTTCGGGGCGACGAACGCGTTCCTCATCGCGATGGATGAGGCGGCGGTGCAGTTCGGCTGGCAGGTGTATGCGTTCGTGGTCATGCGAAACCACTACCACCTTGCCCTCGAAACGCCGGAGCCAAACCTCGTGCAGGGGATGCACTGGCTGCAATCTACATTTGCGACGCGACTGACCCGATTCCACGATCAGCGTGGCCATGTGTTCCAGGGTCGGTACAAGGCCCTGCTGGTCGAGGACGCACATCATCTCGCTCGGGTCTGCGACTACATCCATCTCAATCCCGTTCGCGCCGGAATTGTCGCTGCCGACCGGGTGGGCGAGTATCGGAGCAGCAGCCTCTGGTACTGCCTGCATGCGACTACGCGCGATTGGTTCCAGTCCACCGAACTGTTGCAATCTCTCCAACTCGAGACCGAAAGCGATCCCTGGCGCAAATACCTCGACCATTTGGCGAACATCGCGGCAACGCGCGACGACGATCGCAATTTGCGCGGTGCCTATTCTAGCGGTTGGGCGATAGGCACGGCAGGCTGGCGGAGGGCGATCGCACGCCAACACGCCCATCTAGCGTTGGCGCCGGAAATGTCCGCCACGGAAATCGCTGAAATCAAGTGTGCGCGGTGGCAGCAGGCGTTGGACGCCGCGCTGAAAGAAGCCGGCAGGTCTTTGGCGGACGCGGAAAGCGCGCCAAAAGGCGTAGGATGGAAGGTCGCCATCGCCCGGAAGCTGCGAACCACGGTAGCAGCGCCCTATCGCTGGATCGCGACGACATTGAAGATGGGTCATCCCGCCGCTGTGCGCGGCTATCTCTCGCAACGGACCTTGCAATCAGCGGACTGACCCCATCGCCGCCCCCCGAATATCGGCGTCGCTTACATTCTTACGGCCTTCCAGCACGCAGTGCTTTGCGGCATTCTGTCCAACATGGACCACCTCGGACCCCGACATGCCGTCCATCGCCTGCGCAAGGTCACGCCACGTCAGCGTGCTGTCGGTTTCCATCGCCGAAAGGGTCACCCGCAGGAGACGCTCAATCTCCTCGATACCTGGCAGGGGAATCTTCAGCACCTCGTCGAAGCGGCGGAAGAGCGCGGTGTCCAACGCCGAGTCGAGATTGGTCGCCGCGATCACGAGCCCGTCGCCGCGATGGTGCTCCAACATCTCAAGCAGACCATTCGTGATACGTGTCACTTCGCCGACGTCGTTTCGCTCCATGCGCGAGCGCGCGAGGGTGTCACACTCGTCGAGGAACAGCGCGCAGGGCGCCGCCTGCGCGGCGTCGAATACTTTGCGCAAGTTGGCCATCGTTTCGCCAAAATACGAGGAGAGCAGCGTGTCAAAGCGCACCTTACGAAGAGGCAGACCGGTATTCCACGCGAGACGCTCTGCGCCCAGGCTCTTGCCGCAACCGGGGGCCATCCGGACGGGGTCAGTCCGCTGATTGCAATGTCGGAGGGGCCATCCGGACGGGGTCAGTCCGCTGATTGCAATGTCGGATGTCCTAGCAGTCGGCATTCGTGATTACGTGACCGAGCGTTTCGGCGCGAGCATGGTTGGGCGACGGGACTGGGCGACAGGACG
>JACQWL010000481.1 GCA_016209255.1 Verrucomicrobiota bacterium
CGCCTTTGGCGGCGCCGAAGGCGACCAGGGATTTCAGGGCAGGAAGATTTCCAGACCGGAAGAGGTTCGACTCTGAAAATATTCCTGCCAATAAAATCTTCCTACCCTCCCAATGTCCGAGATTCTTCACGGGACAAGATCGTTTATCATCACCGCCGGGGTCGATCGCTCCCAATCGCCGAACCAGTCACCACAGCCAACGCGCGGATCGGGCCCGCGATTCTGGACGGCGCTTTTCCGTTCGACCTGGCCTCGTCATCCCGAAAAACGGCTGGTGCGCGCATCCGCGCATGGCTGACTTCGGACGGCTCGGCAAAGTGAGAACGACCCGCGAAATCGAGCTGCGTGATATTACCGAGTTGTTTCGCGTTCGGAGTGCAACAGACGAGAACCGACTGACCCGAGAAGAGCTGGCGGCACTCGGAATCACCGAATCGTCGGTGAAGGAGAAGCTCCTTGGCACCTGGAAAGGTTGGCTGTGCGAAGAAAACGGAACGGTCGTGGGTTTCGCGATAGGCGACAAATCGTCCGGAGAAATGTGGGTAATCGCGGTTCTTCCGAGCCACATTCGCCAAGGAATCGGAGGCAGGCTGTTGACCACGGTCGAATCATGGCTCTTTGCTGCGGGATGCTCCGAGATTTGGCTTACCACCGATATCGATGTGCAGTTGCGGGCATACTCTTTCTATCGAAACCGGGGATGGACGGACTGGAAAATCGAGAAGGGAAACAGATATATGAAAAAAAGGCCGAACCAGTCGGCACCGCCCACGCCGGGATCTATCACGCCGCGTGCGACCGAATGAAAGACCGAATGCCCACCACGAAATCCAAATTCGAGGGCTGCCCGCGGCGCGCCAGCCCCCATCGTGGCTGACCTCCGACATTGGGCAAACCAGACGATGACCACGTTGCTTGCACAGCACATCGAGAAGATCATCGCGTTGATCGAAGAGGTCGGCGATGCCCACTGGACGACTTGGCTGAAGCAGGACGCGGCGGATTTAAGGGCCGGCGACCAAAGAGGTGTGCGGCATTTTCTTTCCGCGTTTGGTGGTATGGGAAGTCTGAACGACCTCATCATCTGTCCTGAGAATCGCCACCGGGTGAAGAAGGAAGAAGTCGACGCCGTGAATCGAAAGCTCACGGCGATGCTGGAGGATGCCTGGAATCTCGCGAGGACGCTGGCGGGAGACACAGCGCGATGAATCGAGAGCCGAACCAGACGCTACGCACAACGCACACATGCGCACGCGATACCGCACAGTGCGTCTCCGTTCCACCGGGCCTTGTCATCCCGAAAATCGGCTCGCCCGCCCGGTGCGCGTGGCTGCCCTCGGACATTCGGCAGAAGATAGAAAGCGTCCATTTGCGCCGTTCGCCCGAAAATTTTCCTACCCACAAAATGTTCCTGCCCCAAACTCCGGCGGGGGGTAGGAAGATTTTCGGGGTAGGAAAATTTTCAAACCCAGGCCATTCAGCACGCCCCTCAAGGATTCTGCGCTATAGTAGTGCCTCTTCGCGCGAGCGACAGCCTCTACATCGACGATACTCAAAAAAAATGTCCGGGATTCTCCAAAGCAGGATCTTGATTTTCATCGCCGCCGCGAGGTCAAGCATTTCCCAATCGCCGAACCAGACGCCAGAGCGCAACGCGGCGAGGGCACCGCGCCCCCATCAAACTCGCCGACACGCCGGAGATGCGCCCCCGTTGCGCAGGCCGCGGGAGATTCTTCGTGCGCCCGGCGGGAATTGGGCCCACGCTGGCCGCGCACTCCCTGCCCCATGTCTCGCTTCCCCGGCTACACCTTGTTCATCCTCAGCGCGGTCTCGTGCCTGGGCGCCGATGTCGGCGTCCGCATCCGCTTCGGCCTTACCGACACCGGCAACACCGTTTGGGACGGAAAAGTTTCCGTCTCACCCGGCGCCATCGAACGCATCGACGGCTGGCGCTTCCAGGAATCGGACCGCGTGCTCGACCACACGGGCTGGACGGCCTCCACGCGCCCGCTGACGGTGCGCCGCACCAACAACCCCAAGAAAAACGCCAAGAAGAAAGCCGCCGCCAGCTCGCTGATGGCCGACAACGGCGTGTTTCTCGTGCTCACGGGGGTCACCGAGTCGTCGCTCGTCAAAGTGGAAACCGCGCAGGGGAATTTCCAATTCCGGCTCGCTGACCTTCCCTACGGCAGTGTGGTCGAGCAGCTCAAAGGCGCCGTCGACCTCGAACGCGTCGCCGCGTCGCGGCCGCTGACCGCGAAACGCGACGACGACGATTTTCCCGCGCTCGCGGTGGCGGCGGACGGCATGGCGGCGGTGGCGTGGGTCAGCTTCACCCCTGGTCTCGATCGCGCCGAGCGCTCGCGTACCTGGGACAAGGCCCCCGCCGATTTTTCGTTCCTCGCCCAGCCACCGGGCGGCGACCGGGTCTGGCTGCGTACCCAGCGCAACGGCGCGTGGTCCGAGCCCGTTGCCATCACCGCGGGCGGCGGCGATGTCTACAAATGCGCCGTCGCGATCGATGGCGCCGGCCGCACATGGGTGTTCTGGTCGGAGAACGCGGGCTGGCCCGCGAAACCGCTCGCCAATTTCGAGCTCTTCGCGGCCAGCGTTGCCGGCGGAAAGGTCTCCCCGCCGATCAAGCTGACCGACGACGCCGGCACCGACGTTTCGCCCGTCGCCACCACCGACTCCCGCGGTCGCGTGTGGTTCGCCTGGCAGGCCGCGCGCGGCAACGGGTTCCGAGTTCTCGAGCGCCACCAGGCGGCCGACGGCACCTGGACCGCCGAACGCGCCGTCAGCACGCAAGCGGGCAATTGCTGGGCCCCCGCGATCGCGCCGGCGGCCGACGGGCGCATCGCGATCGCCTGGGATACCTACGACAAGGGCGACTACGACGTCTGGGTGCGCGAGTTCGCGGCCGACGGCACGCCCGACGCGGCGCGCCCGGTCGCCAATACCGAGGACTACGAAGCGCGCGCCACGGTCACCTACGACCGGCAGTCGCGGTTGTGGATTGCGTGGGAGCGCAGCGGCCCGACTTGGGGCAAGGACTGGGGCGCCCTCGAGCGCGACTCCGGCATTGGCCTGTACCGCGATCGCCAGATCGGGATGCGGGTCCTGGCGGGCAACGAGTGGATGGAGCCCGCCGCGCCGGTTGCCACGGGGTTGCCGGGCAATCGCGTGCGGCGCGGACCGCGGGCCCTGCCCGTGCGCCGGCCGGAAGCGGATACCAGCGCGCGCAAGGCCGGGGAAGAGGCGGCAACCGCGCCCGCGCCCACCTATAACAACCTCGCCCGGCTCGCCTGCGATCGCGACGGGCGGATCTGGCTTTTTGCGCGCAGCCGCGAAGGGACGTTTTTTACGCCGCTCGGCACGGTGTGGGTCGACTACGCGGCGAGCTACGAGGGCGACCACTGGACCGGTCCGACGATTCTCCCGCACTCCGACAATCTGCTCTACAACTCGCCCGCCGTGGCGACACACCCCGCCGGCGGGTTCCTCGTCGCGCACTCGAGCGATCACCGGCAGGACCGGCATGTCCCTCGCGGCGGCGGCGGTCTCGGCGCCCCGCCTCCCGGGGATCCGTTCGACAACGACATTTATGTGAGCCGCCTCGAGATGGCCGCGGCGCCCGTCACGTTGAAACTCGTCGCGGTAAAGACTCCGCCGGCGGCCAACGCGGCGCCGTCGCCGGCCACGCGGGAGGAACGCGCGGCCATCGACCGGGCGCGCGCCCAGCGGATCACCTACGACGGCCGGCCGCTGCGGCTGCTGCGCGGGGAGTTTCACCGCCACACGGAAATCAGCGGCGATGGCGGCAACGACGGTCCGGTCGAGGACATGTGGCGCTACGCGCTCGACGTCGCGGCGATGGACTGGCTCGGCAACGGCGATCACGACAACGGCAACGGCCGGGAATACCCGTGGTGGCTGATCCAGAAAACGACCGACGCCTTCCGGCTTCCCGGCCGTTTCGATCCGCCGTTCACGTACGAGCGCAGCGTCGCGTATCCGGAAGGGCATCGCAACGTGGTGTTCGCCCAGCGCGGCGTGCGCACGCTCCCGCGGCTGCCGAAAATGCAGCCCGAGCCGGTCGTCGCCGCGCCCGACACGTTGATGCTTTACGACTACCTGCGGCGGTTCGACGGCGTCTGCGCGTCGCACACCAGCGCGACCGACATGGGCACCGACTGGCGCAACCACGCGCCCGACGTGGAGCCGATGGTGGAGATCTATCAGGGCGCGCGGCAGAATTACGAGCGGCCCGGCGCGCCCCGTTCCCCGACAGCGGACGACGCGATCGGCGGCTGGCGGCCCCTCGGCTTCGTGAATCTGGCGTTGAAAAAGGGCCACGTGTTTTCGTTCCAGTCGAGCAGCGATCACGGCTCGACGCACATCAGCTACGCGATGGTCTATGCCGAGGATACGTCCCGCGAGGCGCTGCTGCGGGCGATGCGCGCGCGGCACACGTACGGCGCGACCGACAACATCATTGCGGACTTCCGCTGCCAGGCGGGCGGGAAGGACCATATGCTCGGCGACGCCTTCACGACGGCGCAGCCTCCGGCGCTGCGGCTCAAACTCGGCGGCACGGCGCCCTTCGCGAAGGTCACGCTCGTGAAGGACGACGAGGAGATTCACGCCATCACGCCCAACCGGGCCGACGTCGAACTCACCTGGACGGATCCCGCGCCGACGCCCGGAAAGACGAGCTACTACTACTTCCGCGGCGAACAAAGCGACGGTGAACTCGTGTGGGTCTCGCCGATGTGGATCACCTACGCTCCGGCGAGGTGAGCCGGGGAGTAATGGGCGTTCGTGAGCGCGATGACCCGTGGGCTGGCAAAGGGTCGCTGCGCTTCCGCCCATGAACACCAGACCGCCGGTTGTAGGAGCCCGCGGGCGGGCGATGCCTGGGGCAGAACCCTGCGAATCGCCTGCAAGCAGGCTCCTACCGGACGCAGACGAAAGTTCATCGGAGTCCGAACTATGCGGGCTCGGCATCCTCCGCCAGCTCGTTTTCCTGTTCGGACTCGGGGCCGCACTCGCCAGCCCCGCGCACACGCCCGACACCAGTTATTGCCGGATCGCAATCGGACGCGAAGCGGTGGCGTTCACCTTCACGTTCGATCTCGCGACACTCGCCCGCATGACGCGCGTCGATGCGGACGCGGACGGGCGCATCACCCGGGCCGAACTTCAGGCGGCCACGCCGGCGATCGAGTCGTTTCTCCGCCGCAGCGTCTACGTGGAGCTGAACGAGCGCGACGCCACCTTCGGCCCGCTCACGCCACCCACGTGGGCTCCGGATGCCGGCGATGCGATTGCGGCCGCCGACCAGGGGCAGCGGCTCGCCACCCTCACGTTTCGCAATCCCGTGCTGCACGCCCCGGACTCCGTGGCGCTGACGTTCGACTTTTTTGGGTCGCTGGGCGAACGGCACACCGTCCTCGGGACGTTTGTCTGGAGCGGCCAGGAAAACCCCGTCATCTTCACCCGCTTCGAACCCGACTATCTGTTCGACACCGGCTACCGCGTGCCGGCGCTCGACCAATTCCGCGAATACCTGTGGCTCGGCGTGACGCATATTTTTCTCGGCTACGACCATGTGGCGTTCCTGCTCGCGCTGTTCTTCGTGCGGCAATTTCGAGAACTGGTGAAGATCATCACCGCCTTCAGCGTCGCCCACACGCTCACGCTGGCGCTCGCGGCGCTCGGTGTGTTCGCGCTGCCCTCGCGGCTGGTCGAAAGCGCCATCGCGGGGAGCATCATCTATGTCGCGGCCGAGAATCTTTGGCGCGCGGACGAGGCTCTGCACCGCTGGCGGGTCACCTTCGCGTTCGGCCTGGTGCACGGCTTCGGCTTCGCCAATGTGCTGCGCGAACTCGGCCTCCCGGCCGAGGGGCTCGTGCGCAGCCTGCTGGCGTTCAACCTCGGCGTGGAACTCGGCCAGCTCGCCATCGCCGCGGTGTGCTGGCCGCTGCTGCGGTGGATCGGCCGGCGGCGGTGGGCCGGCCGCGTGCGCACGGTCGTATCCGGAACGCTGCTGGCCTTCGGTGCCGCCTGGCTGATCGAGCGCGCCTTTGCGCTGCGCTTCATGCCGTGGTGAACCGCGGCTACGGCGGTCCATCGCAGTTTGCCATCGTTTGCGGAAACGCACGCGCCGCGTTCGAGATGAACCGGCAGGCACGCGGGAAAACAACCTGTTCAGCCACCCGCCCCCGCGCGGGAATTTTTTTGTCTGGCCCGCGGGCCGCCGGCGCGCTTCTTGGGAGGCCACACCATGGCGATGCGGTTTTGCATTCTCGGCAGCGGCAGCTCGGGCAACGCGGCGTTGCTCGTGACCGAGGGCGCCCGCGTGCTCGTCGACGCCGGCTTCTCGGCTCGAAAGCTCGGCGCCCTGCTCCACGCGATCGGCGAATCGCTCGAGCGCATCGACGCCGTCTTTCTCACCCACGAGCACGGCGATCACGCGGCGGGCCTCGACGGGTTGAAAAAATTCCCGCACATCCGCATCTTCGCCAACGAGCCGACCCGACGCGCCGTGCAGGCCGGGCTCGAGCACCGGCCCGACTGGCAGATTTTCGAAACCGGCGCGCGCTTTCGTTTTCGCGATCTGGAAATCGAGAGCTTCGCCGTGCCGCACGACGCCCAGGATCCGGTCGGCTTCCGGTTCACCAGCGGGCACGACGGGGATCTGCTCGCGCCCCGGCGCTCGCTCGCCTGGCTCACCGACCTCGGGCATGCGCCGCAGAACGTCCGGGAGTGCATCCGCGAGTGCGAGGTGGTCGTCGTCGAATCGAACCACTGCCCGGAGCTGCTCAAGGCCGACCTCAAGCGCCCCTGGTCCTTGAAGCAGCGCATCGCCGGCCGGCACGGGCATCTGTCGAACGCGGCCGCGTGCGAGCTGCTGGCCGGTGTCGCGAGCCCGCGCTGGCGGCGGGTTTACCTCACCCACCTCTCGCGCGAGTGCAATTCGCGGGCGGCGGTCGAGCTCGCTTTCGCCGGTGTGCGCGGGGCGCTGAGCGGGTGCGAATTCGCCGTGGTCGCGCCGGGCGAGACCACGCCGTTTTACGAGCTGTGATTTTCCGCCGGCGGCGGAAAATCAATTGGGGGGTTGCGGAGCAAAAACCTCCGTTGTCCAGGAATCTTCGGATCGAGGTCGAACCAAAGGGGCCAGCGAAATCCAAGCGTCAGTTGACGGCCAGCCCCCACCGGCCCTAGCGTGGGTGCAATGGGCGCACTGACGATCGAACTGCCATCGCAGGGAATGCAGACGGCCTTCAACCTGCGCCGCTGGTCGGAGCTGTTGCGCGATCCGGCGCTCGCCAGATTCGAGGGACGCGTGGAGAGCGATCGACACGGACATATCATCATGAGTCCTCCTCCCGCTGCGAGTCATGGCAGTTATCAATTTCGCATCGGAGCTCTCCTGGACCGCGCTGTACTTCGATGCCGGCGCCCATGAAGTCTGGTATTGTTCGGCCTCAGGCGTATCCATGCAGCAGAACCCCGTTTACCTGTTGAACGTCCAAACTAATTGGTGAGTGTAGGGGCGTCGCTTGCCGACGCC
>JACQWL010000484.1 GCA_016209255.1 Verrucomicrobiota bacterium
GCTCGTCGTCACGCAGCAGAGCAATCTCGGCGTCGACGCCGCGCTGGCGGCGGCGGGCGGGCGCGCCGTGCGTACCGCGGTGGGTGACCGCTACGTGATCGAGCGGATGCTCGCGGAAGGCGCGACCCTGGGCGGCGAGTCATCCGGGCACATCATTTGTGCCGATGTATCGCCGACGGGCGACGGGCTGGTCGCGGCACTGAAGGTAATCGGCGTGATGCTTGCGACCGGCAAGCCGCTTTCGGAGCTGCGCCGGTCGCTGAGAAAATTTCCCCAGGCCGGTGCGGCGCTGAAGGTGGGCGAGAAGATCCCGCTGGCCGCCCTGCCGAAACTATCGGCGGCGATGCGCGCGCTGGAAGCCGAGCTTGGTGCGCAGGGCCGCGTGTTCGTGCGCTACTCGGGCACGGAGTCGAAACTGCGCCTGCTGGTCGAGGGTCCGACGACCGGCGCCGTGGAGGCGGGGCTCGCGCGATTGAAGGCGGCGGTGGCGGCGGAGGGCCTGAGCCTTTAGTATTACTCCGTTAAGTCTGCCACTGGAAACTTATCATTTTTCAAAGGGGTTTGTCATTTAATGGATGACAATTAAAATGAATGCTTTTTGCAATGAACGTCACAGAGTGATGTTAGCAGCCTGTATGGGGCGGCACTCTCGATCGCGGGAAAAATCCACACGAAAACCTCTCGGCTTGATCCGCAAGTCCGACAGGCTGCTAAGCCGCCGCCGACTCTGACGTTGACCGCGCCCGGTTCGCCTACTTCCCTGCGATCTCTCGCATGCCCGAAGTTGCCGTCACGTCGCTCGACCCTCGTCATCAAAAATTGATCGAAAATGCGCGCGTTGCCCTCGATCGCGGCAATCTGGACTACGTTCTCGAGGTGACGTCCCAGGTGCTGAAGGCGGCGCCGGGCTGCCTGCCGGTGCGAAAACTGCAGCGGGTGGCGCAGCTGCGACAGCAACGCGGAAGGAGCGGCGGTTTCCTGGCCAGAACGCTCAGCGGGTTGTCGACCGCGCCCTTCATGTTTGGCGGCGGCAAGAAAGAGCCCGCCAAAATGCTCGAGTCGGCCGAGGCATTTCTGGCGAAGGACCCGATGAGCGTGCCGGCGCTCAAGATGCTCGCCATGGCGGCGGGCGGCCTCGGACTGCCCGAGACGGTCGCGTTTGCCCTCGATGCAATTCGCGAGATCGAGCCGGCCAACCGCGCCAACCTCCTCGCGCTCTCCGAGGCCTGGCTCGCGGCGGGCAAACCGACCGAGGCGCTGAAGATCGCCGATGAGATCCTGACCATGAAGCCGAATGACGCCGAGGCCCAGAGCCTCATGCGGAAGGCGTCGGTCGCGCAGACGGTCGCGAAGCACAGCTGGGATGAAAAGACCCACTATCGCGAAAAGCTGCGCGACGAGGAGGAGGCGGTGTCGCTCGAGCAGAAAACGAAGTTTGTCGCCGCCGACGTGATGACGCAGCGTCTGCTCGACGAGGCGCTGGCGCGCGTCGCGGCGGAACCGCGGAACCTCAATCACTATCGCAATGTGGCGCAGGCTTACCGGCAGCTCGGCCAGCTCGAGGAGTCGCTCGTGTGGGTGCGCAAGGCGCGGGAGCAGCCGGTCGGCCGCACCGACGCCGCGCTCGAGAAGCAGGAGGCGGAACTCGCCACCGAGGTGATCGAACAGCGCGTCAGAAATGCCGAGGCCGAGGCCGCGGCCGCCCCGGGCGACCCGACGCGGCTGGCAAAGCTCGAGGCGGCGCGGAAGGAACTCGCGGAATTCAGGCTCACGGAGTCGACCCGTTACGTGGAGCGTTACCCCAACGACTACTCGGCGCGTTACGCCCTTGGCGCGCTGCTCTTCGAACTGGGGCAGATCGACGCCGCGGTCGCGCAGTTTCAGCAGGCGCAAAAGGGACCGCAGGTGCGCGTCGCGTCGCTCGTGGGTCTCGGCCGCTGCTTCAAGGCCAAGAAGCACTACGATCTGGCGGTCACGCAACTCTCCACGGCCAAGAACGAACTCTCCACGATGGACGACACGAAGAAGGAAGTGATCTACGAACTCGGCGCGTGCTACGAACAGATGGGCCGGGCGGACGCCGCCATCGACGAGTTCAAGGCGATCTACAGCGAGGACATCGGTTTTCGCGACGTCGCGGCAAAGATCAATGCGTTCTATGCGAAAAGCTGAAGTCCGCGTCGCGATTGCCACGCTCGCCCTCCTTGCGCTCGCCATCGTCGCCCGCGCCGACCGGAAGACGCGGACCCTCGACGTCTACTGGATCGACTCCGAAGGAGGCGGCTCGACCTTGATCGTCACACCGGCCGGCGAGTCGGTGTTGATCGACACCGGCAATCCGGGCGGCCGCGATCCGGGGCGGATCGTCGCTGCCGCCCGGGCGGCCGGGCTGGCCAGAATGGATCACGTCCTGATCACGCATTATCACGGCGATCATTTTGGCGGGGCGGCCGAGGTCGCGCAGCAAATTCCGTTTGGGACCATCCACCAGCGGACGATCCCGGAGCGCGATCCGGACGGCCGCCCGCAGTCCTCGTTTCCCCTGCAGATCAAACCGTATCGCGAGATCGCGGCCCGGCGCGCAGCGCTGGCGCCGGGCGTGGTGATTCCGCTGCAGGCCGCCGCCGGCGCGCCAACGCTCGAACTGCGCTGCCTCGCGGCCGACCAGAAATTCGTCGCGCCGACGCCCGCCCAGGCAAGGAGCCGGAACCCGCTCACGGGCACGGTGCCGCCCAAGCCCCCCGACCCGAGCGACAACGCGAACAGCGCGGTCTTCCTGCTGCAGTTTGGCGCGTTTCGTTTCTTCGACGGGGGCGACCTGACGTGGAACCTGGAGGAAAAGCTCGTCACGCCGTACAATCTCGCCGGGGTGGTGGACGTGTATCAGACGAACCACCACGGGCTGGAGGTGAGCAACCATCCCGTGCTGGTGCGGAGTCTCGAGCCGACGGTCGTGGTGATGAACAACGGCCCGCGCAAAGGCGGCCAGCCGGGGTCGTTTGCGGCGATCAAGGCCGCGCCGTCGGTCCAGGCGCGCTACCAGGTGCACCGGAGCTTCAACGCCCCCGCGGAAGAAAACGCGGCGGACGAGTTCATCGCCAACTCCGGCGATCTGCGCGGGGCGGAGGCGCTGAAGTGCACCGCGCACCCGATCAAGATGACGGTCGCGCCCGACGGAAAGAGTTACACGATCGGCATCCCGGCGAACGGGCACTCGCGGACCTTCAAGACGAAAGAGTAGGGCACCAGGAACGGCGATTTGCAGTGTCGGGTCCGTCGGCGCGCGGGGCGCAAACCTCCTTGGCACAGGCAGTCGTTTCCGATGCCGGGGCAAGCGCGCGCGTCTACCGGAATTCCGGTAGTTTTTGGACCTGCAGATCGTGGAAGGATGGGTTTTCTTGGGGCCGTTGCCCGGGGAATCTCGCGGGCAATTCGACGCACGCCGCATCAGTGGGGTGTCGCTGGATTCCAACTCCCACCATGAAAATTCGCTCTCAAGCTTTGCTCCTGCCCGGCGTCGTCCTGTTCCTCTCCGGCTGCTCTTACATCACGCGTTCTTACGTCTACAAGCCCACCCCAATTGAGCGAGCCAACAGCTGGATGCTGAAGGATTCCAAGGGCGACGCGCGGCCGCTCACCATGCCGACGGACGCGCACATTGTCGCATTCACGAACGATCTCAAGCAGTCGTTTCGCAAGCGCATGTATACGGCCGCGCTCGCGCGGCACCTGTCGTCGACCATTCAGGTGCTCACCGCCGCGTCCGCCGCGACGTTGAGCGGGCTCGAAGGTGCATCAAGAAGTGCGATTACGGTGCTCGCGGCGACGAGCACCGTAATGCCGCAGTTGCAGACGATATTCGACGCGCGCGGCGCCGCGATCGCGCTCGAGCAGGGCGCCGCCCTAATCGACGAGGCCGAGGCGCATTACTATGAAACGATTGCGCGCAATCCGATCAGTGATCCCAACGCGCGAATCACGCCGGAAGGTGCGCAGCTTTACGTTCGCGCCGTGGCCGCGGTGCAGATCGTGGAAAAGCTCCTCGTCGCGCAACTGCCCACGCTCGAGCAGATGAAGATCGTCAAGGGTGAGACGGTGGCCGAGCTCGCCACGCTGCACCAGAACGTTTACCTCGAACTCGCCGCGCCGAAGGTTGAATCAGGCAAAGATCCCGTTTTCACGCCAACGATGTCGCAGGTGGCAATCAGCGGGGCAAAGGTCCAGGTGGCCGCCTCGGCGCAACTCGCAGTGGCGGAAACGAGCTTCGCCGAGCATGCCGTCACCATCACCGCCAAGAAACCGGGCCAGACGACCGTAACCGTCGGCCTTGAAGATGGCACGCAGCGCGTATTTCCGGTCACGGCATATGTTCCGCTGACACTGTCTGCGACTCAAATCGAGCTGGCGAGACTGGGCGAGGAAGGCAGCGTGACGGCCACGGGCCAGCGCGTGATCGAGGCGCGACTCGACAACGAAGCGGTGGCGCAACTCGTCACCGCGCCGTCGGCGGCCGCGCTGGCCGCGGAGGTCAGGGTCCGCAGCCTCGTGAATGGCCCGCGCGTGACGATGCTTTTTCTGCGCGGCGAACACGGCGGAACGCGCACGGTGCCGGTTTACGTGAAGAGCAACCCGCAATAAGGAGACCCCATGAATACCCCCGAACAGACAGATGCGGCGACGAATCCAAATTATCCGGCCGATTTCGAACACCGTGAGAATCGCTGGTTGAATCTCCGCCGCGCCGGAGCGGAAGCGCGGAAGAAGCTGGTCGCCTTCGAAGGGAGCCAGGATGCGAACTCGACGGACAAAGAGGCGGTCAAGCCCGCTTCGAAGGCGCGGCCGGGCAACATCGCAGGTCTCGCCTTGTCGGGCGGCGGCATTCGCAGCGCGACGTTCTGCCTCGGTGTGCTGCAATCGCTCGCGGCGAAGCAGCGGCTGAAGCAGATCGACTACCTGTCGACCGTCTCGGGCGGCGGCTACATTGGATCATTCCTGGGCGGCTGGATCGTGCGAGACGGCAGCAGCGTTGAGGCAGTCGAGCGAAAGTTGCCGGATATCGAGTCGGCCGAGATTCGTTTTCTCCGGGAGAACGGCCGTTTTCTTGCGCCCAATGGCGCGGGTGACGCGTGGGGCGCAGCCGTCGTACACGTGCGCAATTGGCTTTCGATGCTGGTGGTCGTCGGGGTGGCGGCGCTGGCGGCGTGCTTGCTCGGTGAAACGGCGAAGTTGCTCTTGGACGAGGTGCGGGCGGGTTGGGGGACGGGGATGGAGGGCGTAACACTCCTTCCGGGCTGGGCCGTTCAGTGGAGCCCTTTCTGGAAGATTGCGAAATGGATCGTGCTGCTCGGCGCGTTGCCGCTCGCGATCGCGTATTGGCTCGTCTTTCCCGTCAACGGCCGGCCGGGCTGGGCATTCTACGTGCCGCACGGGTCAATCATCTATCTGTTCGTTGCACTGGTGGCCCGGCGTGGATTGCCCGACTTTATTGTGCAGCAGCCATGGCCGTGGTTCGCGGGACTGATGTTGATTCTCGAATGGTGCGTGTGGGCCGACTTCCGGCAGCGGTTGCGCAGCTCCCCCCAGAAGCACAGTCTGGCCGGTCAGTTCACCTTGTGGCTCACGATTGCCGTGGTGGCATTCGTGGTGGCGGGTTGGACATTCAAGTCGGCGCTGCTGGCGCCGTTCATTCGCGATATGCCTTGGTATTGGTTCGTGGTGCTCGCCGGGTCCGCGGCGATTCACGGAACCATCCTCTTCGCCCACCGGACGGCAACGCGGTCGGCGGCAAGTCCGGGCTGGTATCGGCTTCGTTTCGTGGCGCCGGTTGTTGGGGCGTTTGGCGCGACCATGGGAAGGTTGCACAATATCGCCCACCGCATCGCGGAACAGGATGAAGCGGATTTCACCGCTGCGCGCAGCGGGCTGACCGCGCGACTCACGACCGTATTGGGGCTGGCGCTGGCGATTGCGACTTACTCGTTGATCGACTCCGCGGGCCAGACGCTCGCCGAGCATCCCACGGGTGTGGCGAAGTGGGCCTGGTCGCTGATGTCGCCGGCGGCACTCGTGGCATTCATGCAGTCGCTCCTGCCGAAACTGCTTGCGGACGACGAAGGCGCGGGGAAATCCTCGTCCGTCTTCCTCACGATCGGGCTGTGGGTTGGTGCGCTCGTCGTGCTCGGTGTGGCGCTGGTCGGTCTGGCCACCGCGGCGAGAATGTGGGCGCACGATTTGAGCACGGGTTCGGCGTTGCTGCCGCCATGGGCGGGGGTCGCGTTCGCGTTCGTCGGACTGTTCGTGCTGAGCGTGGTGCTCGGCCGCCGGGTCGAGTTCGTCAATCTGTCGTCACATCATCAACTCTACTCTGCGCGTCTCACCCGCGCCTATCTCGGGGCCTCGAATCCGGCGCGGAATCCGGCGGACGCCAAAGCGAAGAACTGGCAGCTCACTGAGACGATCGCCGGCGATCAAATCGAATATGGCGATTATCGGCCGCAGGCGCAGGGTGGGCCGTTGCACTTGATCAACACAACTGTGAACGAAACGGTTTCGGGTCTCTCCAATGTCGAGCAGCGGGATCGCAAGGGGTTCTCGTTCGCGATTGGGCCGGCCGGGCTGAGCGTGCGCCGTTCGGACCACGCGTTGTTTGCGGATGCGAACGCGTTCAAGGAGCACCGGCGCGCCGCGATCACGCCGCTCATTGCGAACGCGATGGACGGGTCCAAGCTTTTCCACGTGCTGGGCGACCGTGCGCCGGGCAACCCGCAGACGGTCGAGATGCCGCCGGTCGGCGCGTGGGTGGGCATGTCCGGCGCCGCGTTTACGACCGGTCTCGGTGCGCGCACGAGCCTCGCGACGAGCCTGCTCCTCGGACTGTTCAACGTCCGGCTGGGCTTCTGGTGGGACAGTCGAGTGCCGCCGCACCGCCGCGAGGGGGCGGCCCGGCGCTCGCGGATGCAGCAGTTGAAGGGTCTGCTGGCGACGATGTTTCCGGCGCAAGTCGCATTTTCGGATGAACTGCTCGCACGCTTCCATGGCGTTGGGCGCAAGCACTGGTATCTCTCCGATGGCGGCCATTTCGAGAACACCGCCTGCTACGAGCTGATTCGCCGACGTGTGCCGTTCATCATCTGCTGCGACTGCGGCTGCGATCCCGACTATACGCTCGAGGACGTCGCGAACCTGGTGCGCAAGGCGCGACTGGATTTCGGCGCGGAAATACGATTCCTCGATGCCGCCGCCCTGAGCGCTCTTTCCGTGGGCGCCCGAAGCGCAATCGGTCCGCTCTCGGCGCTGCGGCCGCGCCCGAATGACACCGAAGGCCAGAAGCTGGGCACGACGCACGCTGCGCTCGCCGGGATTTACTACCACGGCTCGGGGCCGCCCGGCTGGCTGCTGCTAATCAAACCGACACTCACGGCGAGGCTCTCGCGCGACGTGCTGCACTACGCGGTGGAGAATCCGCCCTTCCCGCAGCAAACGACGATGGATCAGTTCTTCGACGAAGCGCAGTGGGAATCTTATCGGCAACTCGGCTGGCAACTCGGCGAGGAGCTTTTCGCGATCGACGAGCTGAATGCGCCAAGCGATGTGGGATGGAAGCCCGATTTCTCGAAAGTCAAGGACCTGAATTTGTAGATGGGAAAGCCATCGGCGAGGGGCGACGAAGCTGCCATTGCCGCCGGGGATGTGCTACGGCGCTTCCTCCGATTTGGCGAGGAATACAGCGGCGCCAAGCAACGCCAGGCTGGTGAGCAGCCACGGCAGGTCGGCCCGTTCGCCGAAAAAGATCAGCGAGCATGCGACGGCGAGCGGGATCTTGGCGTTGTTCATCACCGCCAGCGTGCCGGCGCCAACGCGCGTGGCGCCGACATTCCAGAGGAAGAACCCGAATCCGGAGGCGAGCACACCGAGGTAGGCGAGCGTCCAGAGTTGCGCGGGGGTCACGACAACCGGGGCCGGACTGGCGCGCGACAGGAAGGCGGCCAGCGTGACGACGAAGGCGCCGCCGTAGAGGAGCCCGAACACTTCGCGGGCGCGGAACCCGGGCTGCCGGGCGCAAAGGCGCTTGTAGAGCACCTGGCCGGCGGCGAACGCGGCATTGGAAAGCTGCACGAGCGCGATGCCGGCGAGGGTGAGCCTGACGTCGGTCGATTTGAGCGCCACCGGCACCGTTGCGATGACCGCGAGCAGCGCGGCGAGCAGCGCCCGCAGCCGCAGAGTCCGCTCGAGGGCGTCCGCGAAAAGCGTGACGAGAATCGGCGTCGTGATCGTGAACAGCGCGACCTCGTGCGCGCGCAGGTGGCGGAAGCTCTCGTTGTAGGCGAGATACATGAGGCCGAATTGCACGGCGCCGATGGTGTTGAGCGCGAGCGCGGTGCGCATCGTGAGGCCGCGCAGCCGCAGGAACGGCAGGAACACCAGCAGGGCGAAACCGAGCCGGGCCGCGGCGATGAAGGCGCTGTCGAGTCCCGCCAGCCGGCCCTTGATCAGCCCGAACGAAAAGGCCCAGATGAAGGAGACGAGCACCAGCAGCCACATGGGCGCTAGTCGGTGCGGATCTAGAGTCCGGTGGCGAGCTGAAACGAATCCGGAGAGCCGCGGTCGAGCCGCATCGGGTGCGCGGGATTTGCCGGGGTGAGACCTGGCTTGAGGAGCGCCCGCGACTCGCGGGCCGTCCTCGGCGTCCCGCCGGGGATTCCCGGAGCCGGCGGCGAGACGCCGACGCCAGCACGCAGCGGGTTGACCCCGTGGATTGTCCGCTCAGATTTGGGCTGGTTTGGGAACGTCCGAGACGGACAAATCATACGCTTCTCGCAGATATGGTTTCAGGACGGTGAACTCTTTTTCCGTGCGGAGCATGGCTACGTGGGAGACCTTATTCCGATCGGTGCCGACCTTGAAAAAGATGGGATGCTTGACTTTGCGACCCAGATGGACTGCCGCTCGCAAAGCATCTGTCATCACGACGAAATCGGCGAAGATGCGCGTGCTGCGAAAGAGCACGTATCTCTGACGAGTGACAATTTCTATCGGACCAAGTGATTTTGCGAACAACTCCACCGAAGCGTAGAGAGCTACGAGCGCCTCCGGCCTGCCCCGCAACACCTCAGAGCGCTCGCCGGTGCCGCATGCATGCCGCTGATTCCTGCGCGTGAACGCACGCTTGCACTTCGGGCATTTCCACCTGAAACGCATCGTTTTTTGCCGAACCTCCGAGGTCAGCCACGCGCGGACGCGCGCACCAGCCGTTTTTCGGGATGAAAAGGCCCGGTCGAACGGAAACGCGCCGTCCAGAATCGCAGGCCCGATCCGCGCGTTGGCTGTGGTGACTGGTGCGAGTCGTGTGACAACTGCTGCGTCACACAACTCGCAGGGTTCGGCGATTGGGAGCGATCGACCACGGCGGTGCGGAAAGGCGATTTTGTCCCGTGAAGAATCTCGGACATTTGGAGGGTAGGAAGATTTTATTGGCAGGAATATTTTCCGAGTCGAACCTCTTCCGGTCTGGAAATCTTCCTGGCCTGAAATCCCTGGTCGCCATCGGCGCCGCCAAAGGCGGGTAAACTTCCTACCCCGGATTCCGGGCCTTGACGCCCGAGTGAGGGGACGCACGGCGCGAACTCTCGGACGTACGAATCGCCACGGCTCACGAGTCGCTCTTACTCTCTTTGCCGAACAGTGTTATTCGCCGGAACCGCGTTTTACGGACCGGACACCCAAATTCGGGTGGATCGCAGAGTTGTGCGTTTCAGGGTGCAAATGTTTTGTCGGGTCCATGGGACACTCAACCGCGCGTTTCCGGGCTCCTGTCACACCCGGAAAAGCGCCCCGAGCTTCTTGCCCAGGATCAGGCTCAGGCCGGCGATGGTGAGGCCGAGGAACGCCATCGCCCACACCCCGAGCGCGCTGGCGATGAACGTGCCGTCGCCCAAAAGCTGGAAGAGCTCCAGGATCGCCTTCGTGATGGGATAAAACGCCTGCTTCTGCGCCAGGATCAGCGAGTCGCTCACCTCGAGCATCGCGAAGGCGAAGGCCAGCAGCCCGCCGGCGATCAGGTTCGCCATGATGAGGGGCAGCGTGATTTTGATCACCGCCTTCAACGGCGGACAGCCGAGGTTTTGCGCGGCTTCCTCGAGCGTCTCGCTCGTCTGCTGGAAACCCGCCGCGGCCGAGCGCACGACATACGGCAGCCGGCGGACCGAGTAGGCGATGATCAACAGGATGGACGGATCGCGCACCGGATTGAGGAAGGCGAAGAACTTTCCCTCCTGTGCCATCGCCAGGTAGCCGAACGCGAGCACGAGCCCGGGCACGGCGAGCGGCAGCATGGCGAGGAAATCCAGCACCTGCCGGCCCGCGACCCGCGAACGCACGACCACGTACGCGATCGCGACCCCGAGGATGAGATCGACGACGGTCGAAATGCTGGCGAAACGGAGGCTGTTGGCGATCGACGACACCGTCAGATCGTGGCCGAGGGCGAGTCGGAAATTTTCGAGCGTGTAGGTGTGCGGAACGACGGTGCCGTACCAGCCCTGCGAGAACGCCACCAGGATCACCCCGAGATGCGGCAGCACCGCGACGAAAGTCACCCCGGCGAAAAGCGCGGTGCACAGCCACGCGGCGCCGGGCGGCAGGGTGCGCGGGCCGCCGGCGTGCGTCGCCTTCGCCATCATCCCCGGGGGCGCGCGGCCGAACAGCCCCTTGCTGATCGCATAGATCGCGACCGAGCAGGCCAGCATCACGGCGACAAGCGCGAAGGGGAACGGATTGGCGCCGATGTCCTTCAGACCGTAGTAGATTTGCACGCTGGTGACGCGGCCGTAGTCGAAGATGAGCGGCGTGCCCAGTTCGGTGAACGCCCAGATGAAAACAATCGTGCCGCCGGCGAACAGGCCGGGCCGGATGAGCGGCAGCGTGATCTTCCGGAACCGGCGCAGACCGGTGCAGCCGAGATTTTGCGCGGCCTCCTCCATGGCGGGATCGATGTTGGCGAGCGCCGCGATGGCGTTGAGGTAGATGATCGGATAAAGCGCGAGCGCCTCGACCACCGCGATGCCCCAAAACTGATGGGTGGCAAACCAGTCGATCGTCGCGCCCGGCGCGAGCAGGTGGAGGTGGTGGAGCAGGGCGTTGAGCGCGCCGTATTGGCCGAAGATCTGCTTGATGCCGATCGCGCCGACGAACGGAGGCAGGATCATCGGGATGAGCACGAGCGAGCCGAGGAGGCCTTTCGCCGGGAACAGGAACCGGTCGCCCACCACGGCGAGCGGCAGGGCGACGAGCAGCGCGAGGGTCGTCGCGGCGCCGGCCAGCAGGAAGGAATTGCGCAGCCCGGCGAGGTAGATCGGATCGCCGAGCAGCGCCACCAGGTAGGCAAAGGTCAGCCGCCCGTCCGCGTCGATGAACCCGCCCCGCAGGATCTGCAGCACGGGCCAGAGAAAAAACGCGGCGAAAAACGCGGCGGTGACCACAAAGACGATACGCGCGAAGGACTGCGACATCGGGCCGAGTGTGCGCGGTCGGGGGGTGGCCCAGCAAGGGGGAATAGGGCGCATCTCAGTATTCTGCACCTGTAGCGGCGGTCTATGACCGCCGGGAACATCGCAGTGGCTTCGACGGCGGTCATAGACCGCCGCTACAGAAAACTGCGATGCGCTCAACCCGAACGCTCCTTCCGCGCCGAGGTTGAAAATTTGATATTCGGCCCGTAAGATTCAGAAGTCCCCCCACC
>JACQWL010000485.1 GCA_016209255.1 Verrucomicrobiota bacterium
ACAATGGACATGGCGGTGTTTCTGCGTTTTCTGCGAGTACATGCGGGTTAAAAGCAAAACCGCCGCGGTTTTGCCAATAGCCCGGACGCTCCAGGCGGCTGAGACCGCGGCCAAGATCATCGAACACCCTGAGGCTGCGTATGAGAGAAGAGTGTGAAAAGTCCGGGCTAAACCATGCCAGGGTCAGCAGCACCGTGGCTTTGCGCGAACCGGCTCGCTCGAACACTGCCGTTCGGGGGACGGTCACAGCTCTATGATTCATGGCGGTCGGATTCTAGGAGCGACGCACCAGAGGGCAATCCGCAATCGGCGGCGGGAAAGCCGCCGATCCACGAAGGGGCCGCTTTCCCGCCGCCCGTGATTGAGATCGACGTCACCTCCGCCATTCCCGCTTCGGCCCACGGCTGCTAACCGCGCGTTGCCATCGCCGCGCGTCCACCCCACGGTCGGTGGCGCCGCGTGAACCTCATCTTATTCGAACCGCACGAGATTGACGCCCCGCTGCCGCGCCGCGACCGCCGGGCGGCGCACATCCTCGACGTCCTGCGCCGCCGCGTCGGCGACACGTTCGATGCCGGTCTCGTCAACGGCCCGCGCGGCAAAGCCACGCTCGCCGCGCTCGATGCGCACGCGCTCTCGCTCACGTTCGCGTGGGGCGCCCCGCCGTCACCGCCCGATCCGATTACACTGCTCATCGGGCTGCCCCGCCCGCAAACGGCGCGCGACATCCTCCGCGACGCCACCACGCTGGGCGTCGCCGCGTTGCACTTCGTCACCACCGAAAAAAGCGAGCCCAACTACGCGCGCAGCACGCTCTGGTCCTCGGGCGAATGGCGCCGCCACCTCATCCTCGGAGCCGAGCAGGCTTTCGACCCGCGGTTGCCCGAGGTCAGCCACGGCCGCCCGCTCGGCGAGTGCATTGCCGCCCTCCCGTCCGCCGCCGCACGCCTCGCCCTCGATAACTACGAGTCGCCCCAGCCGGTCGCGGTTTGTCATTTAATGGATGACAAACCTGTGGTGCTCGCCATCGGTCCCGAACGCGGCTGGTCGGCCGCGGAGCGGGCGTTGCTGCGCGCCAGCGGTTTTGCCTTCTGCCACCTCGGCCCGCGCGTGCTCCGGACCGAGACCGCCGTCGTCGCCGCGCTCGCCCTCGTCCGCGCCAAACTCGGGCTGCTCGGCCCATTGAATATGTTCGGGATCTCGACGCCATGAAACTTCCCGCTGGCCCGCGCTGCGTTCGACGTGAGTCTTGCGCAGCTCAAGAGCGCGTTTGCGCGCTGACGCCGGCCGCAAGATTTCTCACACCCGACGACGCGGCTTGAATCCGGCTGAAGGAGCGGGTTTATCCCGCGATTTCCCCATTCATCGCGGCATAAAGCCGCTCCTACAGCGCAATTTCTTTGCGCGTGAAATTCCCGGAATAGGGCGAGTTTTCAAACCTGTTTGTCATTCTGAGCGCAGCGAAGAATCCAGCGGGAGTAGCGAAGCCGCTGTGAGCTGCGAATGTCTATATGGATTCTTCGCTGCGCTCAGAATGACTGGGAGGAACCTATTTTGAAATTACGGCGCTACGGCAAGAACTCCGCCAGCACCGCGCGGCCGACATCGCGGCCGTTCACACTCAGCAGTGTGTCGGGTTCGCCACCCGCGATCTCGCGGCGTTCGCCGCGCCGGACATCGGCCTCGATCCGCAGCGCGCCGTTCTCACCGGTCACTTCCGCGCGGACCACGTCACCGGTCATTTTCGCCTCCGCGCGAGTGGTCGCAAATCTCCTCCGCCACCTTCGTTGGCGACGACGGTCCACTGCTGCTCCAATTCCAGGACGCCGAGGGCGGGATCGCCGGTCCACGAGTGGGGCGCTACGTTGCCCGCCTGTAAAACGCCACCGTCGGCTGCCGCGCGCCCTTGCCCAACCGTTTCAAAAGCGTCCAGCCGGCGGGAGCAAGGTCGAGTTCGCCCGGCAATTCGAACACGACCAGGGCATCCGGTTTCACCGCCAGGGCCTCGGTCAGCCGCGTGAACAGCGCTGGTGCGATGTCCGCGATCATCTCATAGGGCGGATCGATGAAAACCAAATCGGGCACGGCGCCACCCGCGAGCGGCACGGTGCGCGCGTCGGCTTGCAGCACGGCGAGATCCCGCGCGTCGCGACCGAGGCTCTTGCACACCGCATCGATGTTTCGGCGCACGCACGCGGCCGCTTTCGCGTTCTGTTCCACGAACCCGCCGCCCGCCGCGCCGCGGCTCAGCGCCTCGAGTCCATACGCGCCACTGCCCGCAAAAAGATCGAGAAACCGCGCGCCCGCCACCCGCGCGCCGAGGCTGGAAAACACCGCCTGCCGCATGCCGTCCGTCGCCGGCCGCACCGCATCGCCTTTCGGCGCCAGCAGCTGAATCCCACGCGCCACGCCGCCGCTTATGCGCATGACGACGGCTCCCGCGGCGGCGGAGCGCCCTGGCCGCCAGCTCGCCCGCGCGCACCGGGACGGCGGTCACAGACCGCCGCTACAGCCTTGGCGATTTGCATCGCGCACGAAACAGGATTCATAACGACCACGCCGACATGACACCGCCGCCTTCCGACCACTTCAACGGGAAAACTTTTTTCAGCCGGGGGCACGTGAATCGGGGCTGGTTCGACATGCTCCGCTGGCGGCTGACCAGCCGCGGCACACCCTGGCCGAAACAGGTCGAACTCGCGCCGCAGCCACCGCCACCCGCGCCGCGCGGTGAGGAGATCGTGGCAACGTGGATCGGGCATGCCACGTTTCTGCTGCAGACGACCCGCGGAAATCTCCTGACCGATCCCATGTTCTCGCCGCGCGCGAGCCCGGTCGCATGGGCCGGCCCGCAGCGGGTGCATCCGCCGGGCATCGCCTTCGCGGCCCTGCCGCCGATCGACGCCGTGCTGCTGAGCCACGACCATTACGATCATTGCGACACCGATTCGCTCCGGCGGCTCGCGCATGCGCACACCCCGGTTTTCGTCGCGCCGTTGCGCCATCACGATTTGCTCGCGGCCGCCGGGGCGAACCGGATCGTGGAACTTGACTGGTGGCAATCGCACGCGCTGGGCGGCACGGCGTCCGTGACGCTCACTCCGACCCGCCACTGGGGCAACCGCCTGGGCACGCCGCGCAATCACCGGCTCTGGGGCGGATTCTTTCTCACGCTCGGCACGAAGCGCCTGTGGTTCGCCGGCGACACGGGTCTTGATGCAGATCTGTTTCGCGAGATTGGCGGGCGCTGCGGGGCACCCGATCTCGCGCTGGTGCCGATCGGGGCGTATGAGCCACGCTGGTTCATGGCGCCGACGCATCTGAACCCGGCTGAGGCCGTGCAGCTGCACCGCGACGTGGGCGCACGGCTGAGCGTCGCGATGCATTGGGGCACGTTTCAACTGACCGATGAAGGCCGGGACGAGCCCGTACGGGCCCTGGTCGCGGCGCGCGCCGCCGCCGGCCTGCGGGAGGACGAATTTCGCGTGCTCGTGCCGGGGCAGAGCTTGGTGATTTAGCCGTATCGCTTCAGAAGGATTACCCACCAAACAAACGAAACAGCAAGCTCCAGAAACCGATTGGGGTTGGATTGTGCTGCGTGCAGGTTGCTCCGCGAGATCTCCAAGGCATTCAAACCTGTGGCCCACAGAACACACAGAAGACACGGAAGGCGAGGAGCGGGGTTCTGTGTGTTCCGTGTGTTCCGTGGGCAAAAATCTCTCCGTTCGCTCGGTTACGACTTCGCCGCGCCAAGTTCATCCGCCGTACACTTGCGATTGCACGGATGCGGCTGAGGGTGGCCACACTTCTGAAAAATCAGTCTCCGGCTCAGTAATTGCGGAAAGGCCCGCGCGGCTCGGCGGCGTCCATCTCCGCCCGCCAGCGGGCGAACCGGGCCTTCACCGAGGCCAGCACGTCCGGTTTCTCCTTCGCCAGATTGTGCGCCTCGCCGGGGTCGGTGGAGAGATCGAAAAGTTCTTCCGTCGGCGGGCGGTCCTCCCGGTTGCCGCGCTTGACGTACGCCACCCACTTGTACTGGCCAACCCGGGCGGCCTGATAGCTCTCCGGCCAGTCCCAAAACATCTCCTGGCGCGGAGATTTCTCCCGGCCCTGGAGAACGGGGAGCATGTTGAAACCGTCCAGGTGAACATCGGGGGGAAAGGCATTGCTGACGGCGGTGAAGGTGGGGAGAATTTCGAGCGCGGTGAGAAACTCGTGCGTGATCTGGCCGGCCGGTATCACGCCCGGCCACCAGGCAATGAGCGGGACGCGCAAGCCGCCCTCAAAACCGGAGCCTTTGCCACCCCGCAGCCGGACGCCGTTGTCATTGGCGCCGTTCCGGCCATTGTCGGCGAAGAATATCACGAGGGTGTTGCGATCGAGTCTGAGCTCCCGCAGCGTGTCAAAGACCGCCCCGATCGCCTCGTCCATGGCGGAAACCATCCCGGCATACTTGGTCTTGCTGTCCTTGGGATCCCGGTCCGGGTAATATTTCTTCAGGTACGAAGCGGGCACCTGCAGAGAGTCCTTCTCGAGGTTGGAGGCGCCGTGCGGGGCGTTGAACGGCAGATACAGGCAGAAGGGGCGATCCCGATTCTGCCGGATGAAGCCAAGCGCCTCGCGCCGGAAGATGTCGGTGGAATACGTGCCCTTGTCGGCCGTCGTCAGTTCGTTGTTCCGGAACATCGACGGCGCGCCGTAGCGTTCATGAGTGTAATAATCGATGCCGTTGTTGCCGTGACCGTAAAACGAATCGAATCCGCGCTGGAGCGGCAGAAAACGCCGCGCCTGGCCCATGTCCCATTTGCCGAACACGGCACTGATGTAGCCGGCCGGCTTCAGGAAATCCCCGAACGTTTTTTCCCGCACATCGAGCCCCAGGGTCATCTCCGGCGAAATGGCGTACTCGGACTTCGTGTACCGGTGGCCGTAATTCACCATGTCGTTTCGGATCATCTCATATGTCCCGTTTCGCTGGGGGTAGCGTCCCGTGAGCAGCCCGCTGCGCGAGGGGGTGCAGACCGATGCCGTGACATAGAAGTTGGTGCCCCGGACCCCTTCCGCCGCCATGCGGTCGAGGCTGGGCGTGACGAATTCCCTGGAGCCAAAGGCATTGAGGTCGAAGCCCTGGTCATCGCTGACGATCAGAATGATGTTGGGCGGGCGCGGCGCATTCTGCGCCGCGCCAAAGACGCACGAAGCCCCAAAGGTGAGCGCCAGTCCGGCAAAGTGAATGAAGGGAGATGCCATGGTCATGGGAAACGATGCACGCTGCGTTGTGTTCACGTCGATGCGCGAAATCTCCCGGCTTACGCCCGCGGCAGCAGCCGGCGGGCGTTCCCCTGCATGATGGCCTGCAGTTGTTTCGCATCGAGCGGCGACTCGATCAGCTTCAGGATGGCGGTTTCCAGGGGGAAGTAGGGCGCGTGCGAGCCGAAGAGCACTCGCTCGACGGGAGCGCGACCGGCGGTCATGCCCGGGGCCGAGCCGATCATCCGGCCGACCGCGCCATTGCCTTCCAGGCGCGAAATATCCATCACGGCGCTGGTCTCCTTCATCAGCTGGTTCAAGTCTTCACCGCGGACCGAGCCGCTGAAATGCAGCAACTGCACCCTGGCGTTTGGCGTGTTCTTCAACGCCGCGATCAAGGGAGCCGAACTGACCCGGCCGACGGTGATCTGCGGATGGTGGACGCGCGGATCCTCCATCCCGAAGACCACCTGGAGAATCAAACCACGCTCCGCCGTCATTCTCACCAGACGCTCCATGTCCGGATGGTCGAGATCGAAAGGCTGGTAACCCGGATAAATCCGGATCCCCGGCATCTTGTGCACTTCCTGGCAGCGCCGCACGTCCTCCTCCCAATCGGGCCAGGCCAGGTTGACGCTGCCAAACGGGATGAGGAGGCCCCCGCCATTCGTGCGGCACTCGGCGGCGAGCCGCGCATTGACGCCATCCATGTCCTTGTGGAGCAGCGCCTCGAAACTGCCGGCCCAGGCCTCGACGACCCGGTGCTTTTTCAGCTTCGCCACCAGGGACTTGGTGTCGCTGTACTTCAGCTTGCGGAAGGGCCAGCTGAACAAGTTCACGTTGGTGTCGACCAGCCCCGTGGCTTGCGCGGAGCCTGCCGGAGCGGCGCTCGCCGCCGCGGCTGGTGTCACCGCCAATCCGCCGGGGAGCGAAAGCGCCGCCGTCGTCAGCAGGGAATTCTTCAGGAAACTGCGCCGATCGATGTGTTTCATAGAGGAGGGGGAGTTGAAGATTATGACTTGGGTGGGAAAAGGAACGATCCGTATTAGCGATAACGATGCCGTCGGGTGTAGGCCAGCGAGCTTGCTCGCGCTCTGACGCGCCCGCAAGCGGGCTGCCGACCGCTGCATCATTTGGTTTTCGAGACTACGAGGACATTCGTGGCCGGCTGCATGGTTACCGGTTAGAGGACGATTTTGAGACCCTTCTTGCGGAAGATCGGAGCGGCCAGGCGGCGGTAATTGCCGCCGAAGATCTTCATCCGATCCGCATTCGTCAGATCGGCATCCAGCACCTTGCCCAGCTCGGTGGCGAAACTTCGCGAGGGTCCGTGGCCGCCCCAGACGATGCGATCGGCGCCCAGTTCCCGGACCGCATGGTCGACGGCGCCGGAATGCGGATCGGAACCGGCGAACTCGAGCACGACGTTCTTGAACGGCCTGATGGCGCGAACCCCGAGTTCCCAGTCGCCACCGGAATGGCCGCAGATCAGGGAAACCCCCGGATAACGCTGCGCCAGTCGGGCAACATCCATCGGCGACGATTCACCCGGGGAATTTCCGCCGCCTGACCGCGGTGGGGTTCCGCCCACCTTCAGCCAGGTATGGATATAAATAACGGCGTTCAATTCCACGGCGAGTTTGATGATCGGATCGTTATTCGGATGATTGCAGGAAACCCCCGCTTCGTTGCCGCCGGAATACTTGATCCCGATGCAGGGGCCATGGCGGATCCATTTTTCCATCTTGGCCAGGCTCTTCTCCGGATAAGAAGGCTCGATGGGAATGATGCCCGACACCCCACGGTCCTGGTCTTTCACGAGGATCTCCCATTTCTGCGTCTCGAAATCCGTGTCCACGAGCGGGCGCTGCCACGTTCCGCCAACATCAAAAGCAATGACCCGCTCGATGCCCATGCGCTCGACATAGTACATCGTCTCCTGGTGCTGCTTGATCGGCTGCGGAGAACTTTGGAAACCGTGGTAGTGCGAATCCCAGATCCGCATCGCGACGAGTTCGTCGCGCGTGGGCATCCCGTAAGCGGAGGGGTTGAGATAAAATTTCCGTGCGTCCATCGATTGGTGGGCTCAGACCTCGATTTTCAGGTTTTTCTGGCGGAAGATCGCGGCCGCCATTTTCCGGAAATTGCCGCCGAAAATCTTCATCCGGTCGGCCCTGGAAATATCGGCGTCCAGCACCTTGCCCAGTTCGGTCGCGTAACTGCGGCTCGGGCCGTGGCCGCCCCAGACGACTCGATCCACCCCGAGCTCCTTGATCGCATAATCGACCGAGCCGGAATGGGGATCCGATCCGGCGAACTCGAGGGAAACGTTCTTGTACGGACGGATGGCGCGGGCGCCCAATTCCCAGTCGCCGCCGGAGTGACCGCAAATCATCGGGACATTCGGGAAACGCTGTGCGAGCTTCGCCACATCCATGGGCGTCGATTCGCCCGGATTGTTGTCGCGGCCGGGCAGGCGCGGCATGCCCCCGACTTTGAGCCAGGTGTGAATATAGATCGTCGCGTTCAGCTCGGCGGCGCGCCGGATGATCGCGTCGTTGTTGGGATGGCTGCAGGTGATGCCGCTCTTGTTGCCGCCGACGTATTTGATGCCGATGCAGGGACCGTTGCGGATCCACTTGTCCATCTTGGCACAGCTCTCGTCCGGAAAACCCGGGTCGATCGGCGTGATCCCGGAAAGGCGGTCCTTGTCCTTCTCCAGGATCGCGCGAATCGCATCGTCGTGCGGCGATGGGACGAGCGGCGCATCCAGGGTGCCGCCGATCTCGAGCGAGATCGAGCGCTCAATGCCCATGCGCTCGACGTAAAAATTGTTCCGGGTGTACTGCTCGAGCGGAGTCTGGGAACCGTAGAAACCGTGGAAGTGGGTGTCCCAAATCCGATAGGCCACCAATTCGTCGCGCGTCGGCAGCCCGTAGTCGGCCGGGTTGATGAAGAATTCACGAGGGGTCATGGTCAATCCTCCGGCAGCGGCTTGCCCTTGGTTTCCGGCGCCCAGATGAGCGTTAGGATTCCGAGCAAGAAAATAAACGACAGGATGGTGGCCGCCTTCCGGAACGGATCGCTGACGCCGCCCTCGAGCAGTTGCTTGTTCAGGAACATCAGTAGCGGGGGAAACGCCGCCGCCAGGTAGCGGACGGTGTTGTAGCAGAAGCCCACGCCGGTCCCGCGCAAGCGCGTCGGAAACAACTCGGGGAAGTAAATCGCATAGCCGCCGAAAACCGAGAGCTGCGCGAAACCCATCATCGGCAGCATCCAGTAGGCGTCGGTCCCGCTCTTCAGGCTGTTGAAAACGTAGATGGTCACCCCAAAACAGAGCAGGAATGAGACAAGGAAAGCGGGTCGCCGGCCGAGCAGGGTGGCCATGGCGGTAAAGGCCAGGATGCCGAGAAACGCACCCACGTCCTGCAGCGCGGTGCCGTATCCACGCACGATGTCCACGACGTTTTGCGGTTCGCCCTTGAGCGCGGTCGAGACGAGTTCGGGCGAGAAAAAGCCGATGCCCCACAATCCCGCCATGCCGGAAAGACCGAGGCCCAGGCCGACCATCAGGTTGCGGCGCCAGATCGGGTGACGCAACAGGTCCGGAATCGAGCCGACATGCCCGGATGTCTTGGCCGGGTCTTTCGCCCGCTGCTTGGCCGCTTTCCATTGTTCCGGCTCGCGCAGAACGGCGAGCATGGGGACGACCAAAATAGCCGGCAGCACGCCGACAAAGAACATGATGCGCCAGCCGCTCATGCCGAACAGGTAGTTCGCCTGTCCGGGCTGGATCTGCGTGCTGAGGAGCGAGCCGATGATATTGCCGGTGGCGGAAAGGGCCTGCAATGAGCCAAGGGCGATTGCTCTCACGCGCACCGGCACGCTCTCAGCCACGAGCGTCGTGGCCGCGCCAAACATGCCGCCGACGCCCAAACCGACCAGAAACCGGTAGATCAGAAACTCCGGCACCGAGTGCGCGATACCCGACAGCCCTGTGAAGCCCGAGTATACCAGCAGCGTCGCCACCATTGTCTTCACCCGGCCGAGCTTGTCGCTCATCATGCCGAAGATGATTCCGCCGGTGGCCCACCCCAGCAACATCGCGGTCGTGGCCCAGCCGCCCCAGCTCCGTACGATGGCGTCGGTGGTCCCGATGCCCATAATCTCCCGGATGGCCGGTTCCCGCGACAGGGCAAAGATCCGCTGGTCCATGCAGTCGAAAAGCCAGCCCGCGGACGCGATGCCGATCACCAGCCAGTGATAAAATGTGACCGGCTCGTGCGGTTTGACGTTTCCCGGCAGGGTGGAATCTTGGGGCGAGGTAATCATGATTTCGGCGGTGGCCTTAGAACCGTGTTCGCCCCGAAGCGGAGGTCGAGGCCAAAACCGAATCTGTCCAGCTAATTTTACCGCCGGGCAAATTCCGAAAGGCTCGCAATAGGGACAGGTCAATTCGGTGCGGCGCAATAGGGACAGGTCAATTGTAGGGACAGGTCAATTCGGTGCGGCGCCCGTTTATCGCACCGCCGACGCGACGATCGCCGGCCGCAGGCAAAGGCGCTGCCGGGGGTAGAAGGCCAGCCACACCGAAAGGATCGTGAGTCCCGCATTCTCGAAGAGCTTCGGGCAGATGAACACCTCGCCCCCGCCACAACCGCAATCGAACTTGATGGCGCAGAAGGGAAGTGCGCCGAGCTCGCGGATGGCCAGCGCGCGCAGCAGGATGAGCGCCGTGAACGGAATGAGCATCGCCACGAGCAGCCAGACCGCCCCGCGGACGGTCACTCCCGCCAGGAGGAGCAACCCGCAGATGACCTCGAACCAGGGCAGCACGGCGGCCACGAGGTTGAGGAGCAGCGGATCCTCGAAAACGCCGTATTGCCGGACGAGTTTGAGAAACTCCACCGGGTGCAGGGCCTTGCCGAGCCCCAGGTAAAGAAACACCGCTGCCAGGAGCCAGCGGGCGGCCACGGCCAGCAGGTCCGGGACGCGGTGCGAGCCGGGGATGCCGGAACCACCGCTCATGGTGTCGCGGATAGAAACCGGCCGCTCCGACGGGCTCCGATCTCGACGGGCAGATTGTTCGTCATCCATTCGGTGATGCCGCCGGGATACACGAACAGGTTTTCCGCCGGCACTCCGGCGTCGCGCAGCATGACGGCGGCAAATTCGCTGTCCTCGCACTGGCCGCCCGTGCAGTAAACCACGACCTTGAGCGCGATCAGGCAGACCGGAAGCACAGCGGGGAGGTAATTCTCCGCGCGGTAGTGGTTGAACTGCCAGGCGCCCGGAATGTGCCCGGCCGCAAAGTGCGCGTCATCGCGGGCGTCAACGAACACCATGAGTCCCTGCTCGTATTGGGGATCGCGGTACAAAGCGATGACCTCGCTGGCCGTGACCGCCCGCAGGCCGTGCTTTTCCAGGCGGCGCAGCAGCGCTGCCGCCGGATTCGCGGAACCGAAGGCGGCCGCGGCCGAAGCAGCGGGTGAATGCGTGGCGGTTGCAGGGACGGAGGGAGCTCCGCGTTCTCCGTTGGGAAAGTAATTCCGGCTGAGGCGCAGTCCGCGGGGCGAAAGGGCGTTGGCCGCCAGCGCCAGAGCCGAGCCCACGGCGGCGATCAGCAGCGACTCGACGACCACGGCCCCGAACGCGCGCATGGAAAGGAGTCATTTTCCCGCCGTCGTGGCGGGCGGCGGGGGTGGCGCTGGCCTCACGATGGGCACGCGGATTTCGGGGAATTTTGGGTGCGAGGTCTTCACGGAGATCACCGCCGGTTTTTCGGCGGACGCCTTGAATTCGCCGGGGATCGCGATGCTGACGTAAAACATCCTGCCGGGCTGCGGCTCGATCAGCTTGACGACGAGGCCCTCCACGCTGGCGGCCGGCTCGGTGACCTTCAATGCGGCGCTCCCGTTATTGCGAATGACAACGTTGTACGTGTAATTTGGGCCGAGCGGCCCGGGCGGCAATTGGATCGTGGTCGGGATGGTGACGACGGCGGGCTGGGGCATCGCAAAGGCCGAGACGCTCAGTACCGGCTGGTCGGCAAGGGAGGTCTTGATGGTGACGGTGGTGTTGAGCGAGGGGCTGGGGACGGCGGAGTCGTAGGAAACGTGCAGTTCGAATTCCCGGCCCGGGCGGATGGTTTTCAGTTCGGTCTTGAACTGCGGATTGGCGGACTGCGGCGGTTCGAGCGTCGCCGGTTGGTCGAGGTTGTTAACGATGCGCACGATTTTGGTCTCTTCGCGCGGCTCTCCCTCGACGGGAAGAAAACTGACGTGCGCCGGACTCACCTCAAACGGTCGCCACACCGTCGCCTGGATCTCCAGCACCTGCGTGGACTGGACTGCGTCGTTGGAGCTGACGACGATCGACTTCGTGACGGCGCCGCTGAAGTTCGCGGGATTGAATTCGATCGGAATCCGGCCGGTTTTGCCGGGCGGAATCTCCTTGTCCCACTCTCCGGCGGTGGTGCAGCCGCAACCCGGGGCCACGTTGCTGATGACGAGCATCTCGGTGCCGACATTGGTCACGACGAAAACGTGGCGGCGGGCCTCGGTCGGCATGACTTTGCCGAAGTTAACCGACGGTTCCGCGAACCTCGCGTGGGGACCGGCCGCCTTCCCGACCGCGGGCGCCGGCGAAATCTGGGCGCGGAGAGCTGGAAGCCCACCGAGTTCGAATAAGGCAAGCAGGGCCATCGCCATCCGGTGGATTCTTTTCATGGCGCGAACGGTAGCAAAACTCCGCGCGAAGCGCACCAATAACTTGGAAAAAAAGGTCGGCGGAGTCGCGGCGATGGTTTGAGGTGGCACGCTCTGCTGTCCAGCAGAGCAGTCCGTGATTCAGAAATCCACGGGCTGGAATGCGCCAGAGGCGCACAAGGGCCCGTGCCACGAAATCGCGGGCTTGCCTGCAGTGGCTTTGATGTAGGGGCGCCGCTTGTCGGCGACCGCGGGCGTCGGCAAGCGACGCCCCTACGAATCGCCTGCCACCAGGCACCACCTCGCGCGTGCAACGCCAAAAAAAACGGGCGCCCGCAGGCGCCCGTTGTGGGAGTGAACCGTAGTGGCTGAGTGTTCAGGTTATTTCGGCGGAGGCGCCACGCGGCAAAATTCCCTCGACGAAATGTTGCCGGTGGCATCCGTGACGATGAGGTAGGCGTCGCCCTTGAGCTGGATGTGGGCGACGATGTCGCCGGCCATCGGCTTGGTGTTGGGCGTGACGCCCGGCGCTTGCGTAATCTTGACCTTGTCGCCGCTCTTGAACGGACCGGCGACATAGCTGCTGCCGGTGTCATAGACAAATAGCGCGAGGATCGACGAGTCGTCACAGTTATCCCTGCCGATGAGTTGGTAGAAGCCGTCCGGATTCTGGCCGCTCTTCGGGTTGTTGCCCGCCGCCGGGATGGTCTTGCCGGCCGGATTCGTCGTCGGCACGCACTCGCCGACTGGCGCCACGGTATCTTTGACGGTCACCGTGAAGCTGCACATCGCGGTCTCGCCAAAGATGTCCGTGGCCGACGCGGTCACGACCGTTGTACCGATGGGGAAGAACGAGCCCGGCTGGTGTGAATAAGTCACCAGCGTGTCGCAAACGCCAGACACGGTCGCGTCAAAACTCACCTTGGCGCCGCACTGGCGGGGATCTTGGGGCCTGACAATATTAGGTGGGCAGTTGACCCGGACCTTGGGCGGGCAGGGCAACGCATAGAAGCCGCCGTCAACGCCGGAGGTCTTTCGCACGGCGAAATGTCCATTCATGCTCTCGAAGTAGATGACAAAACTCCCATCACTTCCGGCGTTAAACGAAATCGCGCCCTGAACCGGTTGCTGAACCGTACCCAGAAACGCTCCTTGAATGGTCGTCGACCGCACAACGACCGAGCAGTTCAGACGCCGGACGCTGTAAGTCAGCGTCGTCGCCTGCGGGCCTGCCCCGCCAATGGGCGGGTTGTCCGTGAGCACGTCGATATTGACAGTTTCATTCGGGGCGGCGTTGACGACCCAAGCTTGTTGATGATGCTCGAGGTACAGCAACGGATGGGCAAAACCGATTTCCAGCTGCTTGTCCGGCGCGCCGAGTTTGTAATGCGCGGCTTGACCCGTGCGCCGGATGGCCAAGTCATAGGTGGTGCCTGGCTGAAGACTCAAACTGAGCATCCCCAAGTTATCGCCCTGAGACGCGGGATGATTTACGGTGACAATCTGTGGAGGCAAACCGGGCCCCGTTACGGTAGCTTCGATCGCGCCGCTTTCCGACGTGTTCACCGTTGTCGCGGCGACAGTCAGAATGGCGGGTACAGTTCCCGATCCCTGCCACCGCAGCTTCCAATTTTGAATCCGTGTCGGCTCCTGAAAGTTTCCGATGATACAGGTGAGGAACTCAGTCCCCGGGAAAACGTCCGGGACGGGCTGGCTGAACGTCACGCCGGGCGCGTCCGTGGTGTTGAGCACGAGGCTCAAGCGGAAGCCGCCTGTGTCGTTAGGAAAAACGGGCGCATCAAGGTTGCGAACTGCCACGACGATCTCGTTGATCCCACCGGAAATCCAGGTGATTGGCGGATATGGCGCTTGCACCGTCGAAAACGCCCGCCCTCCCGAGTAGCCGTTGGTCACCGCGCCGCCAGTTCCGATAAACAGGCGGAAATCGGGGCCACAGAAACCGCACGTATCCGTCCCAAAGCCCGCCACCGAAACGCCGTTCACAAAAATTTGGATGTTGTTGTCAACGCGCGCTGACAAGTCGGCCGTCAGCGTGCTGAAACTGGGCAGGCTGAACACGGACCGATAAAAGGTCACCCCGCTGGTGGCAAAAATGCCGCCAAATCCGGCCGGCAACGTCGGGTTGAACGTCGTGGCCACCGTGTAGGATGCAGCGCTTGGGAGCGGCGTGGTCACGCCGGGCCAGTTGGGATCGGTGTTGTCGACATACGAGAAGGTGCTTTTTTTCCAGTTCGCTGCGTTTGAGGTATCAACCGTGATGACGGCCGCATTCACCCAACTGGCTGCACTCACCAAAACGGAAACGACGCCAAACAAGAATGCACGAGTGCCTGTGAAGAGCCGCTCTGATATAAGCCCGAGAAGGGCGTTTTTGACCGGCGAGACAGACGGAGACGCAGTAATGAACTTCATGGGTATTCTTTCTTTGTTGAGCAGATCCCTGCTCTCTGGAACCGACGCATTCGGACGCTGCAGGTGGGGTACACGCCGCATGTCCGAAAACTAAGGTGGGATAAAAAAATTGTTAAAAGTTCGGTTGGGCTGTCAACGCAAATCGAATGCATGGATCGGATTATAGGATTCTGGCCCGAGAAATCGTAGGCGTAACGATTCCGTTGAGATGTAGGGGCGTTGCTCGCCGACGCCCGCCATACGACGTGGAAACGGGCGTTGGCAATAGGGCTGCCCACCGCTGCATCATTCGGTTCTTACGCGCCTCGTGGCAACGCATCGCCTCCGACTTCGATTCCCGCCTGGGCCGACTGCTGGCCATCGGCATGATCGTGTTGCTCCTTGCGCCGTGGATCGCGGCCCGCCTGCCCGGCTTAATCTGACGGGAACCCTCGTCGGTTTGCTCGTCCCGCCATAATCCCCGGCAGGCGCATCCCACTTTTTGGACTCTGGGGACGCGGCGCCCTCGTCACGTGGGTTGAAACCGCGACGGGGGCGTCGCGGCTCCAGTATCTTCACGACTGTAATCGGCGGCATATCCGGATGGAACTGGCGCGCTACGACAAGCTCGAAGATGGCACGGATGGCACGTATGCGGGAGTATTTGGAGGGTAGCTCCGCTTCGGAGGCCGCAATTTTCCCAATCCATCGCGGCGTAAAGCCGCTCCTACAGTCAGATAATCGAAATCGATCTCCCTACAGCTCCCGCAGCGCGGCGGCAATTGGCAGGCGCGCGGCGCGAATCGCGGGCAGCAGCCCGCCGGCCAGTCCGATGAGCATCGCCCACACAATCCCCTGCACCAGCAGTTGCGGCGTCACCGCAAACGCGAAGGTCACCTGGCTGAAGCTCTGCCAGTTCATCGTCGAGGTTTGAAAATTGTGGAAGGCGAAATACGCCAGGCTGGCGCCCAGGGCCCCGCCAACGAGCGCCAGCAGCAGCGACTCGATCATCAGTGAAACCACCACGGCGCCACGGCCAAAGCCGAGCGCCCGCAACGTGGCGATTTCCCGGGTCCGCGCCGCCACCGCGCTGTACATCGTGTTCAGCGCGCCAAACACGGCCCCAATTGCCATCAGAAACGCGATCAGGAAGCCGAGCGTCGTGATCAGCCGCGTCAGCATTTCCGAGCTTTCAGCGTAATATTCGGAGTGCCGGGCCACCTTCACGCTGAGCTGCGGGTTCGAGGTCAGCGCGTCCTTGAATTCCTTGAACGCCGCCGCCGAGTTCAGCCGCGTGTAGACCGACTGGAATGAGTCGCCGCGGTTGTACGCCGCCTGGAGGACCGTGGCATCGGTCCAGATTTCCGATTCCGCCACGCCGCCGCTGGCCGCGAAGATCCCGACGACCGGCCATTCCTGGCGCCCGACTTTTATACTCGCGCCAACGTCCAGTCCGGCAAACTCCCGGGCCGCGCCGCGGCCGACGAGAACTTCGTTCCGGCCCCAGGCAAACATCCGCCCCTCGGTAATCTTCACGTTGTCGCGCACCAAAAACGCGGCGCTCTCCACGCCGCGCAAGGGCACGTTGGCGTCGGTGCCCGTCGAGCGCTTGGGCAGGTTGATGATGACGAAAAGTTCGGCGGACGCGAGCGGACCCTGCGCCGTGCGGGCGAGGCCAGGGGCGTCGGCGATGAGGCGCGTCTGTTCGCGGCTGAACCCGCTGACCATTTCGCTGTCCGCCCCGCTGCGCAGCACGATGGCGGTGTCGGGCGCGCCGGAGGCGGTCATCGCCGCCTTGAAGCCCGCCGCGATGGAGAGCACGCCGACGAGCACGGCCACCACGCCCGCGACGCCGAAGATGGTGGCCGCCACCGCGCCCCGCCGCTGCGGGACGCTCATCAATCCGAACTTCGTAATCGAGCCGATTTGCGAGAGCCAGTTCATGGGAATTTGGCGGGGGCGGAGGGAACGTCAGCGGGAAGATTCGGGCATGGCAACGGCAGGAGCACACGCCGCGCCGCCAAATTCCCCGGCCGGCGCTTCCGCATGGGTGCATCCGGCTGGATTCTTCCCCTTCGCTTGGCTCAGGGTCAGGATGGCATGCTGGAAAGAGATCATTGGTGGAATACAGTTCAACGGCTCGGCGATGGTTCGGGCTCTCTCATTGAGAGGGAGCAAGCAGGCGGTACTAAACCGGAACCATGCGGTAGGAACCCGTTCACCCATTGAGCGGTGCAAACGAATTGGTAAGTGTAGGGGCGTCGCTTGCCGACGCCCATTTCCACGTCGTATGGCGGGCGTCGGCAAGCGGCGCCCCTACATCTCGACCGCATCGCCACGGTTGCTGAAGT
>JACQWL010000510.1 GCA_016209255.1 Verrucomicrobiota bacterium
AGTTCCACGGCGTTTTCCGTGTTGAGTTCATTCTCCTTGATCGCGCGTTCGTTTTCGACCGCGGCATTGCGGCGCCGAAAGATCGCGTCGTCGGCCTCCTTCAGCAGCTGCTCCCGGGTCTCGGCCTCGAGCGCCCGCGCGGTTTCGGGCGTCGGTTTGATCGCCAGAATCGAAAACCCGAGAATCTCCAGCCCGAGCGCCACGATTTCCGGGGCGCCGACCAGTTTGGGGCGCAAGGCCTCCACCAAAGCGTCCGATTCCTTGACCGCCTGGCGAAGCGGATGCCTAACATGGTGCGAGGGGATTCAGGGTTGAGTTGTCGGAATAAAACCAGCGATCGAATTTGAATTCGCGTCTTTTCAGTCGCGCCCCCATCAAACTCACCGACCCGGAGATGCGCCCCGTCGGGGCCTATGAGCCAAGATAATTTCGCCGTTTCACCTGCGGCACCTTGTCGAAATCAGTGTCGTCGGTGACGATGGTCAGGTTGAAGCGCAGGGCTGCGGCAGCTTGCCACGTATCGTTTTCGCCAACGCGAAGCCCCTTCGCAATTTGCGCACGGTCAATCCGCGAGGCAAGGAATGCGATGTCTCGCCCGAAGGCGATGAGGCGGAACCGCCGGAGAAAACGGCGCGCCTCTCTTTCGTTGCGGATGCCGACGGCGTATTCATTCGCCGTCACCGGCGTGATCGCCATCGGCAGCGTTTTGTTTGCTCGCATGAAACGCTTTGCCGGGCCGTCCGCACCGTCCTTGCGGCGCAACTCGGAGTGCAGGTCGATCAGGAAATTTGTGTCGAGCAGGAGCATCAGGCCCGGACCTTCCGTTGGGCGTGCAACTTTCGCGAAGTATCGAGTTCTTCGTCCGTAACCGTCGTCTTGCCATGGCCAAACTCCGTTTCAAGGAGGTCAAGCGCCTCGCCCATCGTCTCAGCCGGCTCGTCCCATGATGCGCGCCGCACAACCTCGGTGAAGGATTCACGCGGGGAACGCTTCGCCTTTTTCAAAATTTTGTACGCGTCTTCGGAAAGGGAAATGGTCTTAAAGTTCATACACAGACCACTACACAGATGAGGATCAAAATCAAGGCCGGGACCGTGGGTGCGATTTATTCCAAGGCTTACATCGCCAACTGCGGACGCGCCGGCTCCGGCCAGTCCAGGTGGAAGAACTTGCCGCGGGGCTGGTCGGTGCGCTCGTAGGTGTGCGCCCCAAAGTAGTCGCGCTGCGCCTGGAGCAGGTTCGCCGGCAGCCGCGCCGAGCGGTAACCGTCGTAGTACGAGAGGGCGGAGCCGAAGGTCGGCGCGGCCACCCCGCATTCCACCGCCAGCGCGATGACCTTCCGCCAGTTTTCCTGCGCCTGCTTGACCGTCCGGTTGAAATACGGGTCGAGCAGGAGATTGGCCAGGGCGGGATTGCGCGCGTAGGCCTCGGTGATCTTCTGCAGAAAGCCGGCGCGAATGATGCAACCGCCCCGCCAGATCTGCGCGATCTCGCCGAAGTTGAGCGTCCACTTGTATTCCTTTTGCGCCTCGCGCATCAGCTGAAAACCCTGGGCGTAGGAACAAATCTTCGAACAATAAAGCGCGTCGCGAATCGCCTCGATCAACGCTTTCCGCGAGCCGCGATATTTCTTCTTCGGACCCTTGAGAATCTTCGACGCGGCCACACGCTCCTCCTTGACCGCCGAGAGGCAGCGGGCGAACACCGCTTCGGCGACCGTCGGCGCGGGCACGCCCATGTCCAGGGCGTTGGTCGATGTCCATTTGCCGGTGCCTTTCTGGCCGGCGGTGTCGAGGACGATGTCGACGAAGGGCTTCTTCGTCATCGGATCCTTCTGCCGCAGAATATCGGCGGTGATTTCGATCAGGAAGCTGCCCAGGATGCCCTGATTCCACTCGGAAAAAATCGCGCCCATCTCGGCGGCCTTGAGCCCCAGCAGTCCGCGCATCAGCGCGTAGGCCTCACAGATCATCTGCATGTCGCCGTACTCGATGCCATTGTGGACCATCTTCACGTAGTGGCCGGCGCCGTTTTCGCCGATGTAGGTCGCACAGGGCACGCCACCGACGATCGGCTTGCCGGGAGCGGCGCCGGTGAGCGGTGTGCCGGTCTCGGCGTCGACCTTGGCGGCGATCGCATTCCAGATCGGCTCGAGTTCCTGGTAGGCCGCGCGGTCACCACCGGGCATCAGCGCGGGCCCGAAACGCGCACCTTCTTCACCCCCGGAAACGCCGGAGCCGATGAAGCGAAGGCCTTTTTCGCGCAGCGCTTTTTCGCGGCGAATCGTGTCGGTCCAGAGCGCGTTGCCGCCGTCGATGACGATGTCGCCCGGCTCGAGCAACGGCACCAGGCCGTCGATCACGGCATCGGTGCCTTTCCCGGCCTGGACGAGGATGACCATCTTGCGCGGCCTGGCGAGCGACTGGACGAATTCCGGGAGCGTCTTCGTGCCGACGAGGCCACCCGGCGTGTTCGGGTTTTCGGCGACGAACTTGTCGGTTTTCTCCGTGGTACGGTTGAAAACCGAGATTTGAAAGCCGTGATCGGCGATGTTGAGGGCGAGGTTCTGACCCATCACGGCGAGGCCGATGAGTCCGATGTCGGAGTGCGTTTTAGCCATGGCAAAGGGAAAGGACGGCCAGAACTACCCTATCGCCCCAGAAAACCAACCCGATTTTCAGCGCGCCGGACAAAAAGGGCGCCGCTAGCCCGGACTTTTCGCACTCTTCTCTCGTGCGCAGCCACAGCGTGTTCGAAGATCTTGGCCGCGGTCTCAGCCGCCTGGAGCGTCCGGGCTATTGGCAAAACCGCTGCGGTTTTGCTTTTAACCCGCATGTACTCGCAGGAAACTCAGACACACCGCCACATCCATCGTCGGGCCAAGCGTGAAAACGAACCAGAGTGTGAAATATGCGGGTTAGGGGGTCGCGGCCGTGGATTCATCGCTTCACCCGGGCCGGCGGGCCGCCGGGGGGAGGTTTTCCGATGAGGCCGACGCCGCTGCCATCGCTCTTCGGCCGCGACATCCGCCGAATCCACTGTGTCGGCGTCGGCGGCATGGGTGTCGGGCCGCTGGCGGTTTATCTCGCCCAGCTCGGTTTCGACGTGAGCGGTGAGGACGACGGGCTGACGGAGGACATGCGCGCGATGCTGACAGGCGAACGCGTTCGCATCGCGCAAATCCCGAGTGACGGCGAACTGGTGGTGTATTCCTCGGCGGTGGGGAAAACGCATCCCGCCCGGCTGGCGGCCATCGCGGGGAAGCTGCCGCTGGTCCGGCGCGGGGAGTTGCTGGCGGAGGTCACACGGGGGAAGAAACTCGTGGCGGTCTGCGGGTCACACGGCAAGACGTCGACGACGGCGATGCTGATCACCGCGCTGCGCCGCGCCAATTTTCCCGCCGGCTACGTGCTGGGCGGATTGTTCGCCGACGCCACGCCGCCGGCGCGCGCGGGTTCGAACGACTGGGTCGTGGCGGAGATCGACGAGAGCGATGGCACGATCGAACGCTTCTCGCCGGAAATCACCGTGGCGGTGAATCTCGACTGGGATCATCCGGATCATTACCGGCGGCTGGCCGACCTCGCCGACACCTTTGCCGCCCTGTTTGCCCGAACCCGCGGCACGGTGCTCGTCAGCGACGCGTGTGCGCTGTCGGCGCGGATCGTGGCGGAGCGCGATCGGCGGACGCCGTCGGCCGCCGGCGAGAAGCCAGCCACCCGGTCGTTCGGCCGCACCGGCGATTTTCGCGGCGAGATGGCCAGCGACTCGGTGGAGCAAATGACGATCCGGCTGGGAGGGGAATTTCCGGCGGCGGAGGCGATCGTGCGGGCGCGCGGCGAGTTCAACGCCGCCAACGCCACGGCGGCGCTCGCGGCCGCCCGGTTGATGGGCGCAGAATTTTCGCGCAGCTTGCTCGCCGACTACCCGGGCGTGCGACGCCGCCAGGCCGTACTGCCGGCGACGGGCGGGCTGACGGTGATCGAGGATTACGCGCATCACCCCGCGGAGATCCGGGCCCTGCTCGGGAGCTTGCGCCGGCGGGTGACGGCGGATGGCCGGCTGCTCGTGGCGTTTCAACCGCACCGTTTCAGCCGCACGGCGCAGCTCAAGGCGGAGTTTGCGGCGGCGCTCGCGGCCGCGGACGGCGTGCATCTGCTGGATGTGTATCCCGCGGGCGAAGCGCCGGTCGCGGGCGGAACGGCGGCCGACATC
>JACQWL010000511.1 GCA_016209255.1 Verrucomicrobiota bacterium
ATCGCCGGGAGACCAGATGCGGACGCAAGCTCGACCACGAGCCGGTTGCCGGCATCGACCGATCCGAGTGTCAATGGCGGGGCGGCCGCTGGTGTCGGCCCGCCTCTCGGAACTGTCCCGCCGGCCGGTCCGGCGAACCGGTCCACCTTCACGCGTCCTTCCGTGACCAGCACAGCCACTGCGGTGTGATTCAATTCGACAGCGAAGGCCGTGCCGATCGCGCGCACCTCCACCCCGGATACCGCGACGACGAAGGGCCGATCAGGGTCTTTCGTCACCTGAAAATGCGCTTCGCCTTTGCGGAGAGAGAGCCGGCGGACGTAACGGGTGAACTCGACCACGAGATCGGCCCCCGGCCTCAGTTCGGCTTTGCTGCCGTCCGGCAGAATGCGCGTCTCCGGCAGCAGGACGACGGCGGTAGGTGCGACAGGACTCGCGAGCGGCGCCGTCGCCGGCGACGGGCCACGCAGGACGAAACCTGCCACCATCAGCGCCGCGGCGGCCGCCAGCGCCGCGCCCGCTCGGCGGCGGCGGCGGCGGGCCACGCGCAGGCGCACTTCGTGAACGAGGCTTGCCCCCTGGCCGATTTGCGCGGGGCGCTCGAAGAACGACCATGTTTTCTCGTGCCGGGCGAGCGCGAAGGCGTGCGCGGGAACCGCCTTCCAGCGCATAAACTCCTCGGTCTCGTCGGGAGTCATCCCGGCGTCGCGACGCGCGATCCAAGCCGACGCGGCGACCTCGAAGTCGGACGGAGATACACGGCGGGGGCCGGGTTGCATGCGTGGTGTCATCGGAGGATGCCGCGTTCCCGGAGGAACCGTTCACACTTGCGATTAGCACGCCCGATCTGCACCTCGACTGTGTTTTCGGAGAGGCCGAGGCGCATCGCGATCTGCTTCTGGGAAAGTCCTTCGAATTTGCGGAGCATGTAAACCTCCCGGGTTCGACCGGGCAGCGCTTCGATGGCAGCGAGTAGCATCTGGGCTTCTTCGTTGAAACAGGCGTTGGCCGCGGAATCGGGCTTATCTTCTATAACGGACAGGGTGGCCAAATCCGTTACGCGATCGATGGGCGTGCGCCGATCCCGGCGGAGCAGGTCGAGCGCGAGGTGTCGGGCGACGGTGAACAGAAAGCTTTTGACCGCGCCGATGGGACGAATGGCCTGGCGTTTCCAGACGCGGAGGTATGACTCCTGCACGACGTCGTCCACGTCGCGCACCGACGGAAACGCACCGCGGAGATAAGAGCGCAGCAAGGAATCGTGTGGATAGACATCCCGCGCGAACCAGCGCCTGTCGTCGGCGCCGGGACCTAGTATCCCGGCCGTCTCAGCGGGATAGACGGTGGCTGGTGGATCCGAATGAGAGGTTTTCACGGCCAACTGGGATTGGGGGCCAGGTCCTAAAAACATCTATGGGCACGGGAGGCTCGGAGTGGTTCCAGGTTGCGCCAACCCCTTTCAGCGCGAGGAAACTCCCACGGGTTTGATCAGGTAGTCGAGCGTGAATTGGTGCGCGTGGCGGTCTTTGATGTAGCGCGCCGTTTCCACGAGTTCGCGCCGGGTCGTGTCGTAGGTGATGACCTGGACCTTGTCTTGTGACGGGAGAAAGCGGTAGACCCGCAGCGGCCCGGTGGAAGTGTAATCCGAGAGGAGCGACCGCACCAGGTTGCCCACGCTGCCGTTCGCCGCGAGCGTCAGCGCCGTGGTGCGGCTCTGATCGCCGGAGAAGATAAACGCGAGGTTGGCGTGATGCCGGTAGAGTTTCTCCCACATTTGCACCGGGCTGTTGCCGCGCGCGCCGTGAATCTTCACCCAGCGCATCCGGCCCTTGGGATCGTTGACGAAGCCATCGTTGTCCTTCGGTTTGTCCAACGGCCCGAGGTCCATGTGGGTCGTGAGCAGCGCGCGGCGGTCGGCGTGTTTGGTCAGCACGCCGCCGGCCCACGCGAGGACGTCGTCGGGCGCGTTGCACTCGAGGTTGAGGTGCACGAATTCGAGGTCCGCCGCGGAGAAGAGCTGGTAGCTGTTGGCGTTGTTGCCGGAGATCGTGGGCGCCGGTCGTTCCGGCCGGAAACAACCGCCATACCAGGCGAACCGTGCAAATCGTTCCGCCCCGAAGAACTCCTGAAAGAGCGAGGAATCGCCGGTGTTCTTCATGTCGTGATTGCCGACGGTCAGCCCGTAGGGCACCACGCCGTGCAGCCGGTCGAGGCAGGCCCGCGCGAGCTGCCATTGCTCGCGGTTGTTGATGTCCACGATGTCGCCGACGTGCGTCACGAAGACGATGTTCTGGCGAGCCCGGTTTTCCACGATCCAGCGCGTGTGGTTGGCGAAGACCGGATTCGTCAGCGGATCGGTGCTGGTGGGCGTCGCCTTGGTGCCCCGGCCGAAATAGCCCTGCGTGTCGGGGATGACGACGATGGTGAATGCGCCGGGCGGCGGCGCATCCAGCTCGGCGCTGCGCACAAGGCCGGGCAGAATGACGGCGACCGCGACCGCGCGGATGACTCGACGAAATGCCAACGCGGTCGGCGACGCAGCGGGAGGCCCCGGAGCGGGCTCGGCGAGTCTGATCGACGGGGTGGCGGAAGTCATGAATTCCAGTTGAGGGTCACACCGGAACCAATAGTCGCATCAGAGGTTCAATCCCACCCGGAAATTCACCGCCCAGTCGAAGTACCGCACCGAGCGCGGATTGGAGGGATCGCCCTGATAACTTCGCTTGGAGGTATCCGTGATGTTGTTTACATCGATGTTCGCGGTGACGCGTCGGTTGAACTTGTATTTGGCAAAAAAGCTGACCGTCGTCCGTTCGTCTTCGTAGGTGTCGAGCACGGCCCGCGCGCCGACCCCGGCGAGGTAGGGACTGCGATAATTGACAAAGACCCGGAGATCGATCGGGCCGCGGGCGTAGAACACGTTGACATTGCGGTTGTGCCGCGCGGCGCCTGTGAAAGGCAGCGTGACGCCGGGGCGGTTGGGATAGGTCCCCTCCGAGTCGAGGCCACCCTCAGAATTCCCTCTTCCCCTGCAGCCGCCAGGTGAGCGGCGTCTGGACGAGGAGCCGCCGCACCGTAACGCCATCGGGCAGGATCCGCGTGATCAGCGGTTCGTCCGCGCTGAAGACATTGTTCACGTTGAGTTGCAGAGTGACTCCATCGAGCACGCGCACCTTCCGCAACTTGTATCCGGCCAGTAAGTCCGCCCGCCAGTAGGATCGGCCGAACAGCGGGTTGCCGGCCGTGTCCCGACCGACCAAGTTCTTGCTTTGGTGCCGATAACCCCCGCCGACATAGGCCCCTTTCAGCGGCTCCCACGGCAGATCGTAGCGGGTAAACAGACTGACTTTGTGGCGCCGGAGACCGAGCTCACCGAGCCGCTCAAGCGAGGCCTGGGCCTCGAACTCATCGCGCATCCGGCGCTTCGCCTCGTCAATGGTGATGCCAGCGCTGGTGACGAGCGCCGCGCGGTTGAAGCTGTCGTAGTAGGCAAACTCACGCTCCATCCAGGCCTTCTTTTCCGGGCCGTAATTGGTCTGCTTCGTGTCGGTGATCGAGTAGCTCGCCTGCAGTCGCCAGTTTTTGGTGACGTTGGCAGTGAGATTGATCTCGTAGCCGGAGGATTCGAGCGCGAAGGTGCCGCCATTGGCATTGGGCGTGTGGGCGTCCTGCTGGACCTGCGTGATCAAACCGGCGTTGCGCAGGGCGGTGAGGATGTTCGTGGCGACGTTCGCGGGACCGCCGAAAGTCGTGCCGTCAAAATCAGTCAGGTTGACGGCATTCGTGGTGTAGTAGGTTGCCCGGGCGTGGATCCGGCTGTCGAGCAAGCTCACGCTTAAGCCGATGTCCTCACCTTCGCCCTTCGAGTTCGGCGCGGCCTTGGAGCCGCTGGGAATGCCGAGATCGATAATCCGGATGATCGGATTCGGCAGGCCCTGGTTGTTGGCACGGTTATAGTGTACCGAGACGCTGCGCGTCACGTGACCGACGACACCGAACGACTGATTGCGAGCTTCGCGATCTACGTTCACCCCGCTGCCGTAATCGATGCTGAACTCGTTGCTCACCGGATCGCGAATCCCGGCGCGATCGAAGATGTGAACCTTGTCGTAGCGATAGCCGCCGCCGAGCACGAGCCGGTCGCCCAGAAAGCGCGCTTGAGCGCTGGCCAACCCGGTTTTCTGGGTGCTCGGATCATCGTCCTGGCTCGCGCTCCGGCGCACCCAACTGGACGAGAGCCGGCGACCGGTGACCGGATCGAGCGCGTCTTTGATCAGGCCTGAGGTGACGGGGCCGTTGGCGAAATAGGTGTCCCAGACGCCCTCGGTGACGTAATTGCGGCGGATGACCCGGTTGGCGGCGTTTTCTGGTGCGGCGTTGAACGGACGCCCCTGCCAGACCTCAAATTGACTGAAGCGGATAAGCCCGCGCGTCTCGAACTCGCCGAGGACGGCGACGCGGTAGTTGCCCCATTTCCCGGCATCGACGTCGGTGGAAAGCGTGGCGCGGCCCGTGTCCGCGCGCTCCCAGCGCTGAAAGCGGCCCCAACCGGCCGCCGACTCGATGAACAGCCGGCCGGCGAACGGATTCCGGGTGCCGTCGTTCATGACCTGATTGGGATCTCCCCATATCCGGTTCGAGTTTTGGTCGTGGCTTTCGAAAAAGGAATCCTGGTGACTGTAGCCGAGCTCCACGAAGGTCCTTCGGCCGAGGCGCTGCTCGACAAACGCGGCAAAGTTGTTCGACGGCGTGGTTCGAATCTGCCCCGGCCCGCCCACGTTGATTCTCGGATCGGCGATCCGGCGATTCAGAATTTCGTTGTTGGTGTCGGTGGTGACCAACGTGGTGCTCATGTCGAGGAGCCGCTCGTTGTTGCCGATGTACGTGATCCGTCGCCCGCTCCCGAGCCGGGTGATGCTGAGCGCCGGATTGCTGGCGATGGACGTGGCGAACGTCGGCCGGCCCACCTGCTCCCAGAGCTGGACGCCGCCGTCGTTCAGGCCGAACGATCGCGGCTTGTTAGCCTTATAGAAGCCGCGTTCGTAGGCGGCGCGAAACTGCGTTGCGGGCGCCGGCTGGAAATTCACCGCCAGGTCGAAGCGGCGGTCACGGCTGAAGGTGAATTCGCGAAAATCGTTGTTCTGATCATAGACGGCATTGAGCCGCAGCCCGAGCCGACCCCGCAGGAGAACCTGGTTCACATCGAGTGTTTCGCGGTGGGAACCGAACGAGCCAATCTGGACGCTCGCTTTGCGGAACGAGCGGCCGGTGCCGGCCTGCTTCGTGGAAACGTTCAGGACGCCGCCGGGCGAACCGAAACCGAAGAGCACCGAATTGGGGCCGCGCGAGTCCTCGATCCGCTCGACGTTGTAGTTGTCGCTCTGAATTCTCAGCGTAAAGTAATTGCGGGCCAGCGTGGCGCTCTGGCCGCGCACCCGAAAACGATCCGGAAATTCGAGCATGGGATTGCCGCCCGGAGTGGCGCCGGCCGAGCTGGCGTCGTCCTGGTCGCGCTGTGTGCTCGTGGAATACTGGAGCGCATCCGTGAGATTGGTCGCGCCAATGTCGGCAATGAACTCCTCTGTCAGCACCGAGATCGAGGCGGCGGTGTCCTTCAAGTCCGTCTTGAAACGGCTGCCCGCAAGGGTGCTGCTGGCGGCGTAACCCACGTCGGAATCGGCGGTGACCGTGAAAGGCGACAGCACGACCGCCGCTTCCGGCGGCTCACTTCTGGGGCGGGCGGGCGCCGCGGTCGGTGCCGCCCTTGGGGCGTTTGGGCCGGCGGCCCTCGCCACGGCAAACGTTCCGCTCTTCTCGTCGAACGTCGCCGCCAGTTCCGTGCCCGCGAGCAGCCGCGCCAGGCCGTCGCGGGCGGTGAACTCGCCCTTGACGGCCGCCGTCCGCACGCCGCGGACTTCGTTGGCGGGAAACACGACCTGCTGCCCCGCCTGCTGGGCGAAGCGCTTCAACGTCTCGGCGGCGGCGCCCGCCGGGACATCGAACATCTTCGCCGCCTCCGCCGCCCCTGCAGTCGCGGAGAGTACAATGCTAAACAAGACGGCAAACAGCGGGCGGAACCCCGCACGTGGGGCGGCGAACAAACGCCGCAGGCATGGTGACGAAGAGGTCATGGCGAAAGTGGGGTTTGTCCCAAGACGTTTTTTCGGCTCCGACCCCCTAAAAAAATTTCAGGGATTTTCCGCTTGCGCGGAAAATCAGCGAGGTTTCGGCGGAACCGAAACCTGGCGCAGCACGATCACACCATCGCCCCGGCGCTCGACCGACACATGAAAACTCGTTTCGAGCAGCCGCACGAAGCCCTCCACGTTGTCCGAGCGCAGCGTCGCCCCGATGGGGAGCGCGGCCAGCACCGGATCGTCCACCACCATCTTCACCTGGTTGTCGCGGTTGAACTCCGCCACGACTTGCGCGAGCGGCGCGTCGGTAAACTCGAGTTGGCGATAGTGCCATGCGCGCAGCCGCGCCAGCTCGTCAGCCGCCACGGTGTCGACCTTGGGGACTGCGCCCGGCTCGACCAGCGAAACCACCGCGCGCTCGCCCGCGACCACCAGCGATGCCTCCGGCGCGGCGGCCGACCGTTCGGGTGGGCGCACCTGCACCCGACCCTCGGTCACGAGCACTTCCACCGACTTCGCCGCCAGCCGCACATCGAACGCCGTGCCCACCGCGCGAATCTCCACCCGCTCCGCCTGCACGATGAACGGGCGCGACGGGTTCGTCCTTACGCTGAAATGCGCCTCGCCCCGCACCAGCGTCACGCGGCGCTCCGCCGCGCTGAAACGCACGTCGACCTCCGCACCGCGGTTCAAGTCGATCGTCGAACCGTCCTCGAGCAGCTTGCGCCGCACCTGTGGATCGGACGCGGCCCGCGCCGCGCTGGCCGTGCCGGCAACGTCCGGCGCCCACGGCCGCCAGAGCGTAAAGGCCAGCGCGATGCCTGCGGCCGCGGCCAGGCCCGTCGGCAATACCCAGCGCCACCGCACCCGCGGCCGCGGCGGTGCGAGCAAATCGGGATTCGGCCGCGCGCCGTGTTCGGGCCGCCACTGCGCGAGGAGCTTCAAGCCGTTGACGGTTTGCTGGTGACGCGCGAGCCACTCGCCGTGACGCGGATCCTCGGCGAGCCACTGGAACAACTCATCCTGCTCGACTGCCGTCAGCCCGCGATCCCGCCGTGCCAGCCACGCGGCGGCTTGATGCTCGATGCCGGCCTCACCGGCCGGGTTGGTCTTGGGTTGATTCATGGCGAACTACGGTTGGCGCCGCCGCACGAACTCGGTGCAGCGCTTGATGCCGATGGTGACCTGTGCCTCGACCGTGCGCACCGAGATGCCGAGCTGCGCGGCGACGGCCTTTTGCGACAGGCCGTAGACGTGGCGCAGCGTCATGACCTGTCGGCAGCGGTCGGGCAGCGATTGGATGGCTTGGGTCATGAGTTCGATTTCCTGGTTGCGGGCGACCGTCTCGGCGACGTTTTCACCCTCATCCAAGACGGATAACTCGTCGATTCCCCCTAAAGGCTCCACGCGCGCGATCTGCCGGCGTCGGAAATGGTCGAGGGCGAGATTGCGCGCCGTCGCGAAGAAAAACGCCTTTGGCTGGCGCACGTCCATCCGGCTGCGGGCCGCGAGCACGCGCGCGTAGGCTTCCTGCACGATGTCGTCCAAATCGGTGAGCTGCGGAAACCGGCTCTGCAGCCACGCCCGAAGCATCGGCTCGTGCGGCTGGACCTCCTCCGCAAACCAGCGGGCTTCGGCCTGACCGGCGGAGGGTGGATGGTCTGAGTCTGCGGAGGGTGATCTCACGACGCGGGGGCAAGGAAGGGTCGAGCAGCGTCTGAACCTGGCGCCGCAGTGTGGCGAGATGATTCTCAAGGCCGCTCTTGCGACTGGCCGACTGGTACCGCAAGACCATCCTGACCCGACTGATCCCAGCCACGGCCGATCAGTTGTCCAGCCAGGCGTTCTGGC
>JACQWL010000486.1 GCA_016209255.1 Verrucomicrobiota bacterium
CTCGGCCGGGCCACGGCTTGCCGCTTGGCTTTCGTCAACCCGCTCTGCACTCTCATCGCATTACTGGTGGAAACCACTCGCTTATCGCTGCCACGCTCCAGGATTTCGACTGCTATTCGCTGCCGAATGCACTCACGCCCACGGTCGGTTTTGCGTGCAAGGCGCCCGACGAAATCAAATTCGTCGAGAACTCCACCGCGATGACGTGACGCATCCGCGTCGTCGATCAAAGGTGTTCCTTCGCCTACCTGCCTTCACCCCTGCCCAGCCGCCATGTCTTCCATTTTCACTTTCCTGGAGCGCCTCCCCATGCGCATCGCGCCGTGTCCGATCATCGAGGCGGTATTCGAAGCCCGCTTTGTCAGCAGCGAACCGTGGGCCACGCTGCCGGGCCTGCTCTACGGGCAGATTCGCGAGCGGTATCGCGACCAGTTGAATCTGCCGCTGCTCCAGGTGCCCGAACCAATCCGCGCGCAGGACCCGCTCTCACGCATCTTCCGCTGCTTCAGTTCAAGGCCGAGACGTTCCTGGTGCAGCTCGGCCCCCGGGTTGTCAGCCTGAGCACGAAGTCGCGCACCTATCCTGGCTGGCCGGCGATTCGCAACGAGCCAAGCTGGCTGCTGGAGCGCGTTCGGGCGGCCGGCTTCGTGCGCGAGACGGAACGCATCGGCGTCCGCTACATCGATTTCTTCAGCGGCGACGTTTTTCCCAACCTCAAGATCGGTGTGCACATCGAGGGAGCGCCGCTGAAGGATGGTCAGATCGATGTCACCACCGTCCTTCGGTTCGGGAAGATTACGACCCGCTTGCAAGTCACCAATGGCGCGATAGTCGTGACTGCTGCCGGACCGGAAGTCGGCAGCGTGCTAGATATCGACGGTTGGGTGGGTCCAAATGACTCAGATCTTTTCGGCCACGGTCTCGAACGCTTCACCGAATTGCACGATATGGTAAAGCGGCTGTTTTATTCGCTGTTAAAACCCGATTATCTGGCCCAGCTTAATCCGGTCTATCCATGATCGCCTGCCTGCCACCGCCTCCTCCCTCCGCCTATCGACTGGTGGAAGAGCTGCGTGACCCAGCGGCGATCGCGGGTGTGCACCGCGTGGCGATGGACGAACTCGAAAGCGAACAGGCGCTGCTGACGAAGCTCGGCGCGCGCGGCTGGGGCCGGATCCACCACTTTCGGAATCATTACCACCAGCCATGGGGCGAACGGAATGCCGCCCCCCTCTCCCCGCGTGCCCTGGAGGGTCTCACCCGCTTCGTGGTCGCGGCCGCTTTTGCACCCGGCAAACTGCCGAGCGTGTTCTTGACCGATAGCGGTGGCCTCGAGCTCTGCTGGGAAGATGAGCGGGGGGGCGCACGGCAGGTGGAGTTCAAGTCCGACGGCATCGACTACTATATCGCCGACTGCGAGGAAGAAGGTTCGGTGCGCCTTGATAACGTCGGCGAGTTGGTGCGGAAGTTCGCCGCCTGATGCCCGTAGCGCCGAGCGAAAATATCGTTCGAGCGATCTGCTCGGACAAATGGGACGGGGAGCGCCTGGCTCCAAGCCTCCTCGTCGGCGCGATAACGCGGGCTGGCCATCCTTCGCTCGAAGGCAGATGTAGCCATGCTGCTCCGACACCTCCCACCGGGGCACCTCACCAACGAGTCCGTTCCAATCCGGACGGACGACACCTTCTCAATGCACGGCATCCGGCGATTACTTCCGGACCTGCATCGTGTGCCTGGCTGATCATCTGGTGACCCCGACTTGCCGCTGCACCCACGCCCGTGAAAGACTCGTTTCACAAGTTTCCGCATACGCCGCACCTGCTCTGGCTGGGCGAAGGCGCTCCGCGGGAAGACAAAATCATGCCACGCGCCGGGGCGGAGGAGTTCCTGCAAGAGCCCGTCGTGGTCGAAGAAAAAGTCGACGGCGCCAACCTCGGGCTGTCGGCTGGCCCGGACGGCCGCCTCCGCGCCCAAAGCCGTGGCAACTATCTCGCTCCGGGGCGCTGCCACGCGCAGTGGAATCCGCTGTGGCCCTGGCTGGCCCGGCGCGAGCGTTCGCTCGTCGCCGCCCTCGGGGCGAAGCTTATGCTGTTCGCCGAATGGTGCCATGCCCGGCACACCATCGCGTACGAAGCGCTCCCGGACTGGTTCATGGCATTCGATGTGTTCGAGCCGGACACGGGCGTTTATTGGTCGGTGGATCGCCGCACTGTCCTCGCTGCGGAGTTGGGCGTCTCAACCGTACCGGAGGTATTTCGCGGCCGGCTGGCGCTACGCGACGTGCCGGGGTTGTTGGGCAAGTCTGCGCTGGGTGCGGTGCGAATGGAGGGGATTTATCTCCGACGAGAAGCGCACGGCCGGCTGCTCGCGCGGGCGAAAGTTGTCGGCATGGAATTCAAGCAGCAGATCGAGGCCCATTGGACGCGACGCACGTTGGTCCCGAACCGCCTGGCCGCCGAGGCCGGCGCGCGTTCGTAACGCCCATTGACCGGCCCTTCAATCGCCAGACCTGATTCGCCCACGGAACACACGGAAAACCCGGAAGCGAAATCGCATGGACTCGCCCAATCGCGCATGGAGGAGCGTACGATTTAGTGAGCGAATTTTTTCTTTGGAGGTGTTCAATCGCGTTTTCCGTGTGTTCTGTGTGTTCCGTGGGCAGCCCAGACTTGCCCTGTTCCCGCCAAGCTCTAGAATTTCCCGGTTCTGCCTTCGGCGGATCGAAAAACGATCGGCGAGGCGGCGTAACCCACCATGACAAACATTACCCCCCGGACCATCGCGACGATTTGCCTCCTGAGCAGCTTTTGCGCTGCGCAGCAGACGCCAGCGCAGAAACAGGACACCACGCTGGCGCCGCCGAAGAACCTCAAGACAAAACTCGCGCCCGGCTACACGATTCCCACGGTCGACATCAGCGCCGAAAAGCACCGGCAGGTGATCGTGGATCGCGAGGCGGGGCAGTATCTCGGGCACCCGACCACCGTGCTGCTGGAGGATGGCCGGACGATGCTGATCGTCTATCCGAAAGGCCACGGTCGCGGTGCCATCGTGTACAAGCGCAGCCCCGACGGCGGCACGACATGGAGTGCCCGGCTGCCCACGCCGGAGTCCTGGGTCACCTCGCTCGAGGTGCCCACGTTGCACCGCGTGGTCGACGCGGCGGGGAAGAAACGCATCATCATGTTCAGCGGACTTTATCCGATCCGCATGGCCGTCACCGAGGACGACGGCGCCAGCTGGAGCGAACTGAAGCCCATCGGCGACTTTGGCGGCGTGGTCACGATGGCGACGGTGATCGATCTCAAGACCGGCCCCGGGCACTACCTGGCTTTTTTCCACGATGACGGGCGCTTTATCCGGGGCGGCGACGAGGCGCGTTACCGGGTGAAGGGTCCGCACAGCGACCACACCTCGCCCGCGGCCAAGCCGTGGCGCTTCTGGGTGTTGACCACGCTCTCGAAGGACGGCGGGCTGACGTGGAGCGTGCCCGCCCCCATCGCCATGCTGCCGGATGCGAGCCTTTGCGAACCGGGTGCGCTGCGTTCGCCGGACGGCAAACAGATCGCGGTGCTGTTGCGGGAGAATTCACGGAAGTACAATTCCTTCGTCATCTTTTCCAACGACGAGGGGCTGACGTGGACCGAGCCACGCGAACTCCCCGCCGCTCTCACCGGGGATCGCCACACCGCGAAATATGCGCCGGATGGCCGCCTCTTCATCAGCTTCCGCGACACCACGCACGTCAGCCCCACCAAAGGCGACTGGGTCGGCTGGGTGGGCACCTACGATGACATCGTGAAGGGGAATGAAGGCCAGTATCGGGTGCGCATCATGGACAACACCAAGGGCGCCGATTGCACCTATCCGGGAGTCGAACTGCTGCCCGACGGCATGATCGTCACGACCACCTACGGCCACTGGACGGAGGGCGAGCTGGCTTACGTCGTCAGTGTGCGGTTTACGTTGCCGGAGCTGGATGCGAAGGCGGCGGCGCAAAAGAATCTGAGACCATGAACACCAGGAATCCCCAGATAAGAGTTGCCGATTCAGTTGAACCCCGTGCACCCGTTGAGCCGTGGAAACCAATGGGTGAGTGTAGGGGCGTCGCTTGCCGACGCCCGTTTCCAC
>JACQWL010000487.1 GCA_016209255.1 Verrucomicrobiota bacterium
CACGCTTGGCCGTCGATGGACGTGGCGGTGTTTCGGCGTTTTCTGCGAGTACATGCGGGTTAAAAGCAAAACCCTCCGGAGGCGGGCAAGCCGCAGCGGTTTACCCGCCTCCGGCGGCGCCAAAGGCGACCAGGGTTTTGCCAAGCGGCATAACACCTGGAGGGCATCCCTGGAAAAGCGCGAACCCGCGACCGCGCGTCGAACGAACAAAAAACGTCAGCTACGCGACTGGCTTGTTACTCGGCGGTAGGATCACGATCGGGCAGGGGGCGTGGAGCAGGACGCCATGTGTCGTGCTCCCCACGAGGAGATCATAGAACGCAGTGTGGCCATGCGAGCCCATCACGATGTAGTCGGCCGCGCACGCTTTCGCCTGCGCCAGGATGTGGGCGACGGGCGCGCCCGTCGCCTGAATCGTGTCGCTCGCGATTCCATCCGCTACGAGGCGCTTTTGAAGTTCCGCGAGACGCCCGGCGGCGGCTTTTTCGCCGGCGGCGGTGAGTTCTGCGATGTTCTCAAACAGCGGGGCGTATTCGCTGGTGATGACGGGTGGTTGCACGACCGTGAGCAGAAGGACGCGGCCATTTGCCGCCCGGGCCAGCGCCGCGGCCTCCGCCACGACGGAAGTGCAAATGCCTGAGGAATCGACCGCGGCGAGAATTGTTTTCATGATTCAACATAGCGATGGCCGGGGCGTTTTCAACCCGCGGATCGATGCCGGGATCCGGCAGGGCGCAGTTCCGAATCGTCGGTAGATTGGATGGGGGTGCCGGGCCCTCACCGCGCAATCGCCGCTCCCCGGCATTGCCGCGCGACGGCGGTTTGGCCTGCGGTTTGAATTACAGCGAGGTGGCCGCCCGCTCGCGGTTGAGCCAGACCTTGCACGCGCTCTTGAGGCGCGAAAGGATGTAGTAGACCGTCTGGCTGCGCAGGCGCACGAGCTGGCCGCCGACGATCTGCGGCACAAAGTCTTGCGGAACCTCCATGATTTGCTCGGGCGTGGCGCCACTGAGCCCCCGGCACAGAATCGCAGTCATCGCCTTCGTCAGCGTTTGAACGTGGGGACCAAGATTGATTCGGAAATGGGCTGCCCGCGTTTCCGGCTCAACGCGCAGAAACACGCCGACGGTATCGGTGCACTCGTCGTCCTTGCGCACGTCTTCCAAATCGAAGGCCTCACCCTCGCGCGGCGCGCAACGCGGTGCTTGATCGGCGAACGCAATCAGGTTTTCACGCTTTTCGTCGTCGGTCAGCGCGTCGAAAAGTTCGACGATATCGGCCAGCTTCGGCGGGTAGGGAGACATGCCGGGCCGCTAACCTCCGCCGGGTTCGGGGGAAGACATCCGGCGCGAGCGGGCGCGCCGCCGCCGTCCGGTGTTCATCCCGGCTGCTCGCCTTTTGCGATGGGCGAGCGCACGCGGTTGCCCCACTCGGTCCACGAACCGTCGTAGTTGCGCGCGTTTTTATAACCGAGCAAGTACGTGAGCACGAACCACGTGTGGCTCGAACGCTCGCCGATCCGGCAGTAGGCGATGATGTCGTCGCCAGGTTTCAGGCCGAGGTTCTCGGTGTAAATCTTCCGCAGCTCGTCGCGGGACTTGAATGTCGCATCGTCGTTGGCCGCGGTTTTCCACGGAACGCTGCGCGCGCCGGGCACGTGGCCGCCGCGCAGCACGCCCTCCTGCGGATATTCGGGCATGTGCGTGAGCTCGCCGGTGTATTCCCGGGGCGAACGCACATCGATGAGCGGCCGGCGGGCCTGGGAAAAGGCCAGCGTGTCGTCGAAGAAAGCGCGAATCTCCTGGTCGAGGCGCTTCGGCGGAACGGGATAGTTCGTGCTCGGATAGACGCGCTTCTCGCGCGTGATCGGCCGGCCGTCGGCCTTCCATTTGTCGCGCCCGCCATCGAGGACCTTCACCGTGGTGTGACCAAAAAGTCGGAAGGCCCACAGCGCGTAGCAGGCCCACCAGTTGGATTTGTCGCCGTAGAAGATCACGGTCGTGTCCGATCCGATGCCGTTCTTGCCGCACACCTCGGCGAATTTCCCGGGGGTGATGTAATCGCGGACGACGTTGTCCTGCAGATCGCCGCGCCAGTCAATGTGCACGGCGCCGGGAATGTGGCCCGTGTCGTAAAGGAGCACGTCCTCGTTGCTCTCAACGATGCGGATCGAGGGATCCTCGAGATGCTCCTGCAGCCAGTCGCCATCGACCAGCGCCTCGGAATGCGCGTAGCCGGAAAACTTCGGGTTCATGGTCCCAGATTATAGGGTGTCCCCGCCGAAATTCAAACGCCTGCCTTGGATATAAGCCAAAGCCGCAGGATGGGGCTCCGCTCTCCGAGGGAACACTCGATGGCCCGACCGTAATCTGGCCCTGACATGCGGCCGAGTTCGTTGCGCATTGTCTCACCTGAAATCTTACCCACGGCGGGTCATCGACTCATAAGAAACGTTACCGACGAACGCGGACGGCATGGTCGCTTCCTGCGGCAGGCTTTTCGCCCGTATCTTGAATGGATGTGGGCGTTTGACGGGCCGTAAGACGGTGATAAGCTTAACTGGTGTTCGCCCAACGGCTGGCTGAGAGCCCCCGGTGGGATGGCACCGCGTTCACCTCGAATTGATATGAGCGCCACTCCCGACGCTTCCCGGGTTCCCGAAAAGCCGTTCCACAGATCCGAGTCTTCTGCCGCGGCGGCCATTCCGCACGGCGAACGCAGCAACCTCCAGCTCTATTTTCAGGATATCGGCAAGACTCCGCTCCTGACCATCGCGGAGGAAATCCGGCTCGCAAACCGCATCCGCTGCGGCGACAAGGTCGCGCGCGACCACATGATCTCGGCCAACCTCCGGCTCGTCGTGAAAATCGCGATGAGCTACAGGGACTTTGGATTGCCGCTGTCCGACCTCATCAGCGAAGGCAACGTCGGCCTGATCAAGGCCGTCGAGCGGTTCGATCCATGTAAGGGCGGCAAGCTCTCAACTTACGCCGCGTGGTGGATCAAGGCGTTCATGATGCGCGCGCTGGCGAACCAGAGCAAAGCCATCCGCCTGCCCGTCCATCTCCTGACCAAAGTTTCGAAGATGCGCCGCGCCGCGATGAAGCTCACCGAGGAATTCGGCCGCGAGCCGACCGATGAAGAGCTGGCCGCCGAGCTGCAGATTCCGACCTCGAAGGTCGCGCACCTGAAGTCCGTGAGCGTCCGCCCGGCCTCGCTCGACGCACCCATCGGCGACGAAGGCGACTCCGCCACCTTCGGCGAGATGGTCGGCGACGACAATGCCGTCAGCCCATACGAGGGCCTGCGCGCGAAAAACTTCATCAACGATCTGCACGCGATGGTCGATTCGCTCGACGCCCGCGAAGCGGAGATCATCAAGCTCCGCTTCGGCCTCGGCGGCCGCGAGGAGAGCACGCTCGAGGAAGTCGGGAAGACGTTTCACGTCACGCGCGAGCGAATCCGCCAGATCGAGTATCTCGCGCTGAGGAAAATGCGGAAGGCGATGGCGAAGCACGAGGCCGTTCGCTCGCGCGACGAGGTTGCGCAGGAGGAGCGTCAGCGCCGGCGGCTGGCCGTCATCCGGGAGTTTGTTGAGAGCAAGACGAATGCTGCGTCGCACTGGCTCCGCCAACCGTCTGAAACGCGGCCGCCCGCGCCGCCTTGTGTCGCTGCTCGGCTGGCAGTCGCCGGGCCAGTTCGGCGTCAAATCCACGCGCCTCAATCCTGCGGGCGAGCGCAGAGTGGAACCGGGACGTCTTGAAGAGCTTTTCCTGCGGTACCAATTCCTTGCGCGCCACGGCAAGTGCCGGGGAATTCCGTCGCAGCAGAACACCGGGAGCCAATCCGAGTGCACGGAGATTTCTTCTGTGACCACAAATTACCCTCAAAAAATTCTCCGGAGACCACGTCATGGAAGCTTTCTTATCCTCACCGGCAAGATGTCGAGCCGCGTCTCCCTGTGCACCGCGACTGGCCGTGAGGGAAAGATCCGCAAAGCCCACGTGCTTCCAGAACTGGACTTCCAGGCCGAAAGCCCGAGCGATAACTCAAGCAAGGCGCCGATGGTTTCGCGGGTAAAATCCTGGAAGGCGTTGCGGCTCCTTTCGTACAAAGCCAGGTGCTCGCTCGCCGGGTCTTTTTGCAGCAACGGAAGCCTGACCGCGGTCACTCCTTCGTAGAAGCGGAATGGATTGGGCTGATTGGCCCAGTCCAGGAACCCGGCGGACCGCGCATAACGATGAAAATGATGCTTGGTCTGCTCGTGATAAAGCAGCGTCTCTGCAACCGCGGAATCGACCACCGTGTTCATTGACCTGACTTCATCTGGTAGAGCCGCATGGGGGGAGATCAGACCGATCGACTATTCTCGTGCGGTACCCTGCTTGCTCAGCCCGCTTCTTAGACCTTCATCCATTGGAGTTCCTCCAAGTTTCCGGTTTTGCCTCGCACAAAGACTGGCAGGAAGTTTGCCTCATTCGAGCGGCCCGATCTGGCTGGCTGCGGCCAAGCGTGCGGTCCGCTCGGCCAGTTCAAGATGAAATTGTTCCGGGACGGGGCGCGGGCCTGGCCGATGGGTTCGACCCCAATACTCGCTGAAGATTTCGCCATCCTCGCGGCGGGCCACAAACTCTTCCAAGTAAGTTTTAACAATGGCAGGGATCTCTTTCAGCTCCACCACCTTCTTTTCCAACCCCACCAAGCGATCTCCCGTCATCGAGCCGCCGACAAAAAAGGCGTATTTGCCCGGAGCCCGGCCGACGAACGAAATGTCGGCGTTGTACGGCCGTGAGCAACCGTTGGGGCAGCCGGCCATCCGGATCAGGATCGGCTCCTTCTCCAGCTGGAGCTCACGCAGGATTTTGTCGATTTCATCCATCACCTGGCCGAAGACGCGCTCGCTTTCCGCCAGTGCCAGGCCGCATGTGGGCAAGGCCACGCAGGCGTGCGAGGTCTTGCGTGCTTCTGTCATGCCTTCGTCGCTCGGCACGCCATACTGCTTGATAACCTGATCCACCGTCTTCCGCTGGTCGGGCCGGATGTTGAAGAAAAGGAGGTTGCAATTAGGCGTGAGCCGGATTGGGAATCCCAATTGGCGCGCGATTTCCCGAAACGCGCTACGATAACAGACATCCCCGGTATCCTGGATGCGCCCTTGCGGCACAAAGATGCCGCAGAAGAGTTTGCCGTCCCCCTGTTCGTGCCAGCCGAGCATGTCCGAAACCGTGGTCAATTGCAGCGGTTTGGGATGTTCAGTCGGCGCTTGAAGCCTCGCTTCAACCTCCTTCCGGAACCATTCAATACCGCGTTCCTCGATCAGATATTTCATCCGGGCACGGCTGCGGTCTTCACGGTTTCCGTAGTCGCGTTGGACGGTGACAATGGCGACACCGGCTCCAACGGCATGCTCGCGGGCAATATAAAAAAGCGGTTTCCCCAGGACGGGGTAGGTTTTCAGTTTTCCATGCGCCATGCCAAAACCGCCCCCGGCCAGGATGGTGTAACCTTCTGTCTGGCCATTCGGGGCGTGGGCAACATAGCCGATGTCATGCGAGAAAATGTCGACATCGTTGCGAGGCGGGACGACGACGCCGATCTTGAACTTGCGCGGCAGATAATGTTTGCCGTAGAGGGGTTCGTTTTCTGGCTCGGGAGACAGATGCAGTTTTTCACCGTTCAGCCAGATTTCCGCATACGCGCGGGTCTTGGGGAACAACGCCTGCGTCAGTTCATCGGCCAGCTTTTGAGCATCACAATGGGCCGGGGTGTTCAGTGGCGATGGGGAAGCCATCACATTGCGCACGATGTCGCCACAGGCTCCGACGGTAGTGATGCCCGACTCGGTGACTCGGGCAATGCATTCCTGTAGTCCACCTTTGAGGACCAAATGATACTGAAAATTCTGACGAGTGGTGATTCGGAGAGTCTGGTTGCCGAGGTCGGTCGCGATCTGCTCCAGCTTCAGGTATTGATCGGCAGCAAGGTGGCCACCCGGAATTTTGGTGCGAACCATAAAGCTCCATGCCTTGTCGAGCCCGGCCTTTCTCAGCTCAGCGCGAGCATCCCGGTCGTCCTGCTGATACGTCCCATGAAACTTGAGAACTTGGATATCCTCTTCGCCGAAGTGGGAGGCGTCACTGCGCAAGGTCTCCTGGATCGTTCCTCGCAGGTAATGACTTTGCTCTTTAATCTGCTCTGCTTTACTTCCGGCCATAGGTTTTTGCTTTTGATGGAGAGCTCACTTGTCGAAAAACTTTTGGATTTCACGGACGATTTCGACGAAGCGGTCGATTTCTTCGGTCGTGTTGTAGCAATAAAAGCTCGCGCGCCCCGTGGATGCCACGCCGAGCTTTTTCATGAGCGGCTGGTTGCAACGATGCCCGCCGCGCAGCGCCACACCGCGCTGGTCGGCCACCGTCACCACATCGTGCGCGTGGACACCGTCGAGGTAATCCATCGCGGCGCGCATCGCGATGGCGCCGGAAATGTCGGGCGTGCCGGCCTCGAATCTGTGCGGCGCGTTCGCAGTATTCGGCGGCGGGATCGATCGTGCCGAGCGAATTGGAAATGTGCGTCATCGCCAGCAGCTTCACGTCGCTGGTGAGGAACTCGTCGAGCCGGCCGGGATCGAGCAGACCGCGGTCACCGTTGATCGGGAGGAAAGCGAGTTGCGCGCCGGTGCGCTCGGCCAGGAGTTGCCAGGGCACGATGTCGCTGTGGTGCTCCATCTCGGTGAGCAGGATTTTGCCGCCGCGCGGTTTCTGGCTCGTGGCCGCGTTGTCGAGATAGATGAGCGGATGACCGTGGACCTTCTGGTCGAGAATCGGGAAATCCTCGCGCCGTGTTTTCCAATCAACTGTCTTTCTCGTTTGCATCCGCACAAATTCTTAGCCACCGCTTGAACCCGGATGAAACACGGCACTGGACAAGTTATCCGTGTTTCATCCGTGGCCATTACATCAGTCCAAGTTGCAACTTCGCCGCCTCGCTCATCATCGCTCGATTCCACTGCGGTTCGAAAACCATCGCCACGTTGGCTTCGTCGATGCCTTCAATGGACAGGAGCTTGTTTTGCACATCCTGGCTCAAGGCCGGCCCCATGCCGCAGCCGGGCGCCGTCAAAGTGATCTTCACGTCCGCCTTGTAACGGTCGGGCGCGCCGAGCGGCTCGAGGCAGCAATCGTAAACCAAACCGAGATCGACCACGTTCACCGGAATCTCCGGGTCGTAACAGGTCTTGAGCTCGCTCCACACTTCCTTCTCCAACTGCTCGCGCGTGCGCGGCACGCCGGTAGACACGGCCTTGGCGGCCACTTCACGGTCGAGCGCGTCGGCGTCCTTGGCCTCGATGCGGAACATGTTGCCGTTGACGATGACGGTGTAGCTGCCGCCGAGCGATTGCGTGATGAAAGCCGGCTCGCCCTTCTGCAGCGTGACCTTCGTGCCGGCGGGGACAACGGTGCCTTCGACGTCGCGGGTCAGGGTGATGGGTTCATTGGAATTCATAATTACTCTTTCTCCGTTTCGGTCGAAACGGTTTCGTCTCTGCCCTCGACCGCCGCCAGCGCCGCGTGCCACGGCAGGAGCGCGCACTTCACCCGCACGGGGAACTTGTGCACGCCGGCCAGCGCGGCCAGCTTGCCAACATCGCCGTTCCAATTCCCGGTCGTGACCATGTCGTGGACTTTGCCGAACAGGCTTTTCACTTCGGCCATCGTCTTGCCCTTGAGGCTCTCGGTCAGAATGGACGCGGACGCCTTCGAGATGGCGCATCCGGTGCCTTGAAAGCTGACCTCCTTCACCACGTCACCGTCCATCCTGGCGTAGATCGTGTAGTTGTCGCCGCAGATGGGATTGGCGCCCTGCGCGGTGCGGTTGGCGTTGGGCAGCACGCGGAAGTTCCTCGGACTCTTGTTGTGGTCGAGGATGAGCTGCTGGTAGAGGTCGGTGAGGTCGTCAAACATGATTGGGAATTCGTCATGGATTGAGCGCCACCTGTTCATTCTGCTCCAACCGCTCCCAGACCAGCTTGTCCAACTCCTCGCGCACCGGCTCGCAGCGGATGCGGTCGATGATTTCTCCGGCGAAGGCGTGGATCAACATGCGGCGTGCCTTCTCCAGGGCGATGCCGCGAGTGCGCAGGTAAAAAATGGATTCGTCGTCCAACTGGCCGATGGTCGCCCCATGCGTGCACTTCACGTCGTCGGCGTAGATTTCCAATTGCGGCTTGGTGTTGGCGGTGGCGTCGTCGGAGAGCAGCAGGTTCTTGTTGGTCTGCTTGGCGTCGGTTTTCTGCGCGCCAGGGCGGACAAGGATGCGGCCGTGGAAGACGCCCTTCGATTTGTCGGCGAGGATGCCGTTGAAATATTCGTGGCTCGCGCCGTGCGGCTGGGCGTGCTCGACGATCATGTAGTGGTCGGCGAGTTGTTCGCCGCGCGTGAGGTAGAGCCCGTTGAGAATGCACTCCAGGCCCTCGCCGGCGAGCGTGGCATAAATGTTCGTGCGCGACAGCTTCGCACCGAGCGCGATCGAGTGGGTGACGACGTTGCTGGCGCGGCCGAAATGCGCCGCGACCGTGGCAATGTGAAACGCCTGCTGGCTTTCGTCTTGAAACTTGAGGTGTTCGACGGCCGCGTTGTCGCCCGCGACGAGTTCGGTGACGGAGTTGGTGAAATCGGCCGCGTCGCGAAGGCTTGCATAGCTCTCGACGATCGTGACCTGGCTGCCGCGCTCAGCGACGATGAGGTTGCGCGGATGCGCGGTGGTGCCGTTGTCCTTCGCAGTGGAGACGTAGAGAATCTGGATCGGCTCGGCCACGGCCTTGCCCGCCGGCACGCAGATGAACGCGCCGTCCTGGAAGAACGCGGTGTTCAGCGCGGTGAAGGCGTTGGCATCGGCGCGGGCGTGGCGGAAAAGGTGTTTTTCGACGAGCGCGGTGTCGCTCGCGAGCGCGCCCGCAAGGCTCATCACCTTCACGCCGTCCGCCAGCTTGGCCACTGAAGAAAGCTCCGGCGCGAAGTGGCCGTTCACAAAGACGATCCGTGAGCCGCTCAGCCCGGCGAAGGTGAACTGATTGAGCGCCTTCGCGGCGACGGCGTCGCGCGTCGGTTCGACCACCGGCTCGAACGGGCGCTTGGCGATGGGCGCGACGTTGGTGAAGCGCCAGTCCTCGTCCTGCAACGTCGGGAAGCCGAGTTCGGTGAAGTGCGAGATGCCAGCCTTGCGCGCGGCCAGCACCCACGCCGGTCCCTTCGCGCCTTTCTCGAACCGCTCGAACTTTTCCAAATACGGGCCGTTTTCCATCATCGGCTGTTTCGGTTTCGCGTCCGTTTTTGTTTCCATTGCCAGCAGGTTCTTCCTTCGATTTGAGATTTAAGCGGGCACGGCGGCGCGATTGACCATCAACTCGTAGCCCGTCTCTTCCAATTCGAGCGCCAGCTCCTTGCCGCCGGACCGCACGATGCGGCCGTCGTAGAGCATATGCACGAAGTCGGGCACGATGAAGTTGAGCAGGCGCTGATAGTGGGTGATGACGAGTTGGGCGTTGGCGGGGCGCTTGAGCTTGTTCACGCCGATGGCGACGATCTTAAGCGCGTCGATGTCGAGGCCGGAATCGGTCTCGTCGAGGATGGCGAGCTTCGGTTCGAGCACGGCCATTTGGAAAATTTCGTTCCGCTTCTTTTCGCCGCCGGAAAAACCGTGGTTGACTGGCCGCTTCAAGAAATCTTCCGGCACGTTTAGGATTTTCATTCGCTCCTTCACGAACGTGAGGTACTCCATGGCGTCGAGTTCGGGCTGGCCGCGGTGCTTGCGGATTTCGTTGTAGGCGGCCTTGAGGAAGTAGGTGCTGTTCACGCCGGGAATCTCGACCGGATACTGGAACGCGAGAAACAGCCCTTCGCGGGCGCGCTCCTCGGGGTCGAGTTCGAGCAGGTCTTTACCGCAGTAGATGGCTTCACCGCCAGTGATGTTGTAGCCGTCGCGTCCGGCGAGAATGCTGGCGAGCGTGCTCTTGCCGCTGCCGTTGGGCCCCATGACGGCGTGGGCTTCGCCGGGACGGATGACGAGGTTGATGCCTTTGAGAATCTGGCGGCCTTCGACGCCGGCGCTCAGGTTTTGGATGGCGAGAATGGGTTGTGTCATTGGTCGCGCTTGATTGCGTTCAACTTTTTTGGACGTGCAGGTTCAACCCACGCTCCCCTCCAGGCTCACGGCGAGCAGCTTCTGCGCTTCGACGGCGAACTCCATGGGCAGCTCGCGGAAGACTTGCTTGCAGAATCCGTTCACAATCATGGAGAC
>JACQWL010000498.1 GCA_016209255.1 Verrucomicrobiota bacterium
GCTCCCGGCCCAGGCTGCGGCCACCGCCGCTCCCGCTGCACCGGCGCGCGCCACCGAGCGGATCGATCCCGAACTCGTCGCCAAACTGCCCACCGCTCCGGCGCTGCCTTATACGGTCGACGCCAACTGGCCCGAACTCCCGGCGGGCTACAACTTCGGCGAGTGCTCCGGAGTCGACGTGGACCGGCAGGGCAACGTCTGGGTCTTCAACCGCGGCCGCTGGCCCATGATACAGTTCAACCGCGCCGGCAAGTTCCTCCAGGCGTGGAGCGCCGACAGCTTTCGCGTCCTGTCCTCGCACGGCGTGCGCGTCGGACCCGACGGCAACCTCTGGTGTGTGGACGTCGCGGGCCACTGCGTTTTCAAAGTCAGCCCCGCGGGCCGCATCCTCATGCTCCTCGGCATCCAGCAGGGCAACGCGGGCAACAACGACTCGCAGGACGGATTCAACCGGCCGACCAACGTCGCCTTTCGCGCCAACGGCAATGTCTACATCTCCGACGGCTACATCAACGGACGCATCGTCGAATACACGTCCGACGGCTACTACGTCCGGCACTGGGGCCGGCGCGGCATGGGTGACGGCGAGTTCCATCTCGTCCACGATGTGACGGTCGACACCGCCGGCCGCGTTTATGTCGCCGACCGCACAAACGAGCGGGTGCAGATTTTCGACGCGGACGGTAAATTCATCGACAAGTGGACGGGCTTCGGCGCGCCGTGGGGGCTCTACTTCGTTGCGAAGGAAAACACGATCCTGATGTGCGATGGGAAGAACAACCGCATCAGTGAGTTCAGTCTGGAGGGGAAGCTGCTCGGCACGCTCAGCGCCTTTGGCAAGGCGCCGGGCAAGCTGGATTATGTGCACAGCATCGCGGTCGATCCGGCCGACAGCAGCATTTACACCGTGGAAATCAAGAACTGGCGCGTGCAGAAGTGGACGCGTGCACAACGGTAGACCGGATCGGACTACCCAGTTAAGTCCCCCACTGGAAAAGCTTTTTGCCTTCCATGGCTTGCGGTCCCGTGGTCCGTAGTCCGTAGTCCCGTGGTCCCTTACCTCACCCCATGACTTGGTCTCAAACCTACTCCCCCGTCGGCGGCATCGGCACCTCGGCGCTGATCGCAGTTATCCCGGTCGCCATCCTGCTCGGCCTGCTCGCGATCTGGCACGTGCGCGCCCATCTCGCCGCCATTATCGCATTGCTCGTCGCCGGCGCGATTGCAGTTTTCGTTTACGGCATGCCGGTGCCGCTGGCCGTCGCGTCCGCGGGCTACGGCGCGGCGTTCGGGCTGTTGCCGATCGGCTGGCTCATCCTCAACGCGATCTTCATCTACCAGATCTCCGTCGAAACCGGCCAGTTCGTCGTCCTCCAAAAACAGATCGCCGGCATCTCCGGCGACCGGCGCATCCTGGCGCTGCTGATCGCGTTTTCGTTCGGCGCCTTCGTCGAGGGCGCCGCCGGCTTCGGTGCGCCGGTCGCCATCTGCGGCGCGTTGATGATCGGACTCGGGTTCCGGCCGCTCGAGGCCGCCAAGCTCGCGCTCATCGGCAACACCGCGCCCGTCGCCTTCGGTTCGCTCGGCACGCCGCTCGTCACGCTCGCCCCGCTCACCGGCCTCGACCTCCATCTGCTCAGCGCGATGGTCGGCCGGCAGCTGCCGTTTTTTTCGCTGCTCGTGCCGTTCTGGCTGATTTGGGCGCAGGTGGGCTGGCGAGGGATGGCCGGCGTCTGGCCGGCGTGCCTCGTCGCGGGTGGAAGCTTCGGCATCATGCAGTTTTTGATCAGCAACTATCACGGGCCGTGGCTCGTCGACGTCGTCAGCGGGGCGGTGTCGATGCTCTCGGTCGTGGTGCTGATGAAGTTCTGGCGCCCCGCCGAGGAACAACTCATGCCCGAGCCGCCCACCGGCACGGCGCCGCCCATCCCGTCCCACCCGACCACCGGCCCCGCGTGGCAAGCGTGGCTGCCGTGGATTTTTCTCACGGTCTTCGTCTTTGCCTGGGGCCTGCCGCAGGTGAAAACGCAGTTGAACGCGTGGTTTGCGCCGCAAATCCCCGTGCCCGTGCTGAACCTCGCCGTCGAGAAAGTGCCGCCCGTCGCACCCGTGCCCACACTCGAAAAGGCGATCTTCAACCTCAATCTCCTCTCCGCCACCGGCACCGCGCTGCTCCTCGCCGGCATTGCTTCCACCCTCGCCCTCGGCGTCGGCTTCCGCCGCGCGCTCGCGATTTACGGCCACACCCTGCTGCGCGTGCGCATCTCGCTGCTCACAATCTCCGTGATGATGGCCCTCGGCTTCACCACCCGTTACAGCGGCACGGATACGACGATGGGGCTCGCCATGGCCGGCACCGGCTGGCTGTTCCCGTTTTTCTCGCCGCTCATCGGCTGGCTGGGCGTCGCGCTCACCGGCAGCGACACCTCGTCCAACGTCCTTTTCGGCAACCTCCAAAAAGTCTCCGCCGAGCAACTCGGCTTCCCGCCGCTGCTCATGTGCGCTGCCAACAGCTCCGGCGGCGTCATGGGCAAGATGATCGACGCGCAGAGCATCGTCGTCGCCGCGGTCGCGACCGGCGGCCACGCCGACAGCCCCGACGCCGGCACCGTGTTGCGCTCCGTCTTCTGGCACAGCCTTGCCCTCGCGCTGCTGATGGGCGTGTTCATTACGTGCCAAACCTACCTCTGGCCCGGCATGGTGCCGAAGTAGGTCAGGTCTTCGACCTGACCCTCGCTCGACGTTCGCTTCCCTAAACCGGTCAGGTCGGAGACCTGACCTACTTTCCCGGCACGACGCTGCTCCCGGCCGGCCGCATCGACTGCCACGCGACCATCCGCCACGTGCCGCCCTCGTTTCGCCAGACCGAGAGGAAACGCAGCGTGATCTCCGACCACGTGGCGCCGAGCCGCTTCCGCATGTCCTGCCGGCCAATCAACACGACGACATCCGACGATGGTTTCATCGTCCGCAGCTCCGAGGTCCTGGCATTCGTGTAGGCCGTGTCGCCGGCCATCAGGTTCTTCACGTAATCCGCCTTCGACTCGACGCGACCGTCGGAGTGGACGAAGACCAACTCATCGGAGAGTACGCGCCCGAGCGCGGCGCCATCGCCGGCCATCATCGCTTGCAGTCGCTCGCCATCGATGCGGCGCACCGCGTCGGTAGCCGACTCGGCCGCGCCCCTGGCCGACGAGAAAAATCCGAACAGGACAAGAAGCAATTGCAGCATGGGGCGTTTCATGGCGGACCGGGGTTTGAATTCGTCTACATCACCATGCCGGAAGATTGCGTAATTTGAACAAGATTCGGCTCATGTTCGCCATGCATCCCGTAACACCTGCATCGCAGGCCGGACACGCGTGGGCACGCCTGCGTCTGGCCCGTCGTGGCGCCGCAGTCCAAGGCGGGCTATTCGGCCGCCGCCACCCGGTTCCCCGCAATTCGTGCGGAAACATCGCGGCCGTCCGACAGCAGCGTGGCTTTGTTCTTCCCGGCCGGCAGCGGCACTCCCGTTGACGTCCGGCCGTTCACAAACTTCAAACGCCAGATGCCGTTTACGCTGATCGGCCGGCCGTTGGTCTGGAGGAGATCGCCGCCCACGACTCGCGTGTCCCGCGCGAAACCGAGTCGAAATACCGGCAGCGCATCCCCGCGGGCGTCGATGTTGCCAATGTTGACCGGCCCGGCAAAACGCACGTCGGGCGCGTAGATGCCGGTAATTCCGGAGTCAGCCGAGTATTGCACGTTGCCCGTGCGCACCGCGCCAAACCGGCCGTTGCGGCTCGCGATCGAAAGTGACGCGATATGAGCCAGGCCGTCGCCGGGCCGCATGACCCCCGGACCGCGGTCCGACGGCGGCTGCCGTCGGGCGGAGAAAATGGCCAGATTGGTCGAATCGTCCGCGCCCGTGATGGAAAACGATGCGTGCCCCTTGAGGAAAACGATTCCACTGCTCCGGTCGCGCAAACGCGGCTCAGCCGGACTCGTGACCGCCAGATTGATTGTAATCGTGCCGGCGCCGCTGAAATCGGCGCGCACGATGTTGTCATGCAAATCGATGAACGATATGCGCACCGGTTTCTTCGGATCGGCGGTCACACTCGTCGTCGGACTCCGAAGCACCAGCTCGTCATAGACGATGCGATTCGGCGCGACCTTGTCCTTTTCGATCGCAGCCGTCTGCTCGTCGAGTTCAAGCCGTTGCGCCGTCATGACGCATTCAGCGCCATGCCTGGTGGAAATCAGGAGACCAATTTGATAGCTTTCGGGCGGCAGGAGCCACCGGCGGAGTTCGAAGCGGAAACCCGCATCCCGCCATCGTTCGCCCGGAAACACGGCGACGAGATCCGGTCGCGACACCGCCGAGGTCGTCAACACGTGCTGAGCGTTCGCCGAGCGCAGCACCACGTACACCTCACCGGGCCGGGCCACCCGGCCGGCGATCGCTGCCCAACCTTCGATCGTCACCATGTTCTCGTCCGCCGTAATCCGGTCCACCGCGCTCGAAATACCCGCGGCGCCGGGCCGGGCAATCGGAAACGCCCGTTCCTGCGACTGGCGTGGCATCTCGAACACACCCAGTTTTTCCGCCTGCCGGATCACGCGCGTCGCATGGTCGGGAATCGGATGCAGGGTCGCCGGTCCCATGCCATCGCGCCCATGCCGCGCGAAATTGGCCGCCGCATGGTCGCGGTCGGCAATCCAGCGGCCGGCCGTGCCGGCGAACTTCACATTCGCGGCAACATTGAAGATCACCAGTCCGGGGACCAACCAGACCATAAAACCGTAGGGTCGCGTTTCGTCGCGCCGCCGCTGCAGTTCATTCTGTATGGCCAGGGCCCAGGCCAGCGCTCCCAGGACGTAGTAACGCGAACTCAGCACCTCGGCCCCCAGATTTGCCCGGCCGACGGCCACCAAGCCCAGACTGCCGACCGCCCAAAGCGCCAGCGGCAACGCGATGCGTGCCCGCCGAAGCCCGACGGACCATGCTTGCCAGCCAAGCAGGGCCAACAGACCCGCTCCCAGAACCCGCGCCACCGGTCTTTCTCCCAGCGCGAGCGGCGCGCCCATCAGCTCGAGCCAGTGGCGGAAGATACGCACGGCTCCGTCCGTTGAAAATACGTCGATTCGATGCGCGGAATTAAACTGAAAAGCGGAAAAATACCCCGCGCCGACCGCGGCCCCGATCACCAGCCATGCAGCCAGTTGGCGCCAGCGCCGGTCAAAAGCGAGCATCAAGACACCCACGGGCCAGACCACCAGTCCATGCGCCAGCGTGAAGGCCGCCAACGCTGCCAGCGCACCCGCGCCCAAGCCGGCCAGCCAACTGCCCTGAGCCAGAAGCACGATCGCTCCACCGGCCAGCAGCGAAACTTGAAAATGATCGATCGAGGAGCCGGACCAGAAAAAATTCTCGAAATGTTCGAGTTGGAACAACAGGCCGGCAAGGAGCAGCGCCATGCCCCACCTTCGTTCGGTCGTTCCGGCAGTACGGATCAGCAACGCACAAAGCCCGCAAAGGAAGAGATTCCCGATCACACCCAGGACGTTGAAATTCAACGTGCCGGTCAGCCAGTAACTCACCGTGACCAGCAGGCGACTCGTCACCATCCGGTGTTCGTTGGCGACTTCGAACAGCCACTGCCCGAGATCGGACCAGGACCACCCGTCGTGGAGCCGCATCAGCAACATCAGCGTGCCATCGATGTCGTCCATATAGGCCACGTTGCGGCTGGCGAGCAGCGCGCGCACGAAGATGTGAGCGACCGGCATCAGCGCGATCGCCAGCAGCAGGGGCGCAATGCAACGGACGGGGAATGCCCACCGCTTTGCTACTCGGGGTTCAATCATGTTGGGGTTTGAAAACGGCGCCTCAAACCAAGCGCAACCCACCGAACATCGGGGTTGCGGCCGCCGCCGGTCAAATATCATCTGGCAGGCCCCGACCAATTCGCGTCCGGCCACCCAAATACGACGATAATCGGCGTGCCGGCCCCACCCCCCGCCGTCAGCACGGTCCGGTCTGCCGGTCGCGTCAACGGGTCGAACCGCGATACGCGTCCCGCAGGACTTGCATCGTGTGCCGGACGCGCACCGGTGAGCCGAGTCTGGCCAGATGCGCGCGCAGTTGCGTGAGGCAGCCGATGTTGCCGCTCGCCACGACCTCCGCGCCGGTCGCCAGCACGGCCTGCGCCTTCTGCGCGCCCAGCGACGACGCAATCTCCGGCTGATCCAGATTGTAGGTTCCCGCGCTGCCGCAGCAGAGATGCGCGTTGTCGATTTCGCGCAGCTCCACGCCGGGAATTGCCCGCAACAGATCGCGCGGCTCCGAACGCACGTTCTGCGCATTCGCGAGATGGCACGCGTCGTGATATGCGACCGCCATCGGCCTGCCCCACCCTCGCGGTTTTTCGCGCAGCCCGAGCCGTGCCAGAAAAATGCTCACATCCACCACGCGCCGGCGAAAGGCGTCGGCCCGCGCCTCGTCCGGCGTGCCGCGCAAAATCAGATGGTACTCGTGCATCGCGGAACCACAGCCCGCCGCATTCGTCAGAATCGCGTCCACGTCCGCCGGAAACGCGTCGAGATTCCGCCGCGCGAACGCCTGCGCCGCCCGCAAATCGCCCGTGTGCCACGCCAGTCCGCCGCAACAGCCCTGCGTCCCCGGCACCACGACCTCGACGCCGTTCCGCGTCAGCACGTCGATGGTCGCGACATTGATGTCGGGATCGAGCACCTGTTGCGCGCATCCGGCGAGCAGCGCCACGCGGCCGCGGCGTTCGCCACGGGCGGGAGCGACCGGCGGCAGCGCCACGCGGGCGGGCACGCGCTCCGGCGCGAGAGTCAGCATCGGCCGGAACACCGCCGGCACCAGGGGCCCGAGCCATCGCCCCAGCTTCGCCCCGACGAGCGCCAGCCGGAAGCGCGCCGGATAGGGAATCGTCTGCGCCGCGAGCCACCGGCGCAGTTTTTCTCCCGGCGTGCGCGCAAAATGCCGCTCCGCCTGCGCCCGGAAGGGACTGATCAGATCGCGATACGGCACACCGCTGGGACACGCCGGTTCGCACGCCAGGCAGCCGAGGCAGCGATCCACGTGCACCTGCGCCGCGGCCCACGGCAAGTGGCCTTCAAGCACCTCCTTCATCAAAACGATGCGGCCACGCGGCGTGTCCATTTCCTGTCCGAGTTCCTGATACGTCGGGCAGGCCGCGAGGCAAAACCCGCAGTGCACGCAGGCCTGCACCGCATGTGCCATCGGTTCGCCCAGCGGGCCGTGATTCGTCGGCTTGATGGTGTGCAGCATGTTTGGAGTGGGTCAGGTCTCAGACCTGACCTACGTCGTCGTCGAGTTGGGGAAAACGGCTTTGCGGATCCAGGGCCGCCTTCACCGCCCGCATCACGTCGAAGCGTGGCGGCGTCCCGGGCCAGAGCGGCGCCTCGCCCCGCAACGTGACCGCGGGCCACGCGAGCGCCGGCAAGGCCGCGCCCGCCGGCAACGACAGGTAGCCGGCGTTTCCACCGGCACCGATCCAACCACGCGCCCCGGCGATTCCCCGCACTACAGCGGCGAACGCCTCCACCTGCGCCGGCGTCAGCGCCACCTTCACCAGCGTCCCGCCGGCATGCGCCCAGCCAAACCCCGCCAGGCCGCGCCAGAAATTCTCCGCCTCGCCCGCTGGCAGCACCGCCCCCGGCCAGCGCGACAGAATCTCGCTGGCCAGCGCATCGAGCGCGGCCGCCGGCCCCGCGAGCCGCGTGTAAATGGCGCCCTCCGCCAGCCCGGCCTCGAGCGCGTCGAGTTCCCATCGCGCGCTCGCCGCTTCGGTCAGCACGCGCACCGTGGCCGCGACATCGCCCGCCGCAATCCGCAGCGTGCGCGCCGCCGCCGGACGCGGAAACACCTTGAACGTCATCTCCGCCAGCACGCCAAAGCGCCCGAGGCTGCCGACGAAAAACTTCGGCAGATCGAAGCCGGCGGCGTTTTTCACGACCTTGCCGCCCAGCCGCAACAAGCGTCCCCCGCCGTCGACGAAGCGCACGCCGAGAATGAAATCGCGCTGGCCCCCAAACCGGAATCGTCCGGCGCCGTTCAGCCCGGCCGCGACCGTGCCGCCGATCGTCGCACCCGCCTCCGCCCACGGCGGGTCGAAGGGCAGATACTGCCCGCGCTCCGCGAGGGCGGCCACGATGTCGCGCAGCGGCGTCCCGGCCAGGGCCGTAAACGTGAATTCGCTCGGCTCGTATTCGACAATCCCGCGGAGCCGCTCCGTCGACACGCGCACGAACTCATCCGCCACGCGCGCCAGCCGCGGCTTGGTACCCGCGCCGATCGCAATCACCCGCGGCGCCGACCGCACGGCCTCGGCCAGTTCGGCGGGTGTGGAGGGACTGAGCATCGGCTTCCCGTTGTTTGTCATTCTGAGCGCAGCGAAGAATCCAGTTGGAGACCCGAAGCGTGCAGCGGCTGCGTACATCCTGCTGGATTCTTCGCTACGCTCAGAATGACAGCTGCTGAGTCTTTATCCGTGTTCATCCGTGTTATCCGCGGTAAAAAAAGTCCGTCCTCATTCCCTTGAAATCACGCCGGCCTTTTCCAGCGGGTGCAGCCCGTGCTGGGTCAGCGCCGGCGCGCCCGCGAC
>JACQWL010000499.1 GCA_016209255.1 Verrucomicrobiota bacterium
CTGAGACCGTTCTACACGCTGAGGCAATCGGGAATCTGGGGTTGGCGAACAAGGTGGCGGCCCGCCTTCGCCGAGCTACGGCGTGGCAAGCAGGCGCCTCGTTAGAAAGGTCCGCTGCGCGGACCGCCCAAACCGCAACGATGCAGTGGAACGTAATTATTACGCAGATTGCTCCTTTCGTGTGTGTCGTGGTTAACTCGGATTGAATGGAAACGGCTTGGACCGACAGGATTTCGGACAGTCACAAAACTTGCCCTGTTCACACCATCTTTCGGAGGTCAAGGAGTCTAAGGCCCGGCCAAGAAGCGGGATTGCGCGATCCACCGCAGCAGCTACCATGAATCCTCCATGAGCGACGAGACCCGCCAGCCTGCTCCATCCCCGCCCGACGCCTCCCTGGATTCGGCGATCCTGGGCGTCCTCATGGACACGATCCCCGACCGGATCTATTTCAAGGATTTGCAGAGCCGGTTCGTCCGCAACAACGCCGCCCACGCGCACTCGCTCGGCGCGCGTTCGCCGGCGGAGTGCGTCGGGAAAAGCGACCTGGACTTCTTCTCGCGCGAACATGCGGAGCGCGCTTTCGCCGACGAGCAGGAAATCATCCGCACCGGCAAGCCGGTCATCGCCAAGATCGAGCGCCTCACCATGCGCGACGGCAAACAAGGCTGGGCCTCGACCACCAAGATGCCGTGGCGCGACGCCACCGGGCGCATCGTCGGCACGTTCGGCCTCACTCGCGACGTCACCGCGGCCAAGGACGCCGAGGAAAAACTCATCGAGGAGCGCAACCTTTTGCGCACCATCATCGATCACCTGCCCAGCCGGCTTTACGTGAAAGACACGCTGTCCCGCTACGTGCTCAACAACCGGGCCCATCTCGAAGCCCTCGGCGTGAAAACCCAGGCTGAGGCGATCGGCCACAGCACGCTCGATTTTTTCCCCGGCGAACGCGGCCGGCAGGCGCTGGCCGACGACCGGCAGGTGCTCGGCGGCACGCCCATCCTCAACCAGGAAAAATCCGACTTCGGCGCCGAGGGCAGTGTGCATTGGGCGCTGACGACCAAGGTGCCGCTGCACGATGTTCGCGGCAACCTCGCCGGCATCGTCGGCATCAGCCACGACATCACGCGGCGCAAGCGAGCCGAGCAGGAGTTGCAGCGCCGGAGCGCGGAGATGGAGACCGATCTGCGGATGGCGCGGCAGGTGCAGGAGGCGTTCCTCACCCGCGCCGACCCGGTGTTCCCACGCGGCGCGCCGGCCGGCGCCAGCGCCCTGCGTTTCGCCCACCGCTACATTCCCACCGCCACGCTCGGCGGCGATTTCTTCGACATCGTCCAGCTCTCCGACACGAAGTGCGGCGTGCTCGTGTGCGACGTGATGGGCCACGGCGTGCGCGCCGGCCTGCTGACCGCGCTCATCCGCGGCGTCGTCGAGGAAATGGGCGGGCGGGCCGCCGACCCGGTGCACGTGCTCGCCGAGATCAATCACAGCCTCATGCCAATCGTCGAACAGACCGGGCAGCCGGTTTTCGCCACGGCCTTCTTCGGCGTCATCGACACGGCCGCCCGCACGCTCGCCTACAGCAACGCCGGCCACCCGCCCCAGCTCGTTCTCCACGCCGGCTCCGACGTCATCACCCGGCTCGCCCTGTCGGACCCCGAGCCCGCCACCGGCCTGCTCGCCGGCTTCGCCTACACCCGGCGCGAGTGCGAATTTCTGCCGGGCGATTTATTCCTCGGCTACACCGATGGCGTATTGGAGGCCGCCGACGCGGAGGGTCGGATGTTCGGCGAGGAACACCTGTGCGCCGTGCTCCGGGCGGTCCGCGGCCTGCCCGGCGGCGAAATCTGCGATCACCTGCTGCACGACGTGCAACGCTATAGCGGCCAAACCGTGTTCGTGGACGACGTCTGCCTCGTCGCGATTGAATCGGCGCGCCCCGCGGGGTAGGGCAGGATAAGGGTTAACTCAGCCGTATCCCTGGAGTCGAAGGTAGGGCCACCGCTTGCGGTGGGCCGAAGCGCGGGTGGAAAACGGTCCGGCGCAAGCGCCGACCCTACGCACGATATCGTCACCAGGCGCGACACTCGCGAATTGTGCTTTGACTTCCGCGGCGGCTCAGTGCGTCGCACCGCCGGCCGCACGCACATCCCGCCGCAACGTCAGCGCGGCATCGATGGCCAGCGTGATCCCGTCGAGCATGGTGGCCAGCGGCAGGCTGGGCTCGCCGCGCTTCGCCTGTTCCGGCAGGAACGGCACGTGGATGAAGCCCCCCCTGACCTGCCGCTGCCACCGCAGCGCATGCATGAGCGCATAGAAAACATGGTTGCACACAAACGTGCCCGCCGTTTGTGACACCGCGGCCGGGATTTTCCGCGCGCGCAAGGCCGCCACGATCGCCTTGACGGGCAGCCGCGACCAATAGGCCGCCGGTCCGCCGCGCACGACGGGCATGTCGATCGGCTGCGCGCCGACGTTGTCCGGTATTCGTGCGTCATCCACATTGAGTGCGACACGCTCGGGCGTGATTTCGGCCCTCCCCCCCGCCAGTCCCAGGCAAATCACCAGACCCGGCTGATGGGCGCGGAGCCGCCGCACGATTTCGTACCGCGACCCGCCAAAGACGCACGGCAGCGTTGCGCCAACCACGCTCCGGCCCGCAATGACACAACCGTCGAGTGCCCGCGCGATTTCCTGCGAGGGATTGATCGGGTCGCCGCCGAACGGCTCGAAGCCGGTGACGAGTACAGTTCTCATCTTTTAATGGTGTGTCCGGGACTCAAGGGCGCGGCCGCTTCGTGTGTTTTGGCCGGACCGTGCTCGCCGGCAATAGTGGGGCCGCGCGCCGGCCAATGACGATTCGAATCACCTCCTCCTCCCGCACGGTGTGCAACCGGCCAACCAGGGCCTGCAACTGCCGCTTGGCGGCCCGCAGTTCCGCGTCGTAGCCCGCAGGGCGAAGACGGGAGGTCGCCGTCCACCTTTCAGTTCTCGTCGTTACGAATGAAAAGTACGCTCGACTGCATCGTTACGGGTTAGGTGCCGGTGGCCTGTTTGGTCGTTACGACATGCCGCACCCGCTACGCGCGGATCACTTGTTCAATCGCCGCCAGCAGTTGTTCACGGCTAAACGGTTTCAAGAGCAAACCGTGGGCGCCCACGCCTTTGGCGATGCGCAGGCAATCGCCCGCGACCATGTACTTGCCGCCGCCGGAAATTGCCAGGATGCGCGTCGACGAAAAGTTTCGTTTCGCGGCGACGATCACGTCCAGACCGTCGCCGTCCGGCATGAGCACGTCGGTGATGACGAGGTCGAAGTGCTGTTTCGCCAGCAGCCGGATCACCTCGTGCCCGGTCGTGGCACACGCAACGGTGTGCCCGGCCCCCTCGAGGTATTGCTGCACCAGGTGCAGAATCCCTTCGACGTCATCGGCTACGATGATCGCCAGCGGCTTCGTGGCCGATGCCGCTGGGTCCTGGGCGGTTGGAAGCGAGAGCATTTCGCGTGTTTCTTGGGGACAATACCCCGGTTGATATGGCCAATCTTCTGCGTTCTCTTGCCGAAGCAAAGAACAAAAACTACCGGAATTCCGGTAGTCGCCGCGCTTGCAGGCCTCAAAAGGAGTCGATTCGGCGGCTTGGGAACCTGTCGGGCTTCCGGCGGAAAGTCCGCCCTCTCAACCTCCGACACACGGCTGCTGTCGTCCCAGTCGAGGGCCGCCGGTTCGAGCTGGCGGGAAACGGGTGGGCGACCGAAGGTTGGCGGTTTACGCTTCTGTGATTCTCAGGCTCAGGCTTTGCGGATGGGAAACGGTGGCGCGGTATGACCGGTGTGATGCCGCCAGAACCAGCGCGCCATCGCGGGCAGCAGCATGATCGCGCCGACCATGTTGACCAAGAACATGAATGTGAGCAGCAATCCCATGTCAGCCTGGAATTTCAGGTTCGAGAAGAGCCAAGTGCTGACGCCGATCGCAAGGGTGAGGCCGGTGAAAACGACCGCGGCGCCCGCGTCCTTGAAGGCGGAGAACATCGCGTCTTCAAAATACTGGCCCGCGTTCAGCGCCGACTGGAGCCGCGCGAAAATGTAGATGCCGTAGTCGACGCCAATGCCCACGCCGAGGGCGACGACCGGCAGGGTCGAGGTTTTCAGCCCGATGCCGAGAAACACCATGAGGGCATACGCCATATAACTTACGATGGCCAGCGGCAGCACGATGCACAGCGACGCGCGCAGCGAGCGGAACGTGATCAGGCACAAGGCGATGACCGCACCGAAAACCCAGAGGAGGATCGGCCTCTCGGCGGCGGCGACGACTTCGTTGGTTGCCGCCATCACCCCGGCGTTGCCGCTGGCGAGAAGGAATTTCGCCTTGGGGGAGACTTGCAGGGCGGCAAACGCCTTGGTCGCATCGGTCACGGCGCGGAGCGTCTCGGCCTTGTGATCGGCGAGGAAGATGAGGATCGGCATCACGCTCGCGTCGGCGTTGAGGAGCCC
>JACQWL010000503.1 GCA_016209255.1 Verrucomicrobiota bacterium
CGCCTTCGGCGCCGCCAAAGGCGGGTAAACTTCCTACCCCGGATTCCGGGGCTTGACGTCCGAATGACGGTATGCTCGGCGCGAACTCTCGGATGTACGAATCGCCACTGCTTGAACACGAGCCATCCGCGCTATTCTCAGCGTCAAGAGATTTTTCGCCCTCACCGGCGGTCCGAGTTCTGCCGCCGGTGCCGCCGGGCGCGCAGAGGGTGGGCAGACCTCCGATCGGTCGCTTGGCAGGGGGAAAGGCATAGGTTGTTCGCATCAGGCGTTCGCTGTTGCCAACAGGCGCTCCAGGTGCATGGTTCGCGGCGTCAACCACCCAATTCGCCCCCGCGCGTGGCGCCCGCCGCCGCTGGCGCCGCCAGACCCCACATGACCACGTTTCCACGCCCCCTGCCTGACGCCACCTTGGCCGCGCGATCGACTGCCGCCTGGCGCGCCGAGGCGCGGCACTCGGGTCCGATTTCCCGCCAGCTCCTGAATCCCCACTCCATCCCGATGAATACCTCATTGCCCCGTCCCATCGCCCGTGCGTTTGCCGGACTTCCTGCCGCCGCGATTGCCGCGTTTGTCGTTTCCTTGTTCGCATCCGTCGCAACGGCCTGGGCGCAGACCGCGCCCGCCCGACCGCCGGGTCAGGCGCCGGCGGGTGACGCCAAGGACGTCACCGTCCTCTCGGCCTTTGAAGTGACCGATCAGAGCGGCCTGGGGTATCGCGCCACCAGGACTCTTGCTGGGGCCGGAATCGCAACCGAGATTCGGGATTTGCCGAGTTCGATTTCGGTCCTGAACCGCGAATTCATGGATGACTTGATGGTCACGAATATCGAGGAGCTGTCCAAGTTTTTCATGTCCGGGGAGTTTGAGCCGGCGCCGGAGGCCTCGATTTCGTCCGGCGGCGCGGTGCGGATGCGGGGCATTCCGACCGGCAATCTGCGGGACGGAATTTACCACCCGGCGATCCTGGACAGCCATGCGATCGACCGGGTTGAGATCCTGCGCGGTCCGAACGGATTTCTCTACACGGGCGCCGGGGCGGGCGGAAATCCGAACCAAGTGACCAAGCAGGCGGTGCTCAAGGACACGCAGACGGTGCGCTTTGTCTTCGGCTCCTATAATCTCCGCCGGGCGGAACTGGATGTGAACCGCGTCGTGACGAACACCGAGCGCCACAAGCTTGCCGTTCGAACCTCGCTCGCTTTTCAGGCGGCCGACGGCTGGGCGAACCATTCGGCGCGGAAGTTCCAAGGCGGGATGCTGACCGTCAACTATCGGCCGTTCGGCGGGAAGACAAACATCAATGCGGTGTGGGATTACGGGAAGGACATGGTGATCATGACCCCGAAGATCCTGTCCGACCAGTATAGCACCTCGGAGCGGACCGGCGCGACGACGGCCTACACGGTGACCACCGGCGGGCGCACGCTCTTTCCCGCGTTGGGCACGGTCTACGACACCGTTGGCCAGCGCCGCACCTCCGGCACCAATCTCGCGTTGAGCGACCGCAGCTTCATCAAACCCGAGACGAATTTCCGGGGACCGGATGCCTATAACGACACGTGGAATACCTCCCACGGCCTGACGGTCGATCACCGCTTCACGGAAGCGCTCAGCCTGCAGCTCACCGCCCGGCAAATGGAGGTCAGGAAGGTGACCCGGACCACCATCGGATCGTCCCAGGCCTCGATCTACAAGGACACAAATCCCACGCTGCCCAACGGAGCGAACAACCCCTATTTCGGCGAATACTACAACGAGTACGTGAACCGGGAGTACTATTTCAAGGAGCCGACGACCTATTACCGCGCCGCGGCGGTCTACGAACTGAAGCTGCCGTTCACGACGCAGCGGATCATCGGCTCGATGCACTACCACATCTACGATCCCAATTTCCTCTCCTTTTCGGAATTCGTCGATCCGCGCAGCGCGAATTTCCGCGGCGCCTTTATCGATGCAACCACCCTGGCCGCCTACCGGGCCAACCTGACCACCCAGAACAACAATCGTTTCTACCGCCGGTTCTATCTCCGCGACGGCGATGCGGCGCACATCACCAACGCGGCGGTCGTGCCCGGGCAATCCAGGTACCTGCGCGACATCACCGCCGACGGCAACGACGGGCGCCTGTATTGGCGCGATTATTGGAACAAGGGCGGCAGCATCGGCGCGACGGGCACCTACTTCAAGGAGCGGCTGCATTCGTTTGTCGGCTGGCGGTCCGATTCCTTCGAGCGCCAGACGGGCGGCCTCTTCTACAACGTCGCGCAGGATAATCCCAGCGCCTCCCGCCAGCCGGCCCAGTTCTCTTCGCTGGACTTCACGCTGCCCAGTCATCCGCGCCAGAACCCGGGCACCAACGTCCGGGGTGATTCGGTCAACTACGGTCTCGTCTTTCACGCCTTCAAATTTCTGTCCTTCTATGCCAACTACGCCGAAAGCGTTTCGCTCAACGTGGCGGCCGGCGGCACCGGGCTCATTCCCGGGTCCACGATTCCGTCCCCCAAGGGCTTTGGCGAAGACTACGGCGTCCGCTGGCTGTTCCTGGACGGCGCGATCGAGTCGAACTGGACGTACTATACGAACAATCGCACGGCGGGCGCCGCGATTCCCGCCAATGTGAGCCGGGACGAGCTGGCCCTGCTTTTCACCGGGATCAACCCCGACGCGACGGATTCGCAGACCGTTTCGCCCAAAGGCATCGAGTTCGACACCATCATCAACCTCACGCGCAACCTGCGCCTCATCTGGAACTATTCCAGCAACAAGCTCAGCAACACCGACCGGTATCCCGTGCTCAATTCGGTGCGGGCGGACGCGCGGACGAAAGGATTCGCGACACCGCTGACGGACGCATTTCTGGCCACCGTGCCGGAGGGCACGCCGAGCGCGGGCTTCACGAAGATCCGGTCGAACCTGGTCGCGTCCTACCGCTTCAGCAGCGGTCCGCTGAAGAATTTCTCCGTCGGCGGCGGCGCGCAGTATCGGGATGTCACCTACAAGGGGAATTTCGACCTCAACCGTGATGGGGTCGCCGAGGAGATCTGGGGGCCGGGTTACACGGTGGTGAACCTGATGTTCGGCTACCGCACCCGCGTGCGGGATCGCCCGGTCGATCTGGGTTTGAATATCAGCAACGTGCTCGACAAGGAGTACTTCAGGGCCACAGCGTTGAGCACCGGCGCCTGGGGCGAGGAGCGCAATTTCCGCCTCTCGGTGCGGGTCGACCTGTAAAATCCAGTTTCCTCTCCGTACCTGGGCATCGAGCCATTGGTCCCAAGGCCCGTTTCGGCGCAAGCGTTGCAGGTCTTTTTCCCCTCCGCCTCCCGCAAGCGCCCGCATCCCCGTCGGCCGAAACATCGCGCCATGATCGTCCTCACCAGATCGCTCCTCGCTGGGATGATGTTCGCGCTTCTCGCCAGCGAGTCCATCGCCGCGGGCGTGGCCGAGCGCTACATCGGGGCGCAGCTCAAGGTCGTCCGCTCGCTCGAAACCGACGTGGACGCGTTCGCCGAGGTGGCGGACGAGAGCGCGACGCGCCTCATTGGGGGCGGAAATTTTTACCTGAGCGGAGAGCCGGGCATGATGGCCGAACTCCTCGGCCGGGCGGGCGGGCTGTGCGGCGCGAAAGCGCTTCCGCTCGACCGGCCGCTCCCAACGCTGGGCGGCAACGACGTGGTCCTGCTGAGTGATTATGGTTCACCGGGAAAACTCTCCGCCGCGCTGGAGAAACTGGGCGCCACCGCAGCGCTCGTCATCGTGTTTGCCTCGGCGGAAAATCCGCTGATGCGAGGGCCGCGATCGGCCAATCGTCGTTTCACGCCGGTGGACGTTCCGCTGGATAGTTGTCTCGTGCGCCTGCCCTCGGGGGAACCGCTCCTCCCCACCGCCGCCCCGGCCATTGCGGCCGCCCAGTGGACGTACGTCGCGGAGCTCCTCGGCGCTTGCCGCCGGCAGCACCGGCAACTGGCCGTCTACCTCAGCATTTTCCTCGATGAGGGCCGCGCGCGTTACGCCCGGACCAAGGGCCTGCTCTTCGAGCGGGACCTGCGCCCCGCGCCGGTCGCGCGCGGAAAATTTGCGCAAACCTTCCTCAGCCACGCGCGCCAATCGCTCGAATCCCTCCGCGCCGGAGAAATGGAAAACATCCGCAAGGCGGCGGGTTGGCTGCGCGAGGCGAACCGCGGGCAGAAACAGATTGTGCGCAGCTTGATGGGGCACCTGCCTCCAATGGAGGCCGGCATCCGCGGCGACGTGAAATTCTTCACGAAGACGAACCTGCTCGTGGGCGAAAGGGGTGGCGTAGCGTGGATTCGCGAGAATCTCCGGGAGGGCGACGTGTGCCTGTTCATGGCCTACCGCGACGAAGATGCGATGACGTCGGCGGCCAACGCGCTGGGCGCCCGCACGATTTCCCTCACGTCATCGGGACCCGGCCCGGAGCAGGCGCGCAATCCGCGCCATCTTTACATCAATCAGCACTGGCCGCTGGCGGACGGAATTCTCGAGCTGCCGGGCTATGACGTAAAAGCGTGCCCCCTCTCGTGCATCATCAGCATGAGTTGCTACTACGCCATCGGGGGCGAAATGATGACGGGCTCGTAAACGACCCGCCAAGCATGCAGCGCCGTCGGCGAATGACCCGCAGGTGTAGTCCGGCCGCCACCGCCGGCAGCCACCGCCTTCGACCCATGCCGCGTATCCACCACCGCCCGTCCGTCGCTCCAGGAAGTCAGGCATGATGCGCGATTTCGCTGCCCGCCGCCGGGGTGCGTTTCTGGCCTCGTTCGCTGCCGTTCTGGCCGCGGGCGAGGCGGCGGCCCAGCCCGCACTCTCGCCGGCGGAGCAACTGCCGGGATTCAAGGTTCCGCCCGGATTCGAGGTGAACCTGTTCGCCAGCGAAGAGGATGGGGTGGTGAACCCCATCCAGATCCGCTGGGACGAGCGGGGCCGGCTGTGGGTGGCGGGCTCGAAAGTCTACCCGCAGCTCAAGCCGGGGCAGGAGCCGGAGGATGAAATCATCATCCTCGAGGATACGAACGGCGATGGCCGCGCGGACAAATCCACGGTCTTCGCCGATGGGCTGATGATTCCCACGGGCTTGGAAATTGCCCCGGGCCCGGGCAACGCGTGCTACGTGGGCGAAGGCACCAAGGTCTGGCTGATGACCGACACCGATGGCGACGGGCGCGCGGATCGGCGGGAGATCGTCCTGCGCGGGTTTGGGACGGGGGACAATCACCAGAACATCAATTCGTTTCGCTGGAGTCCGGCGGGAGAGTTGATGTTCAGCCAGGGGCTGCATGCGTTTTCGCGGGTCGAGACGCCCTGGGGCATCAGCACCCTGGATCAGGCGGGCCTCTGGCGTTACCGCCCGCGCGAACAGCGACTCGACGGTTTTTACGGCGGTGACAATCAGCCGGCGAATCCCTGGGGATGGGTTTTCACGCGATGGGGCGAGCCCATCGTGGTCGCGGGCAATACCGGCGGCTTCCACTTTCCCGCGCCCGAAATGATCCGCGGCTGGCAGGGCGGACGGCGCGACTCGGTTTGGGTGAAACAGCGCGGGCGCAAGACGACCAATCCCGAGATTCTCGAGAGCGCGCATTTTCCCGACGAATGGCAGGGGCTCATGTTCGCCTGTGGTTTCATCAACAACAGTGTTTGGACTCTCCAGATCGAGCGGGACGGCGCCGGGGTGAAGATTTCCGACCACGCCTCGTTGCCTCCGATCATCCAGAGCCGTCACGGAACGTTTCGCCCGGTCGACGTGAAACTCGGTCCCGATGGCGCCCTCTATGTCGCCGATTGGTATGATGCGATCATCGGTCACTACCAGGTGAGTTTCCGGCATCCGGATCGCGACAAGACGCGCGGCCGGATCTGGCGGATTACGGTGAAGGATCGTCCGCTGCTCGCGCCGCCGAAGATCGCCGGCGCCAGCCTGCCGGAACTCTTCGCTCTGCTCCGGTCGCGCGATCGCTGGCCGCGCGAGCAAGCCCGGCGGGTGTTGTTTGGTGGTGATTCGGCAAAGGTGACCGGCGAACTGCGGCGCTGGTGCGAGCGGCTTGATCCCGCCGCACCCGATCGGGAGTTTGCTCTGGCGCAGGCGCTCGGGGTGTTCGCCGCGCATGAGACACCTGTTCCCGGAGTGCTGGACTTGCTCCTGGCGGCGAAGGCGGGAGAGGCCCGCGCGGTCGGGGCCGGGATGCTGTCGCGTTGGAGCGAACGACTGCCGGCCGGATTTGATCCGGTGGGCCGGCTGCAGCGGCTCGCCTGCGATCCCGATTCACGCGTCCGGCTCGCCGCCGTCGTGGCGGCGGGCAACATTCCGCGGCTGCCGTCGATCGAAGTCGTGGTGCTCGCGGCCGGGCAACCGCGCGACCGTTTCATCGAGTTGGCGCTGCGCGCGGCGGTCGCCGTGCTCAAGCCGTTCTGGCAGCCCGCACTCGAGGGGAATACGGCGGGCTGGCGAACCGAATGGACCGCGCTGGTCCAGGAACTCGACCTCCCGAGGCCGAAGCCGCCGGCGCGTGCCGTGGCGATTACCAAGGGCACTCCGATCGTGCCCGTGACCGGACAACGCCGCGGGACGCCCTTCGTGCAGGGCAGTGTCGCGGCGGAGGTCCTCGCGCGGGGGAATGCGGTGCACGGCGCGGAAATTTTTCGCCGGCCGGAGCTGGGTTGCATCGGCTGCCACCGGGTCGGCGACGAGGGCGGCGACATCGGTCCGCGGCTCGACTCCGTCGGCAGCGCCCAGCCCCTTGAAACCCTGATCGGCAAGGTCCTCGAGCCGCAGCGCCAGCTCGTGGAAGGCTATGAGACCTTCAAGGTGACGACCAGGACGGGCGAGGTTCTCGTCGGCATCGTGGTCGCCGGAAATGAGGCCGAGCTGACGCTGCGCGATCCCGGTGGCGCGGAGCACGTCGTGCCGCGGGCTAGCATTGTCAACCGGGAGATGATCGGTTCGCTCATGCCGGCCGGCCTGACCGATGCGCTGAGCCCGGAAGACCTCCGCGACCTTTTCGCCTATCTCACCCAACTTGGCAAAGTGAAATAACCGATCTTTAATCGCATCCACCCATGAACATCCTGCCTTCGATTCAATCGGTCCTGCGGCTGCTGCTGGCCGGAGCCGCCTGTGGCGCGGCGGCGGTGGCCAGCCGCGCGCAGAGCGGAACGGGGCTGCTGCGGCCTCAAGACGTGGTGGCGCTCGTCGGCGGCGAGGACATGGTGGCAGGTTGGGACTACGGTTATCTCGAGTATCTCGTTTTGCGCCAGCGACCGGAGTTGCAGCTAAAGTTTCGCAGTTTGACGAAGGAGGGTGACACGGCCTTTCAGCAGGCCCGGGACTTCAACTACCCGGCGTTGGAAAAGCAGTTGGCGGAAATCGGGGCCACCGTGGTGGTGGTGCAGATTGGGCAGATGGAGAGCCTGCGCGGCCGGGGGCAGGTGGCGGAATTCGAGCGCGCGGCGAACGCGATGATCGAACGGCTCGGCGATGGCAGGAAACGGCGGGTGATTCTCGTCGGGCCCACGCCCGCGCTGGCGGGGTCGCCCGTGGCCTTGCGTTTCGAAGCGCTCGAGGTCTACCGCGAGGCGGTGGTGCGGTTGGCGCAGCGGCAAGAACTCCCCTGCATTGTGCCCGGCGAAAGCAAGGCGTTGGGCGCGGAGGAATTCAGGGATGGATTGCACTTGAGCGAGCGCGGGCACTTTGTCTTCGCCGCGCAGCTCGCGGACGCCCTCGTCGGCGTGGCGGCAAGGAAAATGCCCGCCGCTCCGGCCGAACGGCAGCTGCTGGATGTAATTCGGTCGAAGAACCGGCGTTGGTTCCACTATGTGCGGCCGGAGAATTGGGCGTTCCTCGAGGGAGACCGCACCGTCCAGCCAGCGAGCCGAGACCATCGTGATCCCGAGAAGCGGTGGTTCCCGGAGGAGATGAAGGAGTGGCTTCCGTTTGTCGCCGAGCGCGAACGCGAAGCGTGGGCGATTGCCCGCATGCTGCACTCACCTTGAATTCGAACCCGTGCGTCCCCTCCCCGCCATGACCGACTCTCCCTCAGCCCGCCGGGCGGCCCTGCTCGCTTGGCTCGCGATCGCTTGCCTGCCGGCCGAAAGCCCCGCCCAGGCCGGACTTTCTCCCGAGGAACAGCTCGCTAGTTTCAAGCTGGCGCCGGGCTTCGAGGTGAACCTTTTCGCCAGCGAGGCCGACGGCGTGGCCAATCCCATCCAAATGCGCTGGGACGAGCGTGGCCGCCTGTGGGTCGCCGGCTCCAAAGTCTATCCTCAATTGCGGCCCGGCGAGGAGCCAAACGATCAAATCGTCATCCTCGAAGATACGAACGGGGACGGGCGCGCGGACAAGTCCACGGTTTTCGCGGACGGTTTGATGATTCCCACCGGACTCGAAATCGCGGCGGGTGACGGCACGGCGTGTTATGTCGGGGAAGGCACCAAGCTCTGGCTGATGACGGATCTTGACGGCGACGGGAAGGCCGACCGGCGCGAGATCCTGCTGCGGGGCTTCGGGACGGGCGACAATCACCAAAGCATCAATTCGTTTCGCTGGACCCCCGGCGGGGAGCTCGTTTTCTGCCAGGGCCTGCATGCGTTTTCCCGGGTCGAGACCCCGTGGGGAATCAGCGTGCTGGATCAGGCCGGGCTCTGGCGCTACCGGCCGCGCGAAGGCCGGCTGGACGGTTTCTACGGTGGCAACAACTCCCCCGCCAATCCGTGGGGCTGGGTCTTCACGAAATGGGCCGAGCCGATTCTCGGCGCCGGCAACATTGGGGCCATGTGGTTTCCCACCCCGGAAATGATTCGCGGCTGGCAGGGCGGGCGGCGGGACCCGATCTGGACGGCGGGCCGCGGACGGAAAACCACGAGCCAGGAGATCGTCGAAAGCGCGCACTTCCCCGCGGAGTGGCAGGGCGTGTTGTTGCCGACCGGATACATCAACAACTCGGTCTGGACGCTGCAAATCGAGCGCGACCGATCCGGGCTGCGGCTGGTCGATCACCCCTCGTTGCCGCCGCTGATCCAGAGCCGGCACGGAAGCTTTCGCCCCATTGACATCAAACTGGGGCCGGATGGCGCCCTGTACGTGGCGGATTGGTACAATCCAATCATCGGCCACTACCAGGTGAGTTTCCGGCATCCGGATCGGGACAAGACCCACGGCCGGATCTGGCGGATCACGGCGAAGGGCCGCCCGCTGCTGCGCCCGCCGCCGCTCGCCCAGGCCACCCTGCCCGAGCTGTTCGAGCAACTGCGCGCGGCGGATCGCTGGCCGCGCGAGCAGGCCAAACGCGTCCTCTTCGGGAAGGAAACCCGCGCGGTGACGGCCGGGCTGCGGCGCTGGTACGAGGGCCTGGATTCGGGGGCGGCCGACGTGGACTTTGCGTTGCTGCAGGCCCTCGGCGTCTTTGAGGCCCACGAGGCCGTCGAAGTGCCGCTGCTGCGTCGCACGCTGGCGTCCGCCCGGCCCGAAGTGCGGGCGTACGCCGTCGCGACGCTGGCCCGCTGGGCGGAGCGCCTGCCCGCTGATTTTGGGGTGTACGAGGTGCTCGGACGATTGGCGCGGGACTCCGACGACCGGGTCCGGTTGGCCGCCGTGGTGGCGGCGGGCAATATTCCGCGGCCGGAATCGCTGGGGATCGTCATCGCGGTCGCGGAGCAGCCCCGCGATCCGTTCGTCGACACGGCACTCCGGGCGGCCGTGGCGGTACTCAAACCGCATTGGGAACCGGAACTGGCCCGCGCGGCGCCGGGTTGGAGCGAGGAATGGCGCGAGCACATCCGGAAACTGGACCGGCCTCGGCCAGCCGCTCCGGCGCGGGCCGTGGCGTGGAAAAAGGGCGATCCCATCGTGCCGGTCCACGGGCGGCTGCGCGCCACTCCCTTTGTGCAGGGCAGTGTCGCCGCGGAGGTGCTGGCGCGTGGCAATCCCGTGCGAGGTGCGGAGGTCTTCCGTCGGCCTGAACTGGCCTGCCTGGTCTGCCACAAGGTGGGAGACGAAGGCGGCGAGTTGGGGCCGCGTTTGGACTCGATCGGCAGCGCCCAGCCGTTGGAAACGATGATTGGCATGGTGGTCGAGCCGCAGCGGGAGCTCACCGAGGGCTACGAAGCCTTTCGCATCACGACGAAGAACGGGGACGTGAAGATCGGAATCATTGCCGCGGGCAACGACGCCGAAATCGTCCTGCGCGATCCGGAGGGCAAGGAACACACCCTCGCCGTCGCCGAGATTGCGAATCGGGAAATGATCGGATCCCTGATGCCGGCCGGGCTGCTCGACAATCTTGGCGCGGAAGATTTGCGGGATCTCTTCGCCTACCTCACCGGGTTGGGGACGGTGAAGTAGCCCGCGGAAAACCTCGCGGGTGTATGCCGCATCCCGACCGTCTGCGACAGCGCAGACCACTGTGCCGAGGGTGTGGACGCTGTGCTGATCGTGGACGACGGGTCCGGCGAACAATGGAGATACGCGGTCACGCCGCTGAAAAAAGGTGTCCCGACCTTCTGCGACAAGCCACTGGCGATGACGGCGAAGGATGCGAAGGGCATCGCCACGCTCGCCCGCCAGACCGGCACCGCCTTTTTGTCCGCCAGCTCGCTGCGCTTCGTCCCGGACATCCTCGCCCTGGCCAAGGAGGCGCCGCAACTGGGCGACATTCACTTGGCGACTGCGACATGCGGGAACGAGCTCGTCTATTACGGCATCCACGCCCTCTCCATGGCTTACGCCGTGCTGGGCCGTGGCGCGGTTTCCTGCGTCAACGTCGGCCAGCCGGGCCGCAATCTCGTTCGGGTGCGATTCCAGAACGGATGCGACCTGATGTTGATCGTCGGCGAGCGCCAATGGATGCGCGCCGGCTATCAGATCAACCTCTACGGCAGCAAGGGGTGGCGAAGCCTCACGCCCGTCCTCAACGACCTTTATTGGTACCTGCTCGATCGGTTCTTCGATCTCGTCCGCACCGGGCGCGAAAGCGTTCCGATCGAGGAGGAGGTCGAGGTCATCGCCGTCCTCGAGGCCGGCAAACGCTCCCTGACCGAGAAGCGCGAGGTGACTCTGGCAGAGGTGCTGGCCTGATTTTCGTCAGAAGCCACTTTCCGGCCGCATATCAGGGCCAGGCCGCGGCTCGGGAGTTCAGGATTTTCCACCGGCAGGTCTGTCCTGCCGGTGGGCGACGAAAACGGGTCAACTTGTAGCTGAAGGCAGATGGCGTCACAAGGGTCAGGTCAGCGCCGAACCATCCGCCCAAACTCGAATGTATTTTGCGCGCGATCTCCCGATCCGTGGCCTGACCCCTGCGGCCCCCCTCTGTAATCCATGTAC
>JACQWL010000493.1 GCA_016209255.1 Verrucomicrobiota bacterium
CCTGCTGGTGGTCGACGCGGCGGGACAGGAGAAAACGATTCCCCACGCGGACATCGTCGGCCAGACGCCGCTGTCGACCAGCTTGATGCCGGCGGGACTGGAGCAGGCGTTCACGGAGCAGCAGCTTTTGGATCTCGTGGCATGGCTGGTGGCGCAGAAGTGAGCTTTTTCGATTCGCAATCATCTCATGAAATCCACCTCCCTGGCCATCGTGGCCGTTGTTCTGGCGTTCACGGCCATTGGTGCCGGCCCCAAGCCGGGGCAGGACGCCGCCGCCGCTCGCGCGGACTTTGTCTCGTTGTTCAACGGCCGCGACCTGTCTGGCTGGAAGATCCCGCCGGGCGACAATGGTCATTGGAAAGTGCTGAATGGAACACCTTTGAAATCACGCTCCGCGGGGAGCGGTTAAGCGTCGTACTCAATGGCAAGCGCGTGATCGAGAATGCAAAGTTGCCTGGGATCCCGGCGCGTGGGCCGATCGGACTGCAACATCACGGTTGGTTCAAAGACGGCAGGTACAAGCCGGCTTCGTCGCTGGTGCAGTTCCGCAATATCAGCGTCAGGGAACTGCCGGCTCCGTGACGGCGACTTGAAGCTGGATGAAGACATGCATCGCGCCGTCGTGCAGGTCGACCTGCTCATGCCCCTTCGCGCGCACCTTGCTGTTGGTGGTCCAGCCCTTATCCGGCTCGTCGGTTTTCTCCTGCGACTCGTTGCGCGCGAAGTCATCCTGGAAAATGAGCCGGGCGGGATCGTCTGCGGCGGCGCCACACTGGGTGATCTGCAGTCGTGATCCCGTCGATGCTGGCTACTTGTGTGGCCGGAGTAGGGCGCGGAATTGGGCGGGGCTGCGGCCGGTGACTTGCTTGAAGCGGCGGGAAAAGTGAAACTCGTCGCTGAAACTGAGTCGCTCGGCGATCGCTTTGTTCGTCAGGCAGCCTTCGTGGACCAGCCAGCAGGCGTGATCGATCACGCGGATCATGCGGTGCCGGTAGGGTGAGACACCGGCGAGGCGGACGAACTTCTTGCGGAAGGTCTCATGCGATAAACCCAGCTTGCGGGCAATCGCCTCCACGTAGAGCGGTTGCTCGATGTCGGCGTCCAATAACGCACGGGCTTGGGCCAGCCAGGCTTCATGTTGTTCGGCGGCGACATCGCGTTGGTAGTTGGTAAGCACGTCCACGAGGACGGATTGGATGCGACAGACGCGCTCCAATGGCGGCAGGTTGGGCGTGACAATCTCCTCCAGCCGATGTCGCCAGTAGGCGAGTGGTTCGAGGTGATAGACGGGACGCGCGGGATCCAACACGCCCCGCTTCCGCCACAAATCGAAGATCGGGCCTTCAAAGCAGACGTAGTATTCGTCCCACGACTTCCCGGGTTGCGGGCCGTAACGATGCCCGAGGTCGGGAAAAACGATGATCAAGTCGCCGGGGTGGATGGCCGCCTCGTATCCGCGGGCATCCTCGTAGTGGGCCGCTCCGGCCAGGGAGTAAACGAGCGCATAGCTGCCATACACGCGAATTTGACCCGGCGGACTGCCTTGTTCGTTTCGGTTCATCCCCGCCAGCGTGACGCGGCCCAGCGGGCTACCTACGGCGCTTTGAAATAGGGGCACAGCCATCGATGACCAAAAACTACATGGATTTTACCAAAGTTGCCATTCTAATCCCTGATTGCGGGTCTATGCTGCTGCTCGATGAGCATGGTGACCTTGCCAAAACTCACGTCTCTTGGCCTGGAGCTCGATTTGCAGGGCAGCGCGTTCGGCGACTTGCGACGCAGCGACGACATGGCGCACCTTGCGGTCGCATTGCGCGAGCGCATGAGTGAGGATGGTTATCTGTACCTGCCGGGGCTGTTAGATCGCGACCAAGTGCTCGCCGCCCGGCAGTTCGTCGTCGATCGATTGGCGGAACTGGGGCATCTCGACGAAAACCACCCGCGGTTGGCCGCGGTATCGAAACCAGGCGGTCCGTCATTCATGGCGAAGCCGCTCACGCACGGCAACCGCGCGTTGCAGGCGGTGCTATACGGGGGCGCGATGCTCGAGTTTTATGAGTGCCTGCTCGGTGGGCCGGTGCGGCATTACGATTACACTTGGTTTCGCTCCATCCCGGGAAGGATGAACGGCACGTATCCGCATTGTGATATCGTCTACATGGGCCGCGGGACGCATAATCTTTATACGTCGTGGACGCCCATCGGCGACGTTTCCCTGGAATTGGGCGGCCTGATGATTCTGGAGAACTCGCATCGTCAGGAAGACAAACTCCGCCAATACCTCCAGCGTGACGTCGATACCTATTGCAGCAATTATCCGGATGCGGCCGAGATCGAATCGGGCGAGAAGACGTGGCAGGATTGGGACGGCCGGTTGTCTTCGAACCCGGTGTCGTTGCGCGAGAAGCTCGGCGGACGTTGGTTGACCACCGAATTCAAGCTGGGCGATGTGCTCGTGTTCAGCACGGCCACGGTTCACGCCAGCCTGGACAATCAGTCCGATCGCTACCGGCTGTCGGCGGACTCCCGGTATCAACTGGCGAGCGAACCGGTGGACGAGCGTTGGATCGGTGAGAATCCGATCGCTCACGGTGCGGCCGGCAAGAAGGGCAAGATCTGCTAGGTCGCACGGGTACTCCCAGCGCTGGGAATGCAGTCGGCCGCGAACCTTATCCCGCTCAAACTCCAAAATGAAAACCGCCGTTTCGATCCCCCCCGTTGCGA
>JACQWL010000517.1 GCA_016209255.1 Verrucomicrobiota bacterium
ACGGCGCCCGGCCGCCTTCGCCAAGCCTTCGGCGCGCCACGAGTCCCTCGCCGCGTCGTCGCCCGCAGGGCGAAGACGGGAGGTCGCCGTCCACCATTCAGTGTCCGCCTTCACGTGGGGCCTTCGTTACAAGTCGCAACCAACGACGCGCTTCGCGCAGCTCCTTGTAGCACACCTTGAGCTTGTGAATGAAATCGGCCCGCGACTCGGCGCCCTCCGCCTCGCCATGAATGCCGAACGGCGAAGTCCCCGAGCGCAACAACTGGTCGGCCACATGATTCCCCGCCCGCGTCCGCTTTATCGACTCCGTCACGCGAATGATCCGCACTGCAAATTCCAAGAGTCGTTCCTCGAGATCGTATTTCGTCTGTGGCATTGGGCGGCGAGCGTGGTGCGTGCGAAGTAGAAACGTGAAGCCCGGCTTTACCCTGAATCATGGGGTCGGGCCTTCTTCACGGTTCGCCGACAGTTCGCGCGCCGAAGCCGGCGCAAACGCTCAACGCTTAACTTTTAACGCTCAACGCCCAAGTCCGATCCCGTCGGCGTTTTCGCCTGGACTTAAGCGTTGAGCGTTAAGCGTTAAGAGTTAAGCGTTCCCCTCAGGCACGTTTCAGTCAGTCCATCGGAAATCCGCCCTCAGAACAGCGGCGCGTTGTTCTTCAGATCGGCGGGCAACGCCTCCGGCACCACCGCCCCGCTCTCGCCCATCTCCCGGCCCCCCTTTTCCCGTCCCCCACCAAAAACCAGAGTGTCACTTAATAGGTGACACTTTCATATTTTTTCGGAGCACATCTTGCTGAAGTGTCACGTATTAAGTGACACTCTGCCGGGAGCGTCTGGCGGGAGTGGAGCGCCGGGCGTTGTCAGATCCACCGCTTCAACGTTGCGCGCAGTTTTTCCCGGGCGCGATAAATCCGGGTCTCGACCGCCTTCGGCGTCGCGCCGACCGCGGCACCGATCTCGGCGTGCGACATGTCCTCGTATTCAAAAAGCACGATCGCCTCGCGCAGCTCCGCCGGCAGCGCCGCGATCGCCGCGCGCACCGCCGCCCCCCGCTCCGCCCGCTCAGCGTCCGCCGATGGAGATTCTGCCGCCACCAGCGGGCCCTGCCCTCCGAAGCCCGGGCGAAGGAGGGCCCACTCCTCGAGCGAAACGATCGGCCGCCGCCGCCACCAGCGCAACCGGTTTCGCGCCAGATTCACCGCAATCGAAAACACCCACGGCCGGAACTCCGCGCCCGCCCTAAATTTTTCCCGTTGCTGCCACACCCGCACAAACGTCTCCTGCGCCAGCTCCTCCGCCTCGCTCGCGTTGAACACCAGCCGCGCGATCACCGATTTCACCGGCAGTTCCCAACGCTCCATCAGTGCGCCGAACGCGGCCTCGTCATCCGCCTGCACGCGGACCATCAGCGCCGCATCCTCGCCGGGCGCAGCGTCGGGGATCCCGTGACCGTCGGCCTCGCCCCTCGTCGTCAAGGCGTCACCCGCACGTTCGGCGCCCCGGTGTGCTCGTAGCCCGCCACGCGCGGCAGCACGGTGGCGAGGTAACGCGCTCCTTCCCCCGGCGGCATCAACGCGGCGACGCGGCGAAAGTGCGCGGTCATCGCGTCGACACACGTCTTCTCCAGCGCCGCAATCTCGGCCGCCGGCGCGGAGCGCTTCCTCGCCCCCACGATCGCCGCGCAATGCTCGCCGCACACCACCCCGTAGTCGTCGTGCAGTTTCTTGATGGCGGCGAACTGCGTGTCATTGAGCCGGAACTCCGCCCGCAACCACGCCATGGCATCGCCTTCCCGCGCGGCGCGGCGCATCGCCGGCTCATCATTGAGCACGTAGAACACCCCGAACGCCGCCGCGCACGCCACGATCGCCACGAGAAGGGTGAGCAAAAGGTTTTTCATTCGTCCTGCGCTCACGGCATCCGCATGTTGCGCGCATCGAGCCCCTCGACGTAGGACGCCGCGAGCTGGCCTCTCGCCGCCTCCACCCGCGCCCGCGCCTGCTCCCGCCCCGTCACGGCGCCGAGCACGACCGCCAGGGCCAGCGCCCCGGCCACCAGCGTGGCATGGCCCCGCACATAGCTGCTCCAGGTTGGCGTTCCGCGGGCGCCTTCGAGGCGTGCCCAGACGGCGCTGCGGAACTGCGGGTTGCGCGGCGGCGCCACGCGCCAGTCGGCCAGCGCGGGGGCGAGGGAATCTTTGGAATCGGGTGGGGTCATCGGAGTGGTGCTCACACGACTATAACCCTCCGGGACCAAAATCCCGCAAAAAATTTTAAGGGTTTCCTCCGCCCCGGGGTTATTCCCGGCACAACCTGGTCACTCATCATGAAAACATCGCTACGCCTCTCCACCCTGCTCTCCATCGCGCTTTTCGCCGCGTCCGCCGTCCTCGCCGCCGACGGCGATGCCCGGGGAGCGAAAAAAACCGCCAAACCGTCCGCGATTCCCGCTAATTATCCGCTGACGACGTGTGTCGTATCGGACGAAAAGCTGGGCGACATGGGTGAGGCGTTCAAGTACGTGCACAAGGAGGCCGGCAAACCCGACCGCGTCATCCTCCTCTGCTGCGACGGCTGCGTGGACGATTTCAAGAAGGAGCCGGCCAAGTATCTAAAGATCCTCGACGATGCCGCGGCCGGAAAAGCCAAAGCCAAGGCCAAGGCAGGCGCGGCGCACAAGCACTGAGGCCGCCACGTCAACCAGCCCATCCGATGCGCGCACGCATTCGTTTCCTTCCGGCGATGCTGGCGGCGTGCACGCTGCCGGCCGGGGCCGCCGACCTGTTGCAGGCGGTGGCCCGGGCACCGGCACTCGAAGCCGCCCACCGCCGGATTGACGCCGCCCGCGCGCGCACGGAATCCGCCGGCCGCCTTGCCAATCCCGAAGTCGAGGCCATGGGCTCGCGCGCCAGCATGGTCGACGAGAACCGCAACATGTGGGAGGTGAACGTCCGCCAGCCGCTCCCCAAGCGGGGTGAACGCGCGGCGGATCGCGATCGGGCGCAGGCCGCCACGGCGATGGCGGAGGCCGACTATGCCGCGATGGCCGGCGAGATCGCCGCCGACGCCGCGATGGCTCTCGCCGAGGCCGAGGCCGCGGAGGCGCGGGTCCGCCTGCTCGAAACGCAGCTCGGCCGTCTGGCCGCCGTGTTGCAGACGGTGGAAGCCCGGCTGGCGTCGGGCAACACCCGGCTCGCCGACCACCTGATCGTGCAAAGCCGGATCGGGGCCATGCAGCTCATGCTCGAACAGGAGCGTCGTATGGCAGCCGATGCCCGCGCCGATACTCGCGGCCGGCTCGGATTCGCCTCCGATGCGCCGCTGCCCGAATTCGCCGCACCCGCGCCCGCCGAAATCGTCGCGGACGACACGGCCGCGCTGCGCCTTGCCGCCGCCCGCCACGCCGAGGCCGAGGCGATGGCAAAAATGGCCCGCGCTTCGGCGAACCCAATGACGTCCGTCGGCCTCCGGCTCGAACGCGGGCAGACCCGTCTGGGCAACGAGGATACAATCGGGCTCGCGTTCATGTCCGAGATTCCGTGGCGCAGCCGCGGCTACGCCCGGGCGGACATCCGGGCGGCCGAGGCCGATCGCGCCGCGGCGCGGGCCGACGGCACCGCCGCCCGGTTCCGCATTGCCAGCGCCTTGACCCGGGTCGAGCGCGCGGACCGCCTCGCGGCCACCGCCCGCCGGCTCGCCGGCGAAACGCGCGCCCGCCTCGCCGCCGAATACGATTCGCTCGTGCACACCGCCGCCGCCAGCCGCGGCGGCGAGTCGACCGTGCTCCAAACGGTCGAGATTCTGGACAAGGCCACCGAAATCGAAGCGCAACTCATCCAGGCCGACACCGCCGCCCGCACCGCCCGCGCCGAGCTCTGGCGGTACGCGCCGGCCAGCCGGCTGCTCGATCGAAGCAGCAGCAACTTTCCACCATGATTCGTCATATCTTCATTTTCCTCGGCACCTTCGTCGCCGGTGCCATCATCGCCCTCGTCGCGCGCGCGGCCATGTTCAAGCCCCAGGCCGGACACGCCGGCCATCCCCCCGGCGGCGGCGACTACGCGCCGATGGTAAGCAATCCGCTCGCGCCGGCGAAAGGCGCCACTCCCGCCGCAACTCCGGCGACTCCGGCGACTCCCGCGGCAACGGCGACTCCGGCGGCGCCGGCACCGGCGGCCGCACCGCACGGCGCCCACGCACCCGATACCGCCCCCGCCCCCAGCGTCGCCCCCGCCAGCACGACGGTGAATTCCGTCTGCGCCATCTGCGGCATGCCGGTCGATCCCAAGCTCCCGATGCTCGATTATAAGGGAAAACCGGTCGGCTTTGGCTGCAAAATGTGCGCTCCGAAGTTCAAGGCCGATCCCGACAAATACGGACCGGCCTTTCTGCGCAACGAGGTCCTGAAATAGCCGATCATGCGCTGGCCCGCTCCCCTCACCGCACTCGGCGGACTCGCCGTCGGCGCCGTCCTGATCGCGCTGCTGCCCGAGGATGTGCTCTTCGCGCCACCCGATGCGCCGGCCGACGCCACTGCGAACACCGGCGAACGCTGGGCGTGCCCGATGATGGACTTCATCGGCCAAAGACCGGGCGACTGCCCGGTGTGCGGCATGAAGCTGCAAAAAGTCACGAGCGGCGAACTCACCCGCGAGCAGCAGCGCCGCATGGGGGTCGAGCTCTCGCGCGTCACGGAAGGTCCGGCCACGGCCACGGTCCGCGCCTATGGCGCCGTGCGTTACGACGACCGCACGCTGCAGGTCGTCATCCCGCGCATCGCCGGCCGCGTGGTGAAACGCCACCCCGCCGCGCTGCATCCCGGCACTGCCGTGCAGGCCGGCGATCCCGTGGTCGATCTTTACAGCCCCGAGGTTTTCGCCGCCCAGGGCGAACTCGCCGCCGCCGTGAAACTCGGCGGCCAACCGACCATCCGCGCGTTCACCGATCGCTTCGAACGCTGGAATCTCGCTTCCGTCGCCCGCGCCATCCTCGACGGCCGCGCGCCGGTGGACACCGTCACGATCACGACGCCGTTTGCCGGCCTCGTCGTGTTGAATCTCGAGGGCGAAGGCATGGCGGCCGCTCGCCTTCCGCAGGTCGGCCAGGAGGTCATGGCGGACGCGCCGCTCGTGCGGCTCGTCGAGCCGCGGGCGTTCATGCTTGTCATTCACGTGCTGGAAAACCGGGCGCACTGGCTGCGGGTCGGGCAGCCCGTGAAGCTGGCCTCCGACGATCTCGGGGAACTGCCCGACGTCGTGGCCAGTGTCACGTGGGTCGCGCCCGAGCTGAACTTGGAAATCCGCGCGCGCGAAGTGCACGTCCACCTGCGCGATCCCAGCAATCGTCTGCTCCCGGGCAGCTTGATCAACGCGCGTCTCCAAGCCGCGCTCGGCGCCGATTTCAACGTTGCCAACTCCAGCCAACCCGAAACCTTTGGCCGCTTCGTGCTCGTGCCCAAGACGGCCGTGATCTCGACGGGCGTGCGGCATGTCGCCTGGCGGGTCGCGGAACGCCAGAGCGACGGCCGGCTGCGCTTCGAACTGGCACCGCTCGCCCTCGGTCCGCGGATCGAAGACGAATCCGGCAACGATCGCTACGTCGTCCGCGCCGGTCTGAAACCCGGCGACGAAGTCGCCACCCAGGGCGTGTTCCTGATCGACACCCAGGCGCAGCTCGCCGGCACGGCCAGCCTGCTCTTCCCCGCCGGGGCGGTCGCGCCGGCGGCCGCGCACCAGCACTGAACCCATCTGGATCTTTCTCTTTCTTCTTTCTCTTTCCTCTTTCTCCCCGCCGCCAACGACCGTCCCTGACGAAAGAGAAAGATAAAGAGTAAGAGAAAGAAGCAGCCCGCTCCTTCTCCGTCTCGCGTTCTTCCTCTCTCCCGCCGTCTCTCCCTCTCTCCCTCTCTCGCGTTCTTCCTCACTCTCCCCCTCTCGCGTTCTCCCCTTCTCCCAGTCTCTCCGTCTCGCGTTCTCCGGCCATGCTCGCCTTCGTCATCCGCAACACCTTCCTCACCCTCGCCGCCACGCTCGCGCTGGCGGTCGCCGGGTTCTGGGCGTGGCGGCACATGCCGGTCGATGCCATCCCCGACCTGAGCGACAACCAGGTGATCGTCTGGGCCGAGTGGCCCGGCAAGAGTCCGCAGGACATGGATCAGCAGGTCACCTCGCGTCTCGCCCGCGAGCTCCAGGGCCTGCCCGGCGTGCAGACCGTGCGCGGCATGTCGCTCTATGGCGCGAGCTACGTTTACATCATCTTCGAGGAGCGCCGCGACCTCTACGAATGCCGCACCCGCGTGCTCGAGCGGCTCGCCCAGCTCCAGGGGCTCCTGCCCGCCGGCGTGAATCCGCGCCTCGGCCCCGATGCCACCGCGATGGGCCAGGTCTATGCGTTCACCCTCCAGGGCCCGCGCGACGTCGAGGCCAAACGCAACGTGCTCGACCAGATCCTCGTGCCCGCGCTGCGCGCCGTGCCGGGCGTCGCCGAGGTCGCCCCCGCCGGCGGCGTCGTGCGCGAATACCAAATCGACGTCGATCTCACCCGGCTCGAGGAGCAGGGCCTCACCCTCGACATGCTGATGATGGCCGTGCAACAGGCCGGCCGCGATGTCGGCGCGATGAGCATCGAACAAAGCGGCATCGAAACCATGATCCGCGGCGTCGGTTTCATCCGCTCCGTCAGCGACGTCGAAAACATCATCCTGCGCGGCAACCGGCTCAAGGGCGCCGGACTGCGGCTCGGCGAGGTCGCGGATGTTCACCTCGGCGGCCAGTTCCGCCAGGGCCTGCTCGCTGACGGCTACCAGGAACACGTCGGCGCGATTATCGGCATGCGCATCCGCGAAGATCCCAAGACCGTGATCGACGCGGTGAAACGCCGGCTCGCCGTGCTCGCGCCGACCCTCGCCCGCGAGCAGCTCGGCATCGCGCCATTCTACGATCGCTCGCGGCTCATCCACGAGACGAACGCCACCTTGTCGCAGACCCTGATCGAGGCCGTGCTCACGACGATCGTCGTCGTCGTCCTGTTCTTGCTGCACGTGCGCGCGAGCCTCGCCGTCGCCGTCAGCCTGCCGCTCGGGATGCTGTTCACGTTTCTCGTCATGCATCTGGCCGGCGTCAGCGCGAACATCATGAGCCTCGCCGGCATCGCGATCGCCATCGGGGTGATGGTCGATTTCGGGATCATCATGACGGAAAACATCACGCAGCACCTCGTCGATTTGCAGGCCAGGTGCCTGCGCGAGGGCCGCGCCATGCCGACGTCGCCGTTCAATCCCGAGATCACCGAGACGGTGATCGCTGCCGCGCAGGAGGTCGCGCGTCCGCTCCTCACCTCGGCCGCCACCACGGTGATCGGATTCCTGCCCATCTTCGCGTTGCAGGATCAGGCGGGCCGGCTGTTCGAGCCGCTGGCATTGACGAAATCGCTCGCGATCACCGGGGCGGTGCTCTTCGGCACGCTGCTCGTGCCCGTGCTCTGCCGTCTGCTCCTCCCGCCGTGGCACGTGCGCAAGCCGGTGCTGTTGGCGCTGGCGGGCATCGCCGCGGGCACGGCATTCGGCTGGTTCATCCGCGACGGCTTGACGATCCCGATGGAATACGGCCGCTGGGCGCTCACGATCCCCGGCTGGATCTTCGCCCCGTTGCTGGCCGTGCTCGCCGCCTCCGCCGTCTGGCGCACGGGCCGGGAGCGCCTCGTCAACTACGAGGAGAATCCCGTGAGCCACGCGATTCACGTCGCCTATGAATGGGCCTACGTTCGCATCCAGCGGCACAAGGTCATCTTCACCCTCACCATCGCCACGATGGCGCTCGGCGGCTATCTGCTCGGCGCCGGCTGGCGGACGCTGAGCTGGCCGCTGCGAAAAACCTTCACCGCCGCCGGCACCGACCTCTCGCGCACCACGCTGGATCGCGCGATGACGCGCTGGTTCCCGGGCGCAGGCTCGAGTTTCCTGCCGCCACTCGATGAGGGCAGCCTGCTCTTCATGCCATCGATCCCCGCCACCGGCGGGCTCGGCGAAACCCAGCGGATCATGCTCCAGCAGAACCGCCTGATCGAAACGGTGCCGGAAGTCGCCGGCGTCATGGGCAAGATGGGCCGCGCCGAAACCGCGCTCGATCCCGCACCCATCGGCATGATCGAGACGGTCGTGATGCTGAAGCCCTACGCCGCCTGGCCCGTGCACGAAATCACGCGCGCCGACGGCAAGGTCGAACACCGCCCGCGCACCCTCGCCGAGGTGCGCGCCGCCCTCGCCGCGATCACCGAAATTCCCGGGGTGGCGCCGAGCTGGCTCCAGCCGATCGAGACGCGCGTCGTGATGCTCTCCACCGGCATCCGCAGCCTGATCGCGCTGCAGGTGCTCGGCGACGACCGCGACGCGCTCGAACGCTTCGCCGAGTCCGCCGAGAAAATCATCCAGGGCACGCCCGGCGCCGCCGACGTGCAGATGCAGCGCGAGGGCGGCAAGCCCTACGCCGAAATCCGCCTCGATCCCGCACGGCTCGCGCGCTTTGGGCTGACCAACGAGCAGGTCATGCGCACGGTCGAAACCGCGCTCGGCGGGATGGCGGTGACCCACTCCGTCGAAGGCGCGCTGCGTTATCCGGTTCGCATCCGCTACCTGCGCGAACGGCGGGACGATCCCGATGAACTGACCCAGTTGCAGGTGCCGGTGCCGGCTGGCCATGGGGCGATTCCGCTTTCGAGCCTCCTCGCCGCTCCCACGGTCTACACCATCGAATCACCCGACACCGCTGCGCTCCTCGACGCCCTGCCCCTCGCGCACCAACGCAACTTCACGATCCTCTCCCCAACACGCGCCGAGCTCACCCTCCCCGCGGGTGACTCTCTCCCCGTCTCTACCTCTTTCCGTCTCTCCGTCATCGGCACCCGCCCCAGCGAAGCCGGCCTCACGTACACTGTCGGCCCGATGGCCATCCGCTCCGAAGGCGGCAAGCGCACGCAATATGTCCTCCTCAACGCCCGCGGGCGCGGCGAAGTCGAGATCGTGCAGGACGCCGACGCCCGCCTCCGCGCCGCCCTCGCCGACGGCCGGCTCGAGTTGCCCGCCGGCGCGACCTTCCGCTGGGTCGGCCGCTACGAGCAGAAACTCAAGGCCGACGCCGCGATGCGCTGGATCGTCACCGCCTCGATGACCGTGATGGTCGTGCTGATCTACATCGGCACGCGCTCGTGGCTCATCACCAGCAGCATCATCCTCTGCAACGCGACCGTCACCACCGCCGGCGGATTTTTCTTCGTGTGGCTCTGGGGCGCCGAAATGACGACGGCCGTCGCCGTCGGCTTCCTAGTCCTGCTCGGCGTGATGTTCAACGACGGCATCCTGCTGGGCACGTACATCCAGGAACAGTTCAAGACGCCGCCAAAGGATGTCGCCGAGGTGCACCGCCGCGTGTTCTTCGCCGGCCTGCGCCGCCGCCGCCCCGCGATCATGACCAACGCCACGGCGATGCTCTCGCTCATTCCCGTGTTGTGGGCCACCGGCCGCGGCTCGGAAGTGATGCAGCCGATGGTGCTGCCCGTCGTCGGCGGCATGATCTTTGATGTCGTGTCGCTTTTCTCCGTACCGGTTTTTTTCACCTGGTACTGGGAACGCAAGCTCGCCCGCGAGGCCGAAATCGCTTCTGCTGGCGCCCAACCCGCTCTCTCCCCCACCTGACCCACATGACCCACCTGACCCACATGACCCACATGACCCCGATTCGCCTGCTCGCCGGACTCGTTGCCGCCATCCTGCTCACCGCGCCTTACGCGGTGGCGGTGGAATTCCCCAACGCCACGCAACCGCAACTCGCCGCGACCGCCGACGGCCGCGTGTGGCTCGCCTTCGGGCGCGACAAGGAAATCTTCGTCGCGCGGTCCGACGACGCCGGCGCCACATTCTCCGCGCCCGTCCGCGTCGCGGCGCTGCCCTCGCTGATGCTTGGAAAACGGCGCGGTCCGCGGATCGCCGCGCACGGCGAGCGCGTGACCGTCACGGCGATGGCAGGGGACTTTTTCGCGTTTTCCTCCAAGGACGCCGGCAAGACCTGGGCCGGTCCGGTGCGGGTCAACGACGTGCCGCGCAGCGCCCGTGAGGGATTGAACGGCCTGGCCGTCGCGCCCGACGGCCGCGTGTTCACCACGTGGCTGGATCTCCGCGGCGAACGCACGCAGCTGTTTGGCGCGGAATCGGCCGACGGCGGCGCCACGTGGAGCGCCAACCAGCTCGTCTACCGCGCGCCCGCCGGCAGCACCGTGTGCGAGTGCTGCCACCCGTCCGCGGAATTCAACGCCCGTGGTGACCTCGCGGTCATGTGGCGCAACGGGATCGAGGGCGCGCGCGACATGTGGAGCGCGACGCGGCCAGCCGGCGCGGGTGATTTTCGCCGCGCGGCGAAAATTGGCGAAGGCGAGTGGATCCTCAAGGCGTGCCCGATGGACGGCGGCGCCGTGTTTGCCGAAGGCGACGCCTTCGCGACGATCTGGCAGCGCGCCGGCGCGGTGTTCTACGCCCGCGTCGCCGGCCCGGAGAAACAACTCGCGACCGGCACGCAACCCGTCGCCGTCGCGACGGCGATGCGGTCAATCGCGGTGTGGCAGCAAGGCGCCGACTTGTGGACATCGCCGCTCGATGCCGCAACCGCGCCGCGGCTGCTTGTGGCCAAGGCGCGCTTTCCGACGCTCATCGCGCTCCCCGGCAGCGAGCACATGCTGCTCAGCTACGAGCGCGGAAGCGAAGTGGTGGTCGAGCGGCTCTGAGCCCGCCATGGCGAAATCCCCCCTCGCGTTCGACACCGTCGCCCGTCTGCCGGCACCCGCCGACAACGTCGCCATTGCCGTGCGCCGCCTCGACGCCGGGACCGTGGTCGATCTGCCCGGCTCGCCGCGCACGCTGGCGCACACCGTGCTCGAAGGCCACCGCTTCGCCGTGCAACCCATCGCTGCGGGTCAGCCGTTGCTCTCCTGGGGCATGCCCTTTGGCACGGCGCTCGCGGACATCGCGCCGGGCGACTACGTGTGCAACCAGTCCATGCTCGACGCCCTCGGCGTGCGCACGCTCGACGGCGCCACGCTCCCGGCCCGGCCGAATTTCGCCGACGATCGCCTCGTTCCCTTTCACCTCGACGAACGCGCGTTTGCAGCGGCGCCGCCCGTCGAACCCGCCCCGGAGCCACGCACGTTTGCGGGTTACCGCCGTCCGGGCCGGCGCGGCATCGGTACGCGCAACGCCATCGTGATTCTCGGCACGACGTCGCAGACCGCGAGTTTCGCCCGCCAGCTCGCCGCCCGCCTGCAGCCGCTCGCGCGCGTGCACCCCGGCATCGACGGCATCGTCGCCATCGCCCACACGGAAGGCGGCGGCCCGGGCGAGCCGAACAACAGCGCCGAAATCCTGCGCGCGCTCGCCGGCTTCATCGTGCACCCCAACGTCGGCGCGGTGCTCGCGGTCGATCACGGCGTCGAACCGATCACCAACGCACGCCTGGGCGGCTTCATGCGTGATCGGGGCTATCCGCTCGGCGACGTGCCGCATGCTTTCCTGACGCTGCGCGGCGGGCTGGCCGCCGGACTCGCCGAGGGCGAACGCATCGTGCGCGCCTGGCTGCCCGCAGTTTCCGCGCAGCGCCGCACGGATGAACCCCTGAGCGGATTGCGCGTGGCGCTGCAATGCGGCGGCTCGGACGCGTTCTCCGGCGTCTCCGGCAATCCGCTCGCCGGCGCGATCGTGCACGAGGTGATCCGCCACGGCGGCACCGGCCTGCTGACCGAGACCGACGAGGCCGTCGGCGCCGAGTCGTATCTCCTGAAAAACGTCCGCGACCTCGCCACCGCGCGCGCGTTTCTGGGCCGGATCGACTCCTTCCGCGAGCGGCTGAGCTGGCACGGTGTCACGGCCGAAAGCAATCCGTCGGCCGGCAACAAATTTCGCGGGCTCTACAACATCTCGCTCAAATCGCTTGGCGCCGTGCACAAGAAGGATCCGCGCACACGCATCGAGACCATCATCGATTACGCCGAGCCGCTCCCCGGGCCCGGTTTCACCTTCATGAACGGTCCGGGCAATGATCTCGAGGGCATCGCCGGCCAGATCGGCGCCGGCTGCAACCTGCTGATCTTCGTCACCGGCAACGGCTCGGTCACGAATTTCCCATTCGTGCCGACGCTCAAGGTCACGACGACCACCCGCCGCCACCAGCTTTTGATTCACGAGATGGACATCAATGCCGGCCGCTATCTCGACGGCGAATCGATGGATTCGCTGGCCGCGGAGTCGTTCGAACTCGTCATCGCGACCGCCTCCGGCCGCCGCTCCAAGGGCGAGCACGCCGGGCATTCGCAGGTTTCGCTCTGGCGCAACTGGCGGCAGACGGACACCTCACGGCTTGCCGAGTTGAACGCGCGCCCGGCGCCGGATGGCGCGCCGCTGGATTGTAGGGGCGTCGCTGGCCGACGCCCGCGGGCGCCGTCGAGCGGCGCCCCTACGATTTCGGTGTTCCGCACCGACACCGGCTGCGCCACCGAACGCGTCGGCCTCGTCATGCCGACCAGCCTCTGCGCGGCCCAGATCGCCCGCCTCGCGGCGGAACGCCTGAACGCGAAGCAGCTCGGCGCCGCGCACGGCATCTCGCGCTTCGTCGCGCTCACGCACACGGAGGGCTGCGGGTTTAGCGGTGACTCCATGTACCAGCTCCTGCACCGGACCTATCGCGGCTACATCACTCATCCCAATGTCGCCGCCGCGCTGTTGCTCGAGCACGGGTGCGAAAAAGTTCCCAACGACGTGATGCGTCGCCAGCTCGAGCTCGCCGGCGTGCCGCTCACGCGCTTTGGCTGGGCCAGCGTACAGCTCGATGGCGGCATTGAAAAAGCGATCGGCAACATCGAGGCGTGGTTCGCGGAAAAACTCGCGACGCTGCCGCCCGCCGCGCCCGTGACGACCGACCTCGGCGCGCTCGCGCTCGGATTAATGACGGCGGCCCCGGTCAGCGCGGCGACTGCCGGTGCGCTCGCCAGCATCACGCGCGCGGTCGTCACCGCCGGCGGCACGGTCCTGTTGCCCGAGAGCGATCCGTTGCTGGCGAACGACGCGTTCCGGCTTGCCGTGCTGGGCACGACCCCGCCGCACGCGACGATCCGTTACGGGCAGCCGCCCGCCCGCCCGGGATTGCACGTCATCGCGAGTGAAACCGATCACTGGGTCGAGAATCTCACGGGGCTCGGCGGCTGTGGGGCGCACCTTGCGCTGACCGTGGTCGCCGGACATGCGCAGCAGGGCCATCCGTTGTTGGCCGTAATCCAGACCGCCGAACCCGACCAGCGCGGCGTCGTGCCGGGCGACGACATCGATCTTTTTCTCTCCGGTGACGCCGACGCGGACGAAACCGCGCTGCGGCAGATGCTCGTGGCCGTCGCGCAACACGAATTCACCCCCGCTGCCAACGCCCAGGGCTTCGTCGATTTTCAGCTCACGCGCGGGTTGCTGGGTGTGACGACGTAACGAGGCGCAGCCGCAGACCGTTCTACACGCTGGGTGAGGGGGCTCGTACGTAAGGTCTGCTGCGCGAAGCAGTCACTTGGACGTTGAACGTTAAGCGTTAAGCGTTGAGCGTTG
>JACQWL010000518.1 GCA_016209255.1 Verrucomicrobiota bacterium
GACCAGGCGAGCTGCGCGTTGTCGAGGTTGCGCGCGAGAAGGTAAAGCACGCCGTCGACCATCAGCATCCCGCTCGCCTTGCGCCCCGAGCGGCCGTCGCCGCGAAAGTCGCCGTTCGTCGCCGTGAGATTCACCCCTTGGATATCCGGCGGTGTGCCGTTCACTTTGGCGAATCCGAGGCTGAGCTTCGCCGGCACGAACGGCTCGAAGCCGTTGCCGTCACCATAGGCCGTGTAAAGCGCGTCGTCGTCGCCCCACGCCAGCGGCCAGTTGTCGCTGCCGCGCGCACGGCGGATGATGGTCGAAGCCGGCGCCCAGTTGACCTGCTTGATGACTGGGCTGGGCGGGTAGGGCGGGCCGGAGGGTACAATGGCCGAGCCATGCCCACCGGCGCCGGCGCGCGTCGCCAAAGCGATCGACTCGAAGAACGGTTTGAGCACGTCGTAGTGTTCGTCCGACGTGCGCTTCCAGCTCTGGCCGGCACGCACGACCACGAGGTCCAGGCTCGGGATCACGGCAATCAGGCTGTCGTAGAGGCCCCAGGACCAGAACGCATCGCGTGGCAGCGCGGAAATCGTGCCGTCACCATTGTTCCACCACAGCAGACTGTAATGCTCGGAGGCGTTGCCGTGGCTCTCCTCGTTTTCGGGCAGTCCCGCCAGTTCCTTCGCCGGCTGACGGGCGAGCCGAACGAACTCGGCCGGGATGATCTGCCGATCTTTCCAACGGCCCTCGTGCAGGTAGAGGTAACCGATGCGCGCCATGGCGTGGACATTGGCGGAAAAGCCCGAGCCGAACTCGCGGCGCTTCACGCCGTCGATCTCGTGCGGGCGGTACGCGTTTTCCCGCCACTTGATATCCGCCGGCTTGATGCCGATCGGGGTGAAGATGCGTTCGAACATCACGTCGTTCAAATCGCGGCCGTAGGCGAGCGTGAGACACTCGGCGAGCCAGTTGGGCCCCGCGTCGCTGTAGTGCCATTTGGCCCCCGGCGCGAAGAGCAGCTTGCCATAGCCGCCGGGTTTCTCGAAGCCGGACACTTGATTCGCGAGGTGCCGCAGCGTGATGCGCGGGAGCCAGCCGGTGTCCTGGTTGCTTTCGGGCGGCATGCCGAGCGCGGCCTGGTGGCGAATCGCCGGATCGTCGAGTTGCACTTTTCCGTCCTGCAGCGCGAGCCCGAGCACGGTGACGCCGATGGACTTCGAGGAAGACTTGAGGTCGTAGAGCGTCGCGGGATCACCCCAGGACATGACGAGCTTGCCGTGCCGGATGAAAAGCCCGGAGCCGCCGCCGGTGAGGGCGTAGTCGCGCGCCTGCTGGAGCCGCGCCTCGGACAGGTCGACCTCGGCGTAACGTGCAGTCGGCCACGCGGCGCCGGGAAAATCGGCGGCGCGCATCGCCCCGATCGCCTGCATAAGCGGCTGGAAAAAGTGACGGTCGCGCGCCTCCGCATGGCCTTCGGTTCCACTGAGCGCCCCGCCATTCCGGACGGCGATCAGGTTCAGGCTCGGAATCACCAGCACGATCTGGTGCTGCGCGCCGGAGCCCCAATACGCGTCGCGTGGCAGCGCCGCCACCGTGCCGTCGTGGTTGCTCCACCAGCCGATCGCGGCGTTGCCCGGCGTGCCGGCGTCGGTCGTGACCGCGCGGACGGCCTCGCGCTGGATGAGCCGGCGCCCCTCCCAGTCGCCTTCGCGCAACATCAATCGTGCCACCCGCGCCGTCGCGCGCGCCGTGAATCCACCACCACCCCACGCAGCGACGACGGGCAGTCCGTCCACCGTCACCGTCTGCCCGTAGCCGACACTCCATTCGGCATCCGGCACTCCGATCGGGCGCATGATGCGATCGCGCAACAGTGTGCGCAGATCTTTTTCCGGCGCGGTTTTCAGCGCGGCGGTCGTCGCGTACGCGAGCATCGCAATGCCGGGGTTGCTGTAGGAAATACGCTCGCCCGGCGCCGAGCGCAGCGGAGTGGCATCGCGCGAGATCGTGAACGGGTCCCGCGGCACCGGCAGGCGTTTCCAGAAATCGCCTTTCCAGCCCGTGAGCTTGTCGTGCGGCAGGTTGTCGGCCTCGGCGTCGTCGAGGCCCGACGTGTGCGAACCGAGTTGCCGAAATGTGATCCGCGCCTTCGCCGGGTCGTGGTGCCACTGCGGGACGAATCGTGACGCCGGATCGTCGAGCGTGAAGCGCCCGTCGCTGAGCGCGACCGCCACCGCCACGCCGCCGACGAGCGCCTTCGCCATCGAAGCCGTAAAGTGCGCTTTGGTGGCCGAATGATCGGGCGAATACCACTCGAAGACAATGCGATCCTCGCGCACGAGGAGGAAGGCCTTCGTCGCGTGCGCCGCGAGATGATCGCGCAACGCGTCCAGCCTTGCGGCGGACAACCCGTGATTTTCGGGTGCCGCCGTCTGCCAGGCAAATGGCTCCGCCGCGGACAGGGCGACCGGCGTCACCGAGACTACGCCCAGCGCTGCTCGCAGCCTCCAGCGTTTCATCATCCTAAATTCCGCAGTTCCCTCGGATGAGCCACTCGCTGGCGCTCGTAGCCACGAGCGCCAGCGAGTGGTAACTGCGGAATTTAGGATCATTCTGCCATCGTTTGGTGATCGAGGATTACTCACGTGATGGGTGCCGTTGACCTGGGTCGTGAGGCGGAGGTGCGAGCCTTCGCACCGCACGCGTTCGTAACCGAGCCGGCGCAATGCATGCGCCACACCCGGGCCGCAGAGCTGGCGCGGGATTCTCAAACCGCGAGCACTTCGTCGCGCACGAAGTGGAGCCGGATCAGCTTGGGCATTTCGCCGGGTACCCCGTCGCCGAAGTGGCATTGCACGGCGTCTCGCACCATGTCGCGCAATTCCTCGATCGTCTCGCCCTGCGTGGCGATGGCATGGCCGAGCGCGGTCGCCACATAGCCGCCGTCCGATTCGTCCTCGCGCACCTCAAAAATAATTTCGGTCATGGCGCGGAGTGTGCAGGAGTGGCGGCAGTTTTCAACTCTCCCGTTGGCCAGCGATACGAGGAGAGCTCCGGGCAGCAGTCGCGACCGGGCGCGGCGAGGTCAGCGGAGAACCCAGCGCGGCACTTACCACCAAGGGTAGAGTCCTGTCAGAAGCGGCCGCGGAGGCCGAGGGTCCAGACGGCGCCGAAATTGTCCTTGTAGCGAATCGTGCCCGGCGCGTTGAAATACTCTTCGAGCGCCTGGTTGAGGATGTTGCGGCCGCTCAGCGTAATCTCGTAGGTCCGGTTCAATTTGTACCCGCCGCTGAAGTCGAACATCAGCCGTTCGCGTTCCCACTGGCTGCGGACCGCCGTGATGGAGGTCGGGCGCGCGGCAGTCCAGGTGAACCGCAACTGGGAGTTGAATTTGTGATTGCTGAACCTAAGGCCGCCGTTGGCGGATTTCGACACGAGATCCACGATCTGAATGTCGGGCACGGTGCGCGACACCGACCCGAACACGCTGAATCCGCGCCAGAAGCCCGGCAGAAACACGAGCTGCTGGCTGTATTCCACGTCGACGCCTTTGATCTTCCGGGTGCCGGCATCGTTGGACGATCGGAAGAACGTGTAGCCCGTGTATTCCAGATCGTCGGCGTACCCGGCCTCCGCGGCGCTCACCGGGGCGCTAATGGTGCCCATGTTTTTCACGTCCAGCCGGTAGGCGGAAACCGAAATCGTCCCCGCCGGCTCGATGTAGTATTGGGCGCTGGCGAAAAATTTGTTCGACGTCTCGGGCTTGAGGTCGGGATTTGGCAGCGTGACGCGCTGGAGGGTTTCGTTGACGGCGATCACGCCGGCGAGCGCATTGTAATTGGGACGGCCGATGGACTGACTGCCGGCCAGCTGCAATGCGAGGTTGCGCGCCACCGAGTACTTCACGCCGCCGCTGAGGAACGTGTTGTTGTAGCCTCCGTAGCTGGAGGGGCGCACGCCGTTGCGATATTGGTAAATGACATAAGGGATTGTCCCGGCCGTATAGCCCGCGGCACGCACGACGGCGCTGGGCAGGATGTCGAAGGTGCGGCCAATCGTGCGGGTGCGTTCGTAGCGCGCGCCCAGGTTGAACCGCAACTGGTTCCAGCGCGTGTTCCCCTCGACGTAGCCGGCGTCAACCTGTTCCTTGACCGAGCGCGGGGTCGTGAAGCGGTTGGTGAAATTGGCGACCGTGTCGGGAACGAATTGCGCGGGGTTCGATCGGAAAAGGTCGTACATGGCGTTGGTGTCCGGGAACGGCAGACCAAGTTGGGCGACGTTTCCGCCCTGCTTCGGATCCCAGCGGTGCTGCGAATCCGGGATGTAAACCGTGCTGGGATCGAGCTGCGAACCTCTCGGTCCGACGAAGGTCCAGCGCTGGGTGCCGCCCTCGGTGTTGTCGAAGGTCGTGAGGCGTGTTTTCGCTCCTGCCAGCAGTTGGATGGGCAGACCGACATTGATGGTCCGCCTGGCGTCGAGATAGCCCGTGAACACCTGGCTCTTGCCGTCGCGGGCCGTGCTGACGACGTTGTTCGCGTTGGCGTCGTCGCGCCCAAAAC
>JACQWL010000508.1 GCA_016209255.1 Verrucomicrobiota bacterium
CTGTCGCCCAGGAACAGATTGCCGTAATATTCCGGCGGATATGCCCCGCCGCGATAGACTGTCACCCCGGCGCCGGCATCGACGACATGAAGGCTGACACCGGAGGATCCCGCGGACCGCTCGGTGGCCGCGACGCGGCGGCTGCTGCGGATGAGTCGCCAGCGCTCCATTGGGCTGATGCGATGGAGCGGAGTCGGCGCCGGCGTGGTACGAGAAATGGTCGCCGGTGGCGTGAAGTACGGGTTTCGTTCCAGATAGTTCAATGGGAGCACGACGTGGAAACACGGCGCGTCCTGGCTGCACAGGAAGCGATTGCCCCAGTCATCGAACGACATGCCGAACTGTTTCGTCCCGGTCTGGGGCTCGAAGCGGCGTGATTCCGGCTCGAAGCGAAAATCCCGGCCCTTGATCGAAATGGGTTTGGCGGCGGGATCGTTGCCCGGCCGAATGTCGCCCCCGTTGACCGAGGTGGAGCCGTAGATCCGGTGGTCGAGGCCGTAGATCAGACTGTTCACCATGCCCTGCTGGTTTTCCGTGCCGAAACCGGTGAAGACTTTTTGGCGGATGTCGGCCTTGCCGTCGCCATCGGTGTCCTTGAGGTACCAGATGTCCGGCGTCGCGGCGACAAACACGCCGCCCTTCCACGGCATGATGCCACCGGCCCAGAGCAGGCCGTCCGCAAACACATCGCTCCGGTCGAAGCGGCCGTCTCCGTCCGTGTCGCGCAGCAACCGCACCGAGCCGAGCGGCTTCCCTTCTGGCTGCGGCTGGCTTTTCTGCCACGCCACCCTGACCGGCCGGTTGCCGTTGTAGGGATAATCGCGCATCTCGGCCACGTAGAGGTTCCCGTCCTCGTCGAACGCGGCGGCGATCGGATCGTAAACCATCGGTTCGGCGGCAAGCAGTTCCATGCGAAAACCAGCAGGTGTCTCGAACGTCTTGAGCGCCTCCGCCGGGGCCTTGGGCGGCACCGGCTTGAGAAACGCCTTCATCTCTTCCTCGGTGGGATCCGTGATGCTGCCATCGACCGCGAGGTCGCGGATGCCGGGCCTGGCGACGACGAGCTCGGCCGCGAGTTTAGCCGGATCGGCGTCTGCCGACAGCCCGCCCTGGGCGCGAATCTTGAGCAACAGGTCGCGAGCCCGCTGGAAATACGCCAGCACCTTTGCCCGCTCGGAAAACTGGCGCTGGGTGTGCGTCGCGATCTGCTGGTCGATGCGGGCGACCCACGCGTCGAGCGCGGCGCGTTGAAACGGCGCGCGGTTGTTGAGATAGACAAAGACGGGATTTGTGTGCGCCTCCGCATCGGGCTGCTGGATCGGCGCGCTCGAATACGCGCGGGCCGCGATCCAGGCGGACTCGGTGAGCGCGACATCGCGCGCGAGTTCGATCCAGCGGCCCTGCCCCTCGGGGCGCGGAACGGTGCGGTGTTCGACGACGCGGCCGTTCACGATGAGTTCGACGTCCGTGACCGGCGTGACTTCGCAGCGGACGCGGACACTGACCTTTGCCGTATGCGGGCCGTTGCCCGACTTGCGAACCTGCGCGCCGGGTTTCTCGCCATCCACCTCGAGGAGGACCAACGGACCCGTGGTGAAAAAACTGCGGCCAGCGGACAGGGCGGCGAGCCACTCGGGCATCGTCGGCGCCGTCGGGTGGAACACGTACGTGCGGCAATCGGCCAGCGTGCGGCAGGGCGGATAATCGCAGGCGGCCGCGGCGGGGAAACGAAAGCCGGCGTTGAGCATGTTGTACCATCCCTCGAGCTCGATTCCGCGATAGACTCCGAATTGCAGCAGCTCGACCGCGTTGATCGTGCCCAGCGCCGCGTCGGCCCAAACCTCCAGCCCGTAGCCGCCATGGGCCATCATCGCGTAGCCGCCTTGCGCCATCGTTTCGCGCCCGACTTCGCCGTAGACCGGCCAGAAGTTGGCGTTGAATCTTTTCCCGGGGAACACCAGATCGTCGAGCAGGTAGAGGTTCAGATGGCCGTAGGCACCGCTGCGATACTCCTGGCCCGAGATGATGTGATAATTGCCGCGCGTGCGAACCGAGCGCCGGCCCAGCGGAAGGCGCTGCGGGTAGTCCAGCGTGTTCATGAAGCCGGCGTAGGGGCCGGCGGGCTCGTTGTAGGTCAGCGCGCAGCCGTAGCGAAAATCCTCGGCTTCGAGCAGATCGAACATGATCTGGTCCTGCTCCTCGGTCTCGCGCCGGAAGTGCAGGTGCGAGTCCCCGGCATAGTAGCCCGGCACGGCCATCGGTGCGGCGCGCGTCAGGCTCACGTCGATCCGCTGCGTGCCACCGGCTGCGACCTGCGCCGTGACGATTTCCGGGCGATACTCCAGCCCTTTCCAAACCTCCACCCGGACTGGACCGGCGGGCACCGGCACCGTCGATTCGCCCGCCGTATAAAAAAATCGTCCGACGTAGCGATACGGCGCCTTGCCGATCCGATTGCCCCAGTTGTTGGGCTTCGGCCACTGGCCGGTCAGCGCGTAGGGCGAGAGCCGGTTCACCGGCGGCTGGTAAAAATTACCGTCAGGGCCGACGACGTTGACCCGGCAGGGCGTCACCTGGCCGGTGGCGGCGTCGCGCACGACGATCTGCAATCGCCCGGTCTGCGCGCCGCTCGCCCACACCGGCTGGCCCTCGCGCTCGAATCCGGCGGGCGTGAAAAGAAACGCCTCGTGTTTGAGCTGTTCCGGCGTGAGCGACTCGCCGCCGACCGCGGCGGAGAGAAGTCCGACCGCCAGAATCAGGGCGTAGCCGCATCCATGCAATAGAACCACGTTTGTCCGCTGAGCCGTGTAAACTGATTGGTGTGCGTAGGAACGTCGCTTGCCGACGCCCGTTTCCACGTCGAATGACGGGCGTCGGCAAGCGACGCCCCTAGATCGCAATTGTATAGTTGCGGCCAAGGTCCGCACGACATTCGGGAAGCAAGAAATCCCGACTGGCGTCCGCCAGCAGGCAAACGGTGGACGGCGCCAGGCAAGCGCCCTGGCAGAGGCGGCGGGAGTATTCATGAATCTTGGATGTGGCTTTGCGCGTCGACGTTGCATCTGAGCCGGCCGGTGACGACCATCGTGTTTTTGGGGTGAGACTCGTGGTTTAAGATAACCCGATTCGGATTCGTAGTGTGGCCCGTGTCGGGCAGCACTTCGAACCAATTCTCAGTGGCAAGAAATCGCCCGGGGCTTCAGAAGAGGCCGGCAGCCATCGACCACGGCTATCACCCGATTGTGCGCGCCCAGGGGCATGAAGGCTACATATTCACGATCCTCGTCGGCCACCCCCAGCGCTCGCTGGTGCAGTTCTTCGAACCGCCGCACCGGCACCTGATGGCAAAAATCCCCGGCCTCCAGGCGATGCGCGACAAGTTCAAATGAGAAAATCAAATCACCGGTAACCACCGATGAACACGGATTGACACGGATTCAGAAACCAGAGGCTCCATGTTCCTTGGCGCTGGCGCCGGTTGATTTATCGAGAGTTCTTCGACCGCAATCGGTCGTTCGGAGTAGGTCCTGGCGCCAGCCGATCGAAAAGCATCACCGCGCCGCGGACGCACGCGGCGCGCACCACGTTCCAGTCGTGCCACCGCGGCGCGAGCCGTTTGTATTCGGACAGGCGCGTCTCCTCGAGATCATAGGGCCGCGGCCCGGCCAGTTGCGCGAGCAATTGCTGCAGGGCGGATTCACCGCCGGGCTGCGGATACAGTTGATCGAAGCTCCGCATCGCCTCCGTGACCGCCGCCTCACCCAGGCGATTCTGCAAGGCGACAAAATCGAGGTAATCCCGCGTGGCGTTTCGCTTCAGAATCAAGACCGCTTTGATGCGCAGCATCTCCGCGTCGGTGGGCACCGTGATGGAAAGTCCGCGATAGGCTGTTTTTTGAGTCTCCAGCGGTGCGTCCCGGATCAACTGCCGGACGCCGGTCTCGATTCCGTCCAGGCGGCCGAGAATCTGCACCGGGCGTTGCACGCGGGCCGTCCGCCAGCCAGCCACGGATTCGAGTTGCGCCAGCACGCGATCGAAGCGCCGGCGCAAATCGATCAGAACATGGTCGGCATCGGCGGAGACCCGATGATGCGCCGCGAGCGCCGCAGCCGTTCCGCCCACCAGCACGGCATCCGGAAAAATCCGCTGCAGGTGGGCGGCGGCCGACAGGACCCGATCCCATTCAGGAAGCCTCTTGGCGGGCGCGGGCATAGCAGTTCCAGAAGTGATACCGTTGCGCCGCGGGATCGGCGATGTGCGCCGCGCACACGCGCAGGACTTTCTCGCGGATTTCGGGCTGGAGAATCAACGCCGAGCGCAGTGCCTCCCACGCCGGACGCTGCCCGCGGCCAATGATGTCGTCGATCGCGGCGAGGGTGAAATCTTGATGGTTCAGGTGGCGGTGCCGCATGGCGGGCGGCCCGGCCTGACGGTCCTTGCGCCGGGCGACGAGCCGGCGATAGTAATCGGGATCGCCCCGCCGCTTCGCGGCCCCGATACCGGCCTGGCCCCCGCGCGCGCCCAACGCGACCGCCGCTGGATTCTTTCGAGGGACATTTTTCACCCCCCTTGTGTAAAGCAACCGCTTGCGTAAAGCCAGACGGATTTTTCGCGGATCTGAATTCGCCCCGGCGAATATCGGCCAAGTGGTGACAGGGTCAGGGCGTTCGAGGTTCGAAGACGCTGCGCCCACTCGACTCCTGCAACGGCGCCATGAATCGATTAAGGCCGATCCGGATCGCCGCGACCGCAATCCGCGCCCACGTCCTGCGCTTTCGCGATCGTCGATCGCCCTAACCCCGTCCGCTTGCGCCTCCGCTTGCGGCAGACCCAAGCCAAAAAAACGCGGAACTCGCGGAGAACGCGGAGCGACCAATTCAGTCCTCCGCGGACTACGTACTGCTATCGATAAGAGTCCTTCATTTTCGCGAGGATATTTTTATGTGCCAGTCACGCCGCCATTTTCGTGAGCTGATCGACATCGGCTTGGCGGGCGGCGAGCAGCGCGGTGATGATGCGCCGGCCTTGCTCGGTGAGCAGCCAGCGGTGCGTGCCGCCAACTTTCTTGAGCAGTCCATGCGCCCGCAGCAGTGCGAGTTGGCGCGTGATCTTGGCCGCTTGCTGGCGTTTTTCCACCGCGGTGCTGTTCGCGGGATAGAGCAAGCCGCGCAGGTCGCGGTTGCGCAGGCCGGCCAGCGCAAACTCTCCGCGGCTCACCGCCGCCAAGAGCGCCGCATCATCTTTAGCCCACGGGTTGAGCGCGCGGTAACGCTGGCCGTCCACCGTCACCGCCCGGCATACCGGCTGCGCTTCCTCGGCCAGCGGCGTCTTGCCGGTCACACTGGCCAGCGCGGTGAGATAGCGGCCGTTGGCCGCCCGGCTGACCTCCGCCCGGCGCCACAGATCAGCCACGCCGCGGCGCAGATACCGCCAGCTGAGCCGTTGCTCGGGGTCGGTTTCGCTCGGCCGATAGACCTTGAAGGGCCGCGGGTGCACGATGGTCGTCTCCACCCGCAGGTTGTTGCCTTGCTTGTCATACATTTTGATCGAGTTGCCGTTGACCGCGTGCTTCAGCCGCACGCCTTCGGGTCGGCGCTTGAGGCTCGAGGTCACCTCGCCGCGGAACTTGTTGGGGCAGGCCTGGCCGAGGAAGCGCAGCACGTCGGCGCTGCCGAAGGTGCAGATGCCGTGGTGCAGGAACTGGGGATAGACCGCGGCGAGGCTCGCGGCGTCACGGAACATCACGTCGGTGGCGAACTCGGTTTCGCTCGCGCTCCAGTAATAATGCTGGCCCAGCGGGCCACCCAGCTCGGCATGGAGCGGGTGCGCCTGGGCGAGCAGCGCGTCCAGCGTCTTGGGCCAGTCGGTGCGGCGTTGCTCGTCGAGCAGCGCTTGGGCGCGCACCGGATCGCTCACCCGCGCGAAGCAGTTGTCGCGCTGCTCATACGTGACCCCGGCGCGGTCCATCTGGCGGGCGAGCCACTCGCGGCCGTTCAAGCACACGTCCACGGTGAAGGGAAACCAGGTCTGCACGCGCACGTGCATCAGCCCGAAATCCGGGTGCTGGTAATAGTGATACAGGTGAGTGCACTTGCGGTTTTCCAGCACCAGATGGATTTCCTTCGTCTCGCGATCGCCGCGCACGGCGAAGGAAAGGCAGGGCTCGACCGCGCTGAACACGGCGATGAGGCCGGAGGCAATGCCATCGTCGCGCGCGATCTGGCGGGCGAGCTCTTCCTTCGAGATTTGCGGCGAGTTGAGATAACGCACGGGGCGCCCCGCGGCTTCGGCCGCCTGCCAGGCGGCGTGCCGGATGCGCTGGGTGATTTTTTCCGCGAAGGGCTTGAAGTGCTTGATCAACACGTCGCAGGCCTGCAGGTAGGTTTCCAGCACGCCCGGCTTGAACAGCAACCGCAGCGTGGCGCGAAAGCGCACGCGATCGAAGCCGGCAAGAATGCCTGTGATCGATCCGCCAAATTTGCTAACAAAGGCGTCCGGGGCGCCGTGACCCGAGGTAGGAGTTTGGTTTTTCATATCACCCATCCGCCTACCACAAGGCACGGCGTCCCGCCACTTTCGTTGCGGCGTTATCCACGTTTGATTGGCCATTCGGATGACGCAGGTCGTCAGAGGGCACCTGCCTTTATCCGTGTCCATCCGTGTAATCCGCGGTTGATTGGTTTGAGCAATGACCGAGCAACCTGCCTTTCTCTGTGACCTCCGGCTCGACCTCTGTGCTCTCTGTGTCTCATCTGTTGCCTATCTTTGGTTGCGGCTACGCCGCGCTGTGTCCTCCGCGTTTCAAAAGAGCCTCTTTGTAGAGGAGGGCGCGGCACTGGGGCAGCTATGCGACTACATTCACCTGAATCCCGTCCGTGCATCGATTGTGAACGCGGCCTTACTCCCGGATTATGCACACAGCAGCTATTGGTTTGTCCACCATCCGGCGCGACGGCCGAAATTCTTGCGCGCGGAAACGGCGCTCGCTGCGGCGGGTGGCTTGACCGATTGCCCGGCTGGACGCCGAAGTTATCAGGCGTTCCTGGAATGGCAGGCTACGGACGGTCCTGCCGGCAAATCCAAGGCATACGTCAATCTCAGCCGGGGATGGGCTCTCGGTGGGCACGAATTTAAGACCGCCCTCGTGCAGGATCTCGGCATTGTAGCGGACCCGCGCGCCCTCGAAAGCAACGGGGCGCGCGAAGTGAAAGAACAACGCTGGGCATTCGCGCTGGAGAGAGCGTTGCAGGCGATTCAAAAGTCTCGCGCCGACATCGACGGTGATCGGAAGTCAGCGCCTTGGAAACTCTCGGTCGCTGCGTGGCTGAAACGCCGCAGCGACGCCAGCAATCGGTGGTTGGCCGCAAACCTAAACCTCGGCACCCCAGCGGGCTTTAGCCACAATTTGACCTGTTTCCATCGCCAGCACCACGATGAAAATCCATGGTTGGCCCGCGATCCGCGACATGACCCCGTGGGCCGCCCTGACCCCGTGGGCCGCCCCTGACCCCGTGGGCCGCCCCGCGCGTGTCCCGCTGAATTTGGGACCGGCTCCGACGCGCTCTCAGCAAAGCGCGCTTCTTTCCCCAAGAACAGCCTGATTCAGAACAACGAACATCGTTGGTCGGGCTCCAGCAGGAGAACCATTCTCACTTCCACAGCACATCTATGGGACAGCTAGAATATTCCTCCGGATTTGTTTCCCAACGTATGGACATTTTCCCGCCAATATATGAACGGGGATTAAGAACATTAAAACGAAACCGTCTGAAACCCTTCCCATCCCACTTCACTTTCTGTCCATATTTTTTTAACAGTAAAGTTAATGCTTTACGATCTATATCCTGCACCGCTTTATTTGTCTTTACGGCTAATGCGGCGGCCACTCCAGTAGCTTCTCCCATCACCATGTAAGTGGCCTCCATACGAACGGAAGCATAGGCCACATGACTTGCTGACATGCAGACCGACACCAGAAGATTCTTACACTCATCTTTCTTCGGTATTATCGCCCCATAGGGAATTTGGTAGGGTCCCGGGGAAACAAGTGCAAACATCGAACCTTCCCGCGCCAGTGTCCCATCGTCGAGCACCACCAAGCGGTTTGCATAAATATCGACACAATAGTATCCCAGACCTACAGGTGTAGGAGCTTCCGTCTGCAGCTGGATATCTTTTTGGGTCATCACATATTCACCTACCATCCTCCTACCGCTACGTGTATAAAGATGATCCGGCCAACCGTTCGTCTCTTCATTTTGGTTGGAAAGAAAACGCACCTTCTTGCCAGTAAAGTCGCACAGGGTTTTAATAAGGTCCACATATCCCTGCCAGATCCTTGAGCGTGCGGTCCAATCACCATCAGGGTAGTCAACCTGCATTCCTGCACTCATAAGTCCAGACCAGTTTTCAGACGGCCATCCAAGGCTATACCCTGCCTCCGTATAACGTTTCAATAGTTCATAAATATCCCCGTTCTTCTTGTCCGGCGCTGCGATGGGTATCCCCGGATACTTCTCTGACGGACTCATTTCAAAGGCGAGCTTGAAATTGTATCCGTTAAAAAAGCGACTTGAATCACCCTCCTTTCCCAGCGGGTCAGTGGGGATACAAGACAGCAGACCGCTTCTCGGATTCCCCTTCTCAACGTAAGGATCGACTCCCGGAAATCTTTCCGTCACTACTATGCCAGCCAGTGACTCTCCATAAGCTTTTCGGGATTCCTTTCCTACACGATACGCGACACCTGAAAACGCCATAAGATCACCCTCATAACTCGCGTCGATGAAAACCTTTGCCCTAACCTCTGTCAGGTAATCTGAGGCCTTCATAGGTATTGGGACTCCATTCTTGTCAGCAGGAGCAAATTCAAACATAGCCTCGCTTATCACACCGTTCGATGACTTATTCACGGATGCCAGCCTGTGATTTGTAATAACCGTGATTAACTTACTGTAGTCATCTATCATACTCTGCATGATTGCCATATTCTCTTTTGCAGCTCCTTGTCCATGTCGAATGTCCACGATGTCCAAATCCCTTAGATAATAGCCAAGAGTAAGGCCTCCAAGATGAGTTCCAGAAGGGGCATCTTGCTGCATCCTAAATCCCGTTGCCATCATGCCCCCGATGGTTCGGGTCGGCTCAACAATAACTACTGAGAAACCTTCTCTTGCCACTGCAACCGCTGCATTAATACCCGCTCCGCTTGCACCATATACGCATACATCAGCTTTGAGTTGCTTACCAATGTTGTTCCTCTTGAGATCTTCGGAGTATGAGACCGTACAAGCTGACGTTGACAGAATGAGGAGTCCGGTTTGTAGATATTTCTTCATGTTACAGTGATTTATTTGGGAATGCCGGATTATCGGACCGCCCAACATCGCGATTCGGCGGCGTGCGCCCGACCCACTTCGGTTTTGGCGTACTTCGCGATTGGCGATTCGAATCGAGAGTGTACGCGGCGATCGAAAAGCTCGCGTTTTTAATGCACTACCTGTTCGACGTTTCTCACAGAATAAATTGAGTTCAATGGCAGTCTCATCACCATAGTTGTCGCCGGGCATGCGACCGCCACGGTTTACGCGGCCCTTATCGCCGGAGGGCGTGTCGGACTCGATGATGGCATGGTAGAAAGACACGATGGCAGCCAAAAAAGGGCGCCGGCAGCGAGGACGTCTACTCGTGGCGATGCTTCGTTCAAAACGTGCCTTTAATCCCAAAAATACCTTGTGGACCATATTGATTATAACCCGTTTTTCGCGCATAGTTGGGTGTCGCCGGACCATAGATCTCCACTTCGAAAGGGCTATCGGTGAGGCTGCGTACACTCGCGAAAACGCCGATATGCTTCGTCGTTCGCCATTCAAGATTGATATCGAAGAAGAGTTGCGGGTTACGGTATTGATACGTGCCCGCAGGAACGTTGACGCCCGTCACGGCTGTCAGCCGCTGCCGACCACGCTGATTCCAGTTGAGTTTGACCGTGTAACGCGGCCGACTCAGCGACACACCCCAGTTGGTCGTCCGGCGGATGAACCCGGAAAAATCGGCAATCGATTCGCCATCAAGATGCAAGGAGGTTCCATTCACAAAGATGGAAACACCCCTCGCCCATAACGGCAGGAAGGTGAGCGTCTGGCGGTATTCGAACTCGACGCCGCTGATGCGTGCCTTGCCGACGTTCTGGCGCGTGACAATGTCATAGTTCGAATAAGACTCATCGAAGCCATATTCGGCCAGCAGCTGCGGCGTCGCTTGCAAGCGGACCGATCCAAAGAAATCCTGGATATCTTTCTGAAAGACTCCCAGCGCGATGATGCCCGGTTTGTCGAAATAGTATTCGACGCCGATGTCGTAGCATTGCGACGACCAAGGCTTCAACGCTGTATTGCTAACCGTGATCGTCGGTGTGCTCGTCGTGACCGTCGGGTCCGTAGCTGTGGAGGACGGAACGATATTCGAAAGCTCCGGCCGTGTAATCGTCTCGGCATAACTCGCTCGCAGGAGCAGCTTCTCAGTGAGTTGAAACGACGCGTTGAGGCTTGGATAAAAGTCCCCGTAGTGCCGATTTGCATGGGAACCGCGGTCCCGATATTGCAGCCGCGCGAGCGCAACGGCGTCACCCGGCATCCTCACCAACCGACCAGCCAAATCGCGCACCATCCGGCCACCCGTGTCGCGCTGGTAGGTGGCGCTAATGTCATTCAAAACACCGTATCCGTCGTCGAACGTCTCCTCGTAACGAACGCCCCCGACAAACTTAAGCCGGTTGCGGAACAGACTTAGATCGCCTCGGAGATAACCCGCGGCCACCGTTTCCGTTAGCTTCCTCGATTGCGTGGCGTCTGAAGAAATTGCGGCAGCCTCATTAAGCAAGAAGTAATTCGGATGCGCCACAAACAAGTCGTAAGCCTTGTGCGCGCCCGCCTTCTCCGTTTTGGGGAAGCCAAACGGATTGTTAACGTTCGAGTAGTCGGTGAACACAAGGTCATAGAGCGCTATCTGATCGTCAACCGTACGTGCGACACCATCGGGACCGACAAAATTCCAAGTTTGAGTGCGGCTGCGAAAATCACGGTCCTCACGGCGCACAGCGAACCCCGTCTTGACACGGAGCGGCAGGCGTCCATTGAAATGGCGGGACGCGTGTGAGTATACGCTCGTGGTCAAACTCTGGTTAACACTCGGAAGGAAGCCAACGCTGTTGAGCGTATAGTTCGCGAGCGAGCCATAGTCGACAGGAGTGTTCGCCGCAGTCCGGGTAGAGATCGTGGCCGGCCTGGAGTCGATGATATTGTCATAACGAAGAGTAACGTTTGGCAGATTCGCAGAGGTCGTTCGCACTACGCCATCCTCTTTGTCGAGAAACTTCGAAATCGAACCGGAATAGGCACAACCGCTTTCGAGACTCCATATCGCGCCGTTGTGGCGATGGGAAAGGCGAATATTGTAGCCAGTGGCGATCCGGTGATAAAAAGTGACACTGTCGCTGACCGAGCCGGAACCCGTGGCGCTCTCCAGAAACGTCGCCCCAAACCCGGCGGGCAATACCGTCCGAGATCCATTGGCGTTGAAAAGTTTGTTGCTGTTAACGATTGTTGTGTCGAAGCGATTCCACGTTCCCGCTACGCTTAGCACATCCTTGGGGCCGGGTTGCCAGTCCAAGGTCGCCCCAAAGGCCCACCGATAGAACTCTTTGGGAAAAGAGCTGATGCCGAAACTCCGAAGGAAAGGCTGATCTGAGACTGAAAGATTGCTGCCCACGTTGACGGGTAGCCACGAGGAGGTGGTGAGGACGCCAGGCGTAAACGAATTGGCGCTCATCGCACTGAGGGTGAAACCAAAGTTCTTGCTTACCGGGTTTATATAAGTGAAATCGAAGCCTGGTTTCACCTTTCTACTGCGGTCGCGCGTGGGACCAGGCGTTCTTGCCAGAGATACGTAGTTCACATCCTGTGATCGACTCAAAGAGGCATTTAGATCGACTCGATAGTCGAACACTGGTTTCGCGCGCTCGAACGCACTCTTGAGCACCATGTTGACCGAACCGCCAATCATATCCGCAGGAACGTCAGGGGTGGGAGATTTTGTCACTTCAATCCGTGACATGTTGTTGAGGGAGACCACCACCAACTCGGTGGCACGCGAAACGCCACCTGCGGCGCTGGCCATCGGGTTGCCATCGATCATCACTGCGGTGCCAAACGAAGGGAGACCTCGCACCGAAATGTAGCGCGGGTCCGCATCGCCGTAATCAATCGTCACCCCAGACACAAACTTTAAGAATTCACCGACATTGCCATCGGCGTTGTCGCCAAATTCGTCGGCCGCCACTACGTTCTTGAGATTTGGGGCCGCTCTGCGCTCGTTTATGGCGATGGCGCTGCCGCTCATCTCCCGTTGCTCGGCAACCACGAAGCTATCCAACACCAAGGCTTCGTCGCCCCCCGGAGTCTGTTTTTTCCCCAGACTGAGCCCGATGTTCAGCACCACGGGCATACCCGCCACGACACTGGCCGCAACCGACTTTGGCGCGTAGCCGCTGACAACAATCCGCACGGTGGCCGGCCCCAGGGGCACTTGATTGAAACGAAACTCACCGAAGCTGTTCGTTTGCATTTCCTGGTTAGTGCCCTCGAGGGTAACACGCGCGCTGTTCAGGTAAACGCCGTTGACGTCGTTGTAGACGCGGCCTTCGATGACCCCGGAGACAGCGTTGGCCTCGGCGGCGGGCGCGCCTAGGTTCGTGCCCAAGGCGAAGGCCAGCCAAGTTCCGAGGAGTGCAATCGGGTTCTTCCGTTTCATGGTAATCGGCGGTTTTTCAGGGGATGCTCTCGATTCCTGGTTGGCTTGAGAGCGGGCGGCGGGTGATTCCGGACGCGCGGCACGGTTGATCATTAGTGCCCCTGTTTTCTTGTCTTCGACCACCGCAAGGCCGGTGTTGGCCACCATGCGGTGGAGTGCCTGGCGGGCAGTAAATTCTCCCTTCACCGGGTTGGTCTTCACGCCGCGAACGACGTCGACCAGGAACACGATCTGCTTCCCCGATTCGCCGGCGATGCGCTTGAGCGTCCCGGCGGCATCGCCGCCATCGAGATCATAATTCTTTCGCTCGGTGTCAGTCGTGGCCGCCAACGCTGGCGTAACCATGCCATCAGAAAAGAGCGCGGCGACCGCGAGGCAGGAAGGCGTGAGGGGATTGGTCATGAGGAGCAGGTGGAGCGCCCCTAAGACGCACCGCCGACCCAAATGGGTTATCCGCCCGCAGAACTTTATCGGCGCGACTACCGTTTTCACGGCGTCAGCGGATCTGGCGTAACACGATTTCGAATTCGCTCCGCCGCTCGACCGCGATCGCGCCGCTGCTCTCGAGCAAGCGGACAAAGCCCTCGACATTGTCCGCGGCAAACGTGCCGCCCACCGGCCGCTCCGCCAGCGCGACATCGCCGACCACCAACTGCAACCGATTGCGGCGGTTGAATTGCGCCACCACGTCGCGCAACGGCGTCTCGGCAAACACGAGCTTTCGCTCCTGCCAGGCCAGGGCTTCGCGAATCGCCTCGGGCGCGACCTGCTCGATTGTGGGCGGCGCGACGGCCACACTCGTGGCCTTCACCGAAATGGTCGGGATGAGCAGACGCTCGTTGGCGCTGAGCAATGCAGGTGGAGCGCGTTGACCCCAACGCGCTTGATCCGGCTCGGAAGCTCCTGAAAGCGCGTTGGGGTCAACGCGCTCCACCTCGGCCACCTGAACCTTGCCTTCGGTGACCAGCACCTCGACCTCCGCCGACGCGAGCCGGACATTGAACGCCGTGCCGACCGCCCGCACGGAAACGCCACCCGCGCTGACGATGAACGGCCGCGCCGGGTCGTGGGTCACGGTGAAATGCGCCTCGCCCGCGACAAGTGCCACGCGCCGCTCGCCCGGGACGTAATCGACCATCACGATCGTGCTCGCATTCAGCTCGACCATGGAACCGTCCGAAAGGGTCACGCGCTCATAGCCGCCGGCCGATGTCATGTAGCGGGTGCCCTCGGGCGTCGGCTGCGGCCACTGCCACCACCCGAGCGCGACCAGCGTCAGGACCGCGGCCAGACCGGCGACGACTTGCCCCCACGGGATTCGCCAAACCTCTTTGGCTAGGCGGGCGCCAGCCCGGGCGGCCGCCGGAAACTCCACGACCGGCTGCAACTCCGCCCGCACCAGCGGCATTTTCTCCAGCAGCGCGCACGCCTGCTCCAGCCGCGCGACCGCCGTCGCGTGGCGGGGATCCTGCCAGCACCAGCGCTCGAATTCGCGGGCCTGCGCCGACGAAAATCCCTCTTCGCGCTGCGCGAGCCAGTCGGCCGCGACCTCTTCGATCATGTCCGTATCCTCGCGTTCCGTGCTCACGCGGAACCCTCCTTGGTGCGTATCGGCCAACGATTCGCTGTAGCCGGAGTCGTCGACCCCAAACCGGCCTCACCGAGGCCGGCTACATCCCGGCACCCGGCAGCCGGCGGCGCTTCCAGCAAACCCCGCTCCGCAAAAAACGCCGCGCAACGCCGCATGCCTTTTGCCATGTGCACCTTCACCGTCTCGGGGGAGATGCCGAGCTGGACGGCGATTTCCTTGTAAGCGAGCCCATCGAGATAACGCAGCATGATCACCTGGCGACAGCGGTCCGGCAACGCGCGCACGGCGTCGGCCAGCACCTCGAGTTCATACTGCTGGTCGACGAGCTCGCCCATACCGGGCCGCTCTTCCAAGACGAACAACTCCTTGAAATCGGTTACTGCCTCCATCGGTAGCACGCGCCGCCGGCGAAAAAGATCGAGCGCCGCGTTGCGCGCGGTCGTAAAGAGGAACGCCTTCGCGTACCGCACGTGTCCCGCCGCCTGCGCCCGCAACAGCCGCACGTAGCTTTCCTGCACGATGTCGTCGTGGTCCGAGAGAGAAGGGAAACGCGCCTGCAAATACGCCCGCAACGCCGGTTCATGCGGCTGCACCTCCTCGGCAAACCACTTCGACAGGCTCAGGGCGGGCCAGCGGGCCTGTCCTGAATTGGTCGATTCGCTTTGTTCGGACGGGGGCATAGGACGACGGGCTGTTCACTGCATCGACCCGGGCGCCCGTGCTGTCGAGCTGAATTTTGGAAAGTTGCCCTGCCGGAACTATTTCTCGCGGCGCAATAACCCAAAACGCCGGCGGCTGCGTCTTATTCTTTTACGGAAGAGCTTGTCGGACGTGGCAACAACGCTTGGGGAAACAACTGGAAACGCTTCCACCCTGCGTACGTTCTCTGCCGACAAACTCCTTAACCGGCACTTCGTGCCGGGAAAGACCACCAGTAATGGTGAATCTCGCACTGCGAAGCGCTGCTTTAGCATCCTGTCTGGAGAGAAGCGGCCGTTTTCTCGCTTGAGCGGCGGGGCAGAATAGTGTCGTTCCCGCATTCGGTCCCTGCACTCACGCGCAGGGCTACAAAACGCTCAGGCAACCGCGGAATCCTGGTCCTGGTCAAACCGCGAGAGCTTTCGTGGCCAAAGACCAGGCGGTCGTTTATGGACCCTGCGGTTCACGGCTTGGGCTCCGGCCAGTTCAGGTGCCGGTGCAGAAACGCATTGGTGCCGACGCCGTGAATCTGGTGCGGGCCGTTGAAGAACTCGATGGTCGTCCGCTCCGGAATGCCCAGCTTCGCGTAAAGCCGGCGAACCTTCGCGTATTCGGCCACCACCCATTCGTCCCTGGCCACGCCGTCGTCGTGTCCGCGTTCCACCATGAACGGCCGCGGCGCAATCAGCGCCGCCATCTCGGCGTGGTTGAACGTGTGCCCGAGGTTGAATTCGAACACCTCGTAGACGTTGTGGAAGATCATGCTGTGCACGTGATCGTTGGTTACGTTCTTCAAGACCCACTCGTTGAAATCCCCGGAGGCGATGACCACCGCGTATTGTTCGAGCAGCGCCGGAACGCGCATCGCGGTGTTGCCCCCGTAGGACAGCCCGTAAAATCCAATCCGCTTCAAATCGACGAATTCCAGCGCGAGAGCCACCGCAGCATTTGCGCGTGCTGGATGCTTGTCAGACCGAACAGGGTTTTCTTCAGCGGGTGCGCCAGCCGCTGCAACTGACGAAACTCAACCTCTCGGCCACGTGGCGCCTGAACAAGTACACGCAGCTTTGCATGCAGGTGCGCAATCCCACGAATCAAAAGGACCCCGTTACGAGTTGCCTCCCGGGGTCGAGGAAGGCAGGCAGGAGCATCTTCGCTTCCACGAAAGGTACGGCGACAACTGGGTCTTCGGTGTGAAGGGCATGTTCTGATCGCGGTTCCGGTCGGCCGGTTTGCGTGGGCAGGAGCCTGCTCTTGTCACGCCGACTTGTCCGCCATAGCCTTGGCGACGGCGGAAGCCCGGCGAAGGCGGCTGCAGGCGATTTCGTGGCGGGCCGTGCGCTCCGCGCGCAGTTGACCGTTGGCCGGCGCGCCTGCGCGCGCAGTGAGAATGCGCCCGCAAGCGGGCTGCCTGCCGCATCGCCATTCGGTTTTCAAAACCGAGAGGACATTCGCGGCCGACGGCATGGACACGGCTCAGGCGCGGATTCATATCGTCTTTCGGGCGTGTTTTGTGATTCCTCTCGGCTGGCTTTCCCATCCCTGAGCGTTGTCACGAATTCTGATTTCCGGAAAAACCCGTCATGAAAAAAATCGCTGTTTCCACCTGGCGTTTGTGTTTCGCACTGACCGCCGGCGTGCCCGGCCTGCAGGCCGCGGTCCCGGCGCCCCAAAAGCCAAATGTCATCATCATCCTCGCCGACGATGTGGGTTACTCCGATCTCGGCTGCTACGGCGGCGAGATTGCGACGCCCAACCTCGATGCGCTGGCGTCAGGCGGGGTGCGTTTCACGCAGTTCTACAACACCGCGCGCTGCTGTCCCACCCGGGCCTCGCTGCTGACGGGCCTCTATCCTCATCAAGCCGGCATCGGTCACATGATGGACGACAAGGGCGTCGACGGTTACCGCGGCGACCTCAACCGCCGCAGCATCACGCTGGCCGAGGCGCTCAAGCCGGCCGGCTATCGCAGTTACGCCGTCGGCAAATGGCACGTCACGCCCGGCGCCACGGCCGCGGCCCTCGCGAACCGGAAAAACTGGCCGCTGCAGCGCGGCTTCGAGCGCTACTACGGCACGATTCACGGGGCGGGGAGTTTTTGGGATCCCAGCTCGCTCGTGCGCGACAACACCCTGCTCACCGTCGCCAGCGATCCCGACTACCGGCCGGCGGAGTATTATTACACCGACGCAATCAGCGATCACGCCACGCGCTTCATTCGCGAGCACGCGCGCGATCATGCCCGCCAGCCGTTCCTGCTCTACGTCGCCTACACCGCCGCGCACTGGCCGATGCACGCACGCACGCGCGCCATCGCCAGCTACAGGGGTCGCTACGACGCCGGCTATGCGGCCATCCGCGACGCCCGCTGGGAAAAGCAGAAGAAACTCGGCGTGGCCGATGCGAAGTGGGGCACCGCGCCGCTCGTCGGTGACTGGGCCAACGTTTCGAACAAGGAGTTCGAGACCCGCTGCATGGAAGTCTACGCGGCGATGCTTTCCACGATGGATCAAGGGATCGGCCGAATCGTTGCCCAACTCAAGGCGGCCGGCCAGCTCGACAACACCGTGATTTGTTACCTGCAGGACAACGGCGGCTGTGCTGAGACCAACGGCCGCGTCGGCGCCTTCACGCCGCGGGCCGCGCAGCCGTCCCTCCCCCCGATGGCGAAGGACGCGCCGCAATTCAGCAGCAAGCCGGATCAGACGCGCGACGGCTGGCCGGTGCGCCAGGGCTACGGGGTGTTGCCCGGCCCGGCGGACACCTATGTCGCCTACGGCCGCGACTGGGCCAACGTGAGCAACACGCCTTTCCGCGAATACAAGCACTGGGTGCATGAAGGCGGCATCTCCACGCCGCTGATCGTGCACTGGCCCGCGGGGATGAAGGCGGAGAGAAGGAGAGACCCGGCGATGGGGAGACTTTGCAGCGAGCCTTCTCACTTAATCGACATCATGGCCACGTGTGTCGATTTGGCCGGCGCGAAGTACCCGGCGAGATTCAATGGCCAGCCCATCCACCCGATGGAAGGCCGCAGCCTGAAGCCACTGCTTGTCTCCTCCTCTCCCGGTCCGTCGGTCTCGCCGCCGCTCCGTCCTCTGTATTGGGAGCACGAAGGCAACCGCGCCATCCGCTCCGGCCAGTGGAAACTCGTCTCCAAGCATCCGGGCGGCTGGGAGCTTTACGACATCGAGGCCGACCGGGCCGAGCAGCACGATCTCTCGGCGCAGCATTCCGATCGGGTGAAGACGATGGCCGCCCAATGGGAGGCGTGGGCGAAACGCGCCGGGGTTGAGCCATGGCCGGTCAACGCCGGCGCGGCGGGCAAAGCCGGCAAGAAAGCGGGCAAGAAATAGTCCTACCGTTTCTCCGGGGCCGCCCTGCCGGCGGGAACGGCGCAAAAAAGCGCGGAGCAAACGAGAAAAACAAGCGGGCGGGTCATGGCGAGGAAGAGTGGAGTCAGCGCGTGTTATGACGGCGCGGAGCACGAGCGGGTATCGAATCTGCGTTCAGCCGGCGCCTTCAATGGGGATTCCCCGATTGTCCTTGTAGCCCGCTGCGTGAGCAGCGGGACAAAGCGGTGCCGTTCCCTCATTCGGCCCCGCGCTCACGCGCCGGGCTACGGGACGCCAGCCAAACATTGAATGCCGGTTGCCAAGCCCGCCACTTTCCCTTTCTCCCATGAGCGCGGCAAGGTGCCGCCCCACTCCTCCATGCCCGCCTTCGCCCTGACCATTTTTGCCGGAGCCTTCCTCCTGTTCCAAGTCCAGCCGCTCATCGGCAAGTATATCCTGCCCTGGTTCGGAGGCGGTCCGGGCGTCTGGACCACCTGCATGCTCTTTTTTCAAGTGCTGCTCCTCGGCGGCTACGCGTATGCCCACGCGATCACCCGCCGGCTGCAACCCCGCACGCAGGCGATCCTGCACCTGAGCCTGCTCGCGGCCGCACTCGCGACGCTGCCCATCACTCCGAGCGATGCCTGGAAGCCGCACCCCAGCGGCGATCCCACCTGGCACATCCTTACGCTGCTCATGGTGAGCCTCGGCCTGCCGTATCTGGTGCTGGCGGCGACCGGCCCCCTGATGCAGGAATGGTTCCGGCGCACGACACCCGGCGCCTCGCCCTACCGGCTGTATGCGCTCTCCAACGTCGGCTCCCTGCTCGCGTTGGTCAGCTATCCCTTCTACTTCGAGACCCATTTCACCCGCCAGGCCCAGGCGCAGTTCTGGTCGTGGGGCCTGGCGTTTTTCGCCTTCTGCTGCGGTTTTTGCGCGTGGCGGGTGTGGCAGCAACCGGCACCCGACGCAGTTCAGGAAAAGGCAGCCGACGCCGAGGCCGCCCGGCCCACCCGGTTTCAGTGGGTGCTCTGGCTCTGCCTCCCCGCGTGCGCCTCCATCCTGCTGCTCGCGGTCACCAACAAGATGTGCCAGGACGTCGCGGTCATTCCGTTCCTGTGGGTGTTGCCGCTGGCGCTCTACCTCCTTTCGTTCATCGTCTGTTTCGACAGCCCGCGCTGGTATTCCCGCTTCTACTACACGCTTGCCCTGGCCGGCGCCCTGATTGCCGTGTGCCAGGCGCTGTTCGAAGGCGTGGACATGCCGATCGTGCGGCAGGTCGTGATCTTCTGCGTGACGATGTTCGTCGGTTGCATGATTTGCCACGGCGAACTCTGCCAACTGAAGCCGCACCCAAAACACCTGACCTCGTTCTACCTCATGATCGCGGCGGGAGGCGCGGTGGGCGGCCTGTTCGTGGCCCTCGTCGCCCCGTACATTTTCAACAACTACTACGAACTGCACCTCAGCCTCGGGCTGACCGTGCTGTTGCTGCTGGTGATTTCGTTCACGGGCAAGGCGGCCCTCAGTCCGCTCCGGTGGCGCATCCTCTTCACGCTCCTCGCGCTGGCCGCCACGTACGGCGCCGACAAGGGGACGGCCGCCGCAGTGGCCTGGCTCAGGCAGCGCGACACGATGTCCATGATCCCCCGGCTGCAGAATTGGAATTGGACCCAGGTGGACGATCTCCACTGGCTGGTTTGGGTGGTGGCCGGCCTGCTCGTGCCGGGCGGCATTTACCTGCGTCGGCGGCGCGAGCGCCCCTTCAACTGGCACCTCATGACCTGCAGCCTCCTCCTCGCCGGGCTGGGCGCGCTCGCCACGGCACTCGGTCTGCAGATTCGCGATTCCCGGCAAGGGTCTGTGGCCAGTGCCCGCAATTTCTACGGGGTGCTGTCGGTCTTCGAGTACATGAAGGAGAGCCCGGACTCGCATCATTATCTGCTGCAGCACGGCCGGATTACGCATGGCCTGCAGTTTGCGTCGGCCGAACGGGCGCGGATGATCACCTCGTATTTCGGTTCAAGCAGCGGACTCGGGATCGCCCTGCGGGAGTTTCCGCGTCAGCAGAACCAGCGCATCGGCCTCCTCGGCCTGGGGGTGGGCACGGTGGCCGCCTACGGCAAGCCGGGGGACTACATTCGCATCTACGAGATCAACCCGCAGGTGACGCAGATCGCCGAAAAACCCTTTACGTACGTCGCCCGCACCCAGGCGAAGGTCGACATCGTGATGGGCGACGGCCGGCTCTCGATGGAAAGCGAACCCCCGCAGAATTTCGACTTCCTGATCATGGATGCCTTCAGCAGCGATGCCGTGCCGGTACACCTGCTGACCCGGGAGGCGTTCGAGATTTACCAGCGCCACCTGAAGCCGGATGGGGCCATTCTCGTTAATATTTCCAACCGTTATCTCGACCTCCGGCCCGTCGTCGAGAACGCCGCGCGGGTCTTCGATTTCCAGGCGCACAACATCAACAGCGAGGACGGTGGTGCCAATGACAACGACGACGGCGGCGGCTGGTGGCTCTATTCCTCCTCCTGGATGATTCTCAGCCGGAACAAGGAATTCATGAACCGCGACGCCGTGCGCCACGCCGCGAGCCCGCCGTCCGCCAACCGCGGCAACATCCCGCTCTGGACGGACGACTACACCAGCATGTTCAGGATCCTGCAGTAGGGCGGAGGTC
>JACQWL010000509.1 GCA_016209255.1 Verrucomicrobiota bacterium
GTCAGCTCCCGCGTCAGGCATGATCCGCGTTACGCGCCGGCTGGCGGCATTCACGGCGGCGCGACGGCGTCGAGCTTGAAGACGCGGCGCGTGTTGCCGCTGTAGAATTTTTCGAGGACGCGGCGCGGCAGGCCGAGCGCCTGCACGGCCCGGCCATCGTACTTGATTTCGCCCGTGCCGGCGTAGAAGGCGTAGTCGCTGCGATAGCGCTCCTCGAGCCGCCGGACGTACGCCTGCCGCAGGGCGGCGGTGGGTTGGCCGCCGAGGTATGGTTTCCAGCTCATGTCGACGCCATACATGATCCGATCCTGGTATTTGAGAAAAAAGGCCCGGACCTTTTCGGACGGATGGCGCGTGAGATTGCGGGTGCGCGCGGCGCATTCGATGTGGAAATTCGGATGACGGTCGAGACGCTGCGCGATCCCGTCCAGATCGTGTTCGAGGCTGCCCAGGTGCGCGCCGACCAGGACGAGCTGCGGATGTTTTTCGAGAATGTGATCCCGCGCGGCGATGATGGTGGCGTGGCTGGGGTAGCTTGGTTTGCCGTAAAGGTGCCACTCCGGGTTGCTCGAGTAATAACCGTAATGCACGCTCTTCGGATTGAGCGGAAGCCACGCGTCGATCGGCTCGGCCAGATGGGCGTGCAAAGGTTTGCCGCGCCGCGCGAGGTGGGCATAGATCGGGTCGAAGATCGGATCGTCGGGCAGGAGAAACGCTCCGTCCGGCCGCCGCAGGTCGATGCCGACTTCTTTCCAAATTTTCACCGCGACGGCGCCGTTCTTGAACGTGCGATCCAGCCACGCGATCGCTTCGCCGGCGTAGCCGGGCTGGTCGCGCCGCGTGAGATCGAAGGTCGAGGTGAACGGAAACAGATCGGGATGCGCGCGATAAAGTTCGAGCGCAATGCGGTGCATGGTCTCGAGATGCCCGTCCGCGCCGCGGTTGCAGACGTTGATCGTGCGCACGTTGCTGCGACGGAACATCGCGTTCAATTCCGGGATGTCCTCGAAGATGTGCGAATGCACGTCGATCTTCAGAATCTCGGCGAAGGCCGGCGCCGATTCGCCCGGGGCGGGCGGGGCGACTCGCGTTTGGGCCGGGCCGTGCGCGGCGGTCAAGGCGAGCGCGAAAAGGCCGAGCGCAAGTCTGAGCGGGTGGGGCGACGGATGCATGAAAGGAGTGGCGGGCAAGATGATTGATCCTGAATTTCGCAGTTCCCTCGGATGAGCCACTCGCGGGCGCTCGTAGCCACGAGCGCCCGCGAGTGGTAACTGCGGAATTCAGGTTTATCCGGGCGCCAGCACCAAACGCAAGACGGGCTTGGGGGCACCGGCGGGTGCGGGCGCATCTACCGCTTGGCGGTGCGACTGTGGGAGGGGCTTCATGCCCCGACGCAGGACCAACGCCAACAAGTCGGGGCGTAAAGCCCCTCCCACAGCCAACCTTGCCCGCGATCTTGGACCAAAGGCATCGACGCCGTCGCTCCTGCGGCCGCCGATTTCCCTTTCCCCGGGCGCGCGATCAGACCAGAAGTTTTCTCCGGCATGAATCCCCCCATTACGCCCGCGCCGGCCATTGCCGTGGCCGAACCGATCGCGGCGGCGGCTCCCGCCAAGGCGGCGCGACTCGCGTCGATCGATGCTTATCGCGGGTTGGTGATGTTCCTGCTGATGGCCGAGGTGCTGAGCCTGCGCAAAGTCTCGCAGGCCTTTCCAGACAGCGGTCTTTGGAAATTCCTCAGTGGGCATCAAAGCCACGTCAACTGGGTCGGCGCGTCCCTGCACGATTTGATCCAGCCTTCATTCTCGTTCCTCGTCGGGGTCGCGCTTCCCTTTTCGATCGCGAGCCGCGCGGCGCGGGGCCAGTCACCACGCGCGATAACGTGGCACGCGATCGGGCGGGCGCTGACACTGGTCTTGCTCGGCGTATTCCTGCGGTCGACCTCGCGCGGCATCACGAACTGGACGTTCGAGGACACGTTGTCGCAGATCGGGCTGGGCTACGGTTTCCTCTTCGCGCTCGGTTTCCGGCCAGTGCGCGACCAGTGGATCGCGCTGGCGGCGATCCTCGCGGGTTATTGGGTGGCGTTTGCGCTGTATCCGCTGCCGGGCGCGGACTTCGACTACACGCGGGTCGGCGTCGCCCAAGACTGGCTCGCGGCGCACGGTCACACCGGCTTTGCGGCCCACTGGCAGAAGAACAGCAATCTCGCGTGGGCCTTCGACACCTGGTTTCTCAACCTTTTTCCGCGAGAGCGGCCGTTTCTCTTCAACGGCGGCGGCTACGCCACGTTGAGCTTCATTCCCACGCTGGGAACGATGATCCTTGGGCTGCTCGCCGGCAACGTGCTGCGCAGCGGACGCACCTCCGGCGAAAAACTGCGGTGGTTCGCCGTGGCGGGGGTGGCCGGCCTGGTCGCGGGTGCGGCACTGGGCTGGCTGGGCGTCTGCCCGGTGGCGAAGCGCATTTGGACGCCCAGTTGGACGGTCTTCAGTGGCGGATGGTGTTTCCTGCTGCTCGGCGCTTTTTATGGTGTCATCGATGTCCTGAAACACGGGCGCTGGGCGTTTGCGCTGGTGGTGGTCGGGGCCAACTCGATTGCGGCCTACCTGATCGCCCATTTGTTCGAGAGCTTCATTCACAAGAACCTGGTCACGCACCTCGGTCCAAATGTGTTTCGCAGTTTCGGCGCCGGGTACGAACCGATCCTGCACGGTGCGGCGACGCTGTTCGTCATGTGGCTGCTGCTGCACTGGATGTACCGCCGGAAGCTGTTCCTGAAAATCTGACCCGGTTTTTTTGTTAGCAAGATGCCAGAGATTCGCTTCCCTCGAACGCCTCTCCTCCCAGAAAATCCCCGTCATTTCCGCGATCATGAAAACGCCCATGCTGTCCCTCCTCGCCCTTGCTGTGACCGGCTTGGCCGGCTTTGCCGCCGAGGAAAAACCAGCGCCGCTCGGCTACTCCGACACGCCCATCATCCCGGGCACGAAGTGGAAGGTCCACGACATCGACCGGCCAGCCCCCGCGGTCGTGAAACCGGCCGGCAAACCCGGCGACGCCCCCGCCGACGCGATCGTCATCTTCGATGGCAAGAGCACGGCCGCCTTGCAGACCAGGCAAAAAGACACCAACAAGCTTCTTCCCTGCCCGTGGAAGATCGAGAATGGTGAATTGCTCGTCAACGGCGGCGACTGCTGGACGAAGCAGGAGTTCGCGAGCTGCCAGCTCCACCTCGAATGGAAAAGCGCGCCCGAGACGAAGGGCAATTCGCAGAAAAAGGGCAACGGCGGCGTCTTCTTCATGGACCGCTACGAGAGCCAGATGCTCGACTGCGACAACAACCCCACCTACGCCGATGGCATGACCGGCGCCGTTTACGGGCAGACGCCTCCACTCGTGAATGCGGTCAGGAAGGCCGGCGAATGGCAGACCTACGACATCGTCTTTACGGCGCCGAGGCTGGAGAACGGCAAGGTCGTCGAGCCCGCCTATATCACCACGTTCGTCAACGGCATCTGCGTGCAGAATCACACGAAGATCATGGGCCCCACGAAGCACAAGCAGACCACCGACTACAGCGGCAGCTTCCCCGCCAAGGCGCCGCTGCGCCTCCAGGATCACAAGAACGAGCCGCCCGTGCGCCTGCGGAACATCTGGGTCCGGCCGCTGCCGTGAGCGGGTTTTCGCCGCGACGGCTTTCGGAACTGACCAATCGTTCTCTTTCCTCGTTCTCGTTCTCTTTCGTCAGTTGCTCGGGGATTACCCGAAGGAGAAAGTTTACCCGCCTTCGGCGGCGCCAAAGGCGACCAGGGATTAAGAGAAAGAGGAAAGAGAAAGATGCGCACGGGCCGGCTTTGGTTGCGGCCCTGAGCCGCGGTGCGAAACGACCCCGTTAGTTCCCATAGCCCTTGACCGGTATGGGTGGCGTGGGCGGCGGCGGCGTGACGCCGTTGGCGAGCATCACTTCCTTGATCGCCTCGACGGTCTCGAAGGAGGGCTTGAAATTTCCGAAGCGGTGGCCTTCGGCGATGAGGAGCGGAGTCCAGCCGCGTTTGTTCTTCTGATTCCAGACCTCGATCTTCGCGCCTTTGGCCGCGAGGGTCTTCACGACTTTCGGGAAGTTCGCGAAGGCGGCGCCGTGCATCGCAGTGTCGCCAAAATTTGAGACGGCGTCGATGTCGGCGCCGAGGCCGAGGAGATACTCCACTGCTTCCAGCGCCTCGTCCTCGGTGCCGGCTTCCTCGTCAGCGGAGCGCGTGCCGAGACCGGCGGCGGCCATGAGCGGGGTGCAGCCGTCGACATTGGTGATAAACGGATCTGCGCCGAGCTCGACGAGCAGGCGCATGAACGGGGTGTCGGCGGTGTCGGCGGCCAACATAAAGGGCGTCGAACCCTTCCTCGCGATGCGACCGCCTCCCGACGGGCCGCCCGCGAGACGCGCGTTCACCGCGGCGCCACTGGCGACGAGTTTCCGGATCAGTTGCTCGCTCGTCAGGCTGCCGGAGCCTTCGGGCGCCGGGGCGCCACTTTCGTCCTCGCCGCGATCGGGCTTGCGCACCCACGAAAGGATGTGGAGCGGGGTGTAGCCGGAGCGCTGATCGTTGGGATTTGCGCCCAGATCCAGCAGGAGCGCGGCCAGCTCGAAGTGGCCGTTCTCGATGGCGAGCGTCAGGGCGCTCGCGCCTTTTCCCAGCACTCTTGCGCTGGTCTTGGCGGGCTGCGTCGCCTCGTCGACGTCCACCCCGGCCTTGAGGAGTGCGCGCACGATGGCAGTGTGGCCGCCACGGACGGCGAAAAGCATCGGCGTAAAACCGGACGCCAGCGGCGTGCGAAAATCGGCTCCGGCGGCGAGGAGCGCCTCGACGACGGCGGTGTGGCCGTCGGCGGCGGCCCACATGAGGGCGGTCTGGCCCTGCGGCAGCTTGGCGTCGATGCTGGCACCGCGGGCGAGCAGGGCTTTGACCGGGCCGGGTTTCCCGGTGCGCGCGGCGGTCATGAGCGGCGTCTCGCCGCCGCTCAGCGCCGCGTTCGGGTCCGCCCCGACGTCGAGGAGGAGCGCGATCATCGCGGCATTGCCATTGGTGCAGGCGAGGGAGAGCGGGGTGACGCCGTAGCGGTTTTCCGCCTTCGGGTTGGCTCGCGCGGCGATGAGGGCCTTCGCGGTCTCGAGGTCGTCGTGGTGCGCGGCCCAGTGCAGTGCGGTCATGCCGTCGGGCTGCGCGGCGTTCACGTCGCTGTCGCCGATCAGTGCGCGCACGGCGGCGAGGTCCTTTTTCTCGATCGCGTCGGCGAGGGCGGGTGAAGCTCCAAGCTCCAAGCACCAACCTCCAACGAAGGACGAAACAATGAACCTCCAAAGAGTGGCATGTTTGGAGTTTTGTTTTCCTTGGAGCTTCATTGGAACTTGGAGGTTGGTGCTTGGATCTTGGAGCTTGGATGTTGGTGCTTTGCGCTTCGGCGGTCAGCGCCGCGTCACACCGCCAACGGCGAGAACAGCTCGTCGATCTTGCCATTGCTGTCGGCGAAGGAGTCGAGCCGCACGCCGACCTTGTCGAGGAGCGTGAGGTGCAGGTTCGCGAGCGGGACCGGCTGGTCATAGCGGATATGGCGGCCGCCTTTCATCCCGCCCGCGGCGCCACCGGCGACCAGGATGGGGAGGTTGGTGTGGTCGTGGATGTTGGGGTTGCCGATGCCGCTGCCGTAGAGGAGGAGCGAGTGGTCGAGGAGCGTGCCGTTGCCCTCGGGCGTGGCTTCGAGGCGCTCGAGGAAGTAGGCAAAGAGCGAAACGTGAAACGCGTTGATCTTCGCCATGCGCGCGATTTTTTCCGGGTCGTTGCCGTGGTGCGAGAGCGGGTGGTGCGGATCGGGGACGCCGATTTCGGGATAGGTGCGGTTGCTGGTTTCGCGCGCGAGCTGGAAGGTGGTGACCCGCGTGATGTCGCCCTGCATCGCGAGCACCTGAAGATCGAACATGAGGCGGGCATGATCGGCGTAGGAGGCCGGCACGCCAAGCGGCCGGTCGAGGTCGGGGAGCGGATTGTCCACGACATCGGCCTCGGCTTTTTGGATGCGCCGCTCCACTTCGCGCACCGTGTCGAGATACTCGCTGACCTTCGCCTGGTCGGCGGGCCCGAGCTTTCGCTTCAAATTCGCGATGTCCTCGGTGATCCAGTCGAGCAGGCTGGCGCGCTTGCGGAGCGCGGCGGGGCGCTCGGCGTGGCTGCCGCCTTCGCCGAAGAGCCGCTCGAACACGATGCGCGGGTGCGCTTCGGAAGGGAGGGGCGTGGTGGGCGAGGACCACGAAAGGTTGTTTTGGTAAACACAGGCGTAACCGTTGTCGCACTGGCCGGTGGTTTGGAGCATGTCCATCGAGAGCTCGAGCGACGGGAGCTGGGTCTCGCGGCCGATTTGCTGCGCGGCGATTTGATCCACCGTGGTGCCGAGGTAGTAGTCGGAGCTTTCGGTGTGTTTCGCCTTGGCGGCGCTGAGAAAGGCGGAGTTCGAGGTGGCATGCGAACCGGGGTAGGCGTTGCGGAGTTCGAGGTTGGTGACGGCGGTGACGTGCTCTTTCACCGCACCGAGCGAGCTGAGAATGGGCGAAAGCTCACCGAGCGTTCCGCCGCTGCCGGCCGGCGTCCAGCGCGTGATGTCGCACCCCATGGGCATGAAGACGAAGCCGAGCCGGCGCACCGGCAGCGCAGCGGTCTTGGTGGCGGCAGTCGCCGCGGGGATCATGGCGTCGAGCAGAGGCAGCGCGAGTGTGGCGCCCATGCCGCGCAAGAATGTCCGGCGGGGGAGAGCCTTTTTGGTGATGATCATGGGGATTTCCTCATTTGAAAGGGGGTGCTGTTGACGATGCCGAGAATCAGGGACGAGAAGCGGAAATTGGCTGCCTGCGCGCGCCGCACGATCTGCCGGATCGCCGGGGCGTCATGGTACGCCACGCCGCGGCCGAGCGCAAACGTCAGGAGCTTTTCGCTCAACGTCGCGGCAAACAGCTCGGGGCGCTGGAGCAGCCCGCGCTCGAGCGCGGCCACGCCCGTGAACGTGCTGCCGTCGGGAAGGCCGCCGGAGGCGTCGATCGGCTTGTTTTCCTCGGAGGTGCGCCAGCGGCCGACGGCGTCGAAGTTCTCCAACGAGAAGCCGACCGGGTCGATCAGGTCGTGGCAGCTCGCGCAGGAGGGATTGGCGCGGTGGGCGGCGAGCCGCTCGCGAATCGGGAGCCTGGCCGAGACGGTGTTTTCGTCGAGCGCCGGCACGTCGGGCAGCGGCGGCGGCGGCGGCGTGCCGAGGAAATTGTCGAGAATCCATTTTCCCCGAATCACCGGCGAGGTGCGCGTGGCGTAGGACGTGACCGTGAGGATGCTGCCGTGGCGGAGGAGTCCGCCGCGCTGGCGGGCGGCGTCGCCGGCAAACGAGACTCGCCGGAAGTGGCTGCCGTAGATGTGGGGAATGCCGTAGTGTTTCGCGAGGCGCTCGTTCAAAAACGTGTAGTCGGCGCCGAGCAGGTCGGTCACGTTGCGGTCCTCGCGCAGGATGCTTTCGAAAAAGAGCTCGGTTTCCTGCCGGAAAGCCTGGCGGAGGTTGTCGTCGAAATCCGGGAAGCGGCGCAGGTCGGGTGTGGCCGACTCGAGGTTGCGGAGATAAAGCCACTGGCTCGCAAAGTTGGTGACGAGGCTGCGCGAGCGGGCGTCGGCGAGCATGCGGCCGACCTGTTGCGCGAGCAGCTCCGGCTGGCGGAGGTCGCCGCGCACCGCGGCATCGAGCAACGTGTCGTCGGGGAGGCTGCTCCAAAGAAAGAACGAGAGACGCGAGGCAAGTTCGAGGTCGCTGATGCGATAGACGGTGCCGGGGGCGATGCCGGCCGGATCGGCTTCGACCCGGAACAGGAATTGCGGACTTACGAGGATGGCGCACAAGGCGTTCTCGATGCCGGCCTCGAAGCCGGCGCCCTCGGCGCTGCCCTCGCGAAAGAACTGCAGCGGCTTGCGGAGGTCGTCGTCGGTCACCGGACGGCGATAGGCGCGGCGAATCAGCGGGGCGAGGATCTGGCGGGCACGGGCGTCTTCGGCGAATCGGAACAGTGAGGCTTGAGGTAGGGCGGGTCTCTGACCCGCCGTTGCGAGCGCTGAGTTGTCGCCTGAGGGCAGGTCAGAGACCCGCCCTGCCGCCGGGCCACCGAAGATCCTGCGGCGGCTCGGAGTATCGCCGGTACCTTTGGCGTCATAAGGGCCGGTGATGGAAACCTGGTAGAGGGCGGGCGCGGTGCGCGGATGCCGGTGCATGTTGAAGCGCGCCAGGAACGGCTGGCGATCGGTCTCGAGCAGGGCGGAAGGGTTCTTGGGAAACGTGACGCCGACGTCGTGCGGGCCGGCCTTGACCGAAACGCGGAACTTGAGGTGCGCATCGACGGCCTCGGCGTTCTTGTCGCTCCCGGGCGGCTTGACCGTGGCCAGCACGACGCGTGCACGATCGATGAGCACTTCGACTTCGTGGGGTTTTCTCAGGCCCTCGACCTGTTCGTTGCGGTCGCGGGCGAGACGGATCTGGATTTCGTAATCGCCGTCCTGCGGGAACACGTAAGGAATCAGCGCGCCGCCGCGCGTGCCGAGCGGCAGGCCCTCCACGTGCTCCTCCTGCGTGATATCGGGGCGGACGCGAAACGTGTCGCCGCCGGGCGTCTTGCGCGGGGCGCCGATGGCGAGCCGGGCGATTTTTTGCGCCGCCGAGACGTAGCGGTCGAGAAGCGTCGGGGAGAGGTTGCCGACGGTGACGTTGTCGAAACCGTGGCTCGGCTCGTCGTTGGGCAGGAGGGCGGTGGCGTCGATCTCGACGGCGAGGAGATCGCGGATGGCGTTCTGGTATTCGGTGCGGTTGAGCCGGCGAAAGGTGTCGGTGCGGCCGGGGTTGGGCGCGACGGCCGCCGCGCCGTCGAGCGCCGATTGGAGGTCGGAAACCGTCTGGCGGTAGGTCGAATCATCCGGCCGCTCCTCGCCGATTGGCGGCATCTGCCGGTGGTGGAGTTTGCGAACGACGCGCTCCCAGAGTTCGGGATTGGCCGCGGGATTCGTGGTGTCGATGTCCTCGAGCGAAACATCGCCCTTCTTGGTGCCCCCGTCGTGGCAATCGAGGCAGTAGCGCTCGATGACCGTCGCCATGGAATTGAGTGGGAGAGAGGAAGAGGCTCCTGACGCCGCGGCAACCACTCCCTGAAGGGCGCAGAGCAAGCCCAGCATCACCTTCGATCGGGATCGAGGGTGCCGGTCGGATACGGGAATACGCGGTGGGAGGAGGACGCACATCGGCCGTCTTTATGGGGTGACAGAATCAAAAAGCGGCGCGCCGCCGGGCGCGAGGCAAATATTCGGGCGCAGAGCGGCGCACCAACGCCCCTTGCGTTTCTCCTGGTCTGGCGCTGCCACGGGCCAAGTCTACCCGCCTGCGGCGGCGATTTTACGGACATGGCTCCAAAGCGTTGGGCAGGATCGTGCTCCGACGCGTTGGGCCTGCGCTTGCGCAGGGCCAGGATCATGCGTGCCGGCGAATTCCGAAGGTGACTCGCGGTCCGCCGCAAGCGGCGACCCTACGGACGTGGATCCGACGCACCCCCTTCGGCGACTCACGGCTGCCTTGCCTTGACGCCGTACTGGATCGGCGGTGCGCCGCGGCGGTGTGCACCGATGTCGGGCGCCCGCCCGGTGTAACCGTCGCTGAAATTGGGAATAACCTCTCCCGCGCCCACGCCGGGACTTCCCGCCGCCAGCTCGAAACGACCGGTCTTGTTCGCCGGATCGAAGCCGGCATTCGGCACGTAGACCGGCACTCCGCGGATGCCGTGCGCCTCTGCCCCCGCGGGAATCTGGCCGTTGTAGAGATTGAAGTCGTAGCTGTTGTCGATGTTCGCCTTGTTGTTGCTCTCGCTGTGGCTCTGCGGCGTGCGCACGTGGAGGATGTTGTTCCGGGCGACGGTGTGCTTGACGATGCGACTGCCACCCAGCCCGCCTGTGGGGAGCCACTCCTCCGGGCCGAAGAGCGTGTTGTGGAAAATATACATGTGGCCGGTCATCCACTCCTCGCCGCCGGCGAAGCCCATTTTCAAGAAATTCCCGCCGCCCGCGTCCGGCTTCGACTGGCTGCGCGAGACGACATTGCGCCAGATGTAGAGCGGGCCGATCGAGGTCGCCGCGTTGCCGATCATCATCATGCATTGCGAGAGGTAATTGTCCCACACCCGGTTGTTCCGGTTGCCTCCCTCGACCTCGAAGCCGTCATCCCAGCAATGGCTCATGGTGTTGCCGTAAATGTCCGAGTCCGGGCCCGGTGCGCCGCGGAAACTCCCGTTGCTCCCGCCGCCGATGCCGTCGTTGTACATGTGCTCCAGGTCGGACCAGCACTCGTTGTAGCGGATGACATGATTGCCCGCCGTGTTAAACAGGCTGATGCACTGTGGTCCCATCGAGTGCGTGGGATACTTGGGCTCGGACCAGTTGCTGCCATCCCAGGTCGGGTCATGCAGCTTGCAGCGCTGGACGATGAGGCGCTGCAAGGTGGCACTGCGCGAATAAATGGCCGATTCGTAGTCAAACCCGAAACCGGTCTTCGGGTTGAGCCGGCCCCAATCGGAGATGTCGCAGTCCTCGATCACGATGTCGTGGCCGCCCGTGATTAAAATGCCGGAGGCGGTGGGCTTCGGGGTCGGATTGTCGGCGGCGCCGGCGCCCTTGAGCGTGAAACCGCGGACGATCACATAGGAGGCGTCGATCGTGATGCAGGTGTCGTGTTTGTGACGCACGTCGATGGTCGCGCCGCGGCCGTCGTAGATCCGCCAGGCCGTCGCCGTGCCGGATTCGGTAATCACGAGCGGCGTGTCGCGGTCCGCCACCCGCACGATCTCGCCGGCCGGGAAAACCTCGCTCCAAGTCGTGGCGGTGAGTTTCGACGTCGTGGCGGTGCCGGTGAGCGTCAGTTGAAACTCGTAGGTTGTGGCCGGCGCGAGTTGGACGATGCTGCCGCGGTAGTCCGTGAGGTCCTCCTCGGTCTTGGCAATGGGGTTGTATCGCAGCGGCAGTGCGTCCTTCCACGCCGCCGCGCCCTGCGGCCGGTAGCGCACCTGGACTTCCTTGTCCGCCGCCCCACCCGGAGGAGACCAATAGAGACCCAGGGAGTGAAAGGTCGGGATCGCGAACGGCCCGGCGTTGGCCGCGTCGGAGGGAACGGCTTGGGCCCGGGCCGCCGGGCAGGCAACAAGCAGCCACAGCGCCGCCGCGAGCAACCACCCGAGTTTACCAAATCCGTTTTTGCACATCTTCATTGGGTTGCTCCTGTTCGCCGCGCGACCGGTCCACGATCTCGCCGAAAAGATCAGGCACAAGATAATTCTCCCGCGACGAGGAAACGGTGCGCTGCGCCCCGTCCTGGCTTAAGTGTCACGTATTACGTGACACTCCCGTGCATTGTGCCCAGAGCCTCTGATCGATGTGTCACGTATTACGTGACACTGTCATTCGTATCCAGAGTGACGCTCCATCGGAAGTGTCACGTAATACGTGACACTTTCTGGAAGGCGTTCTGCGGCGAGGTTGGCGCGCACCCGCCCACCACCGGCTGGGAACCGATAATCGGCCAACGCGCCCCGATCTGGGCCCATGCCGGAAAATTGCTCGCCCGCGCCGGCCGACGGCATAGCTTTCGAGTTCAATCCCCCCAATCGAGGCCCCTTATGCGCTGCGCGCTGCTTCTTGCCGCTTGTTCCGTGTGTTTCCTTGCTGCCCCCGGCGGGCGTCTGTCTGCCGCCGACGCGAAGTCCCCGTTGAAGGTGACGTGGGAAAAAAATTATCTGACCATCGCGCACGATCGGCTGCCCGGTCCGATTCGGATCCATTATCTCGAAGCCTATTGCCGCCCCGGTTCCACCGACCGCGAGTGGCGCGAGACGGTCATCCGGCACAAGGCCGAACTCGTCTCGTCCAGCGCCGATGGCCGCGTGATCAAGATTAGGGACACGCTGGAGGACGGCGTCGTGGTCGAACACACCATCAGCGCGAGCGATGATGAGGTGGACTTTCGGCTGGTGGCGCGCAATCCCACGGACCGGGAATCCCAGGCGCATTGGGCGCAGCCGTGCGTCCGCGTGAATCAGTTCACGGGCCACACCGTGGCGGATGCCCGGACGTTGGTGCCGGCCTACGCGCGCCAGTGTTTTTTGTTCATCGAGGGCAAGTTGACCATGCTGCCGACCGAACCGTGGGCCGACAAGGCGCGCTATGTTCCCGGCCAGGTCTATTGTCCGCGGCAGGTGGACCGAAACGACGTGAACCCGCGCCCCCTCAGCCCGTTGGTTCCGTCGAATGGGTTGTGCGGCTCTTTTTCGGCGGACGGCAGGCAGATTATGGCGATGGCATGGGAGCCGTACCAGGAAATTTTCCAGGGCGTGATCGCGTGCCTGCACAACGACTTTCGCATTGGTGGCCTGCGGCCGGGCGAGACCAAGAACATCCGTGGAAAGATCTATCTCGTGGCGGCCGACGTTGCCGCGCTGGTCAAGCGCTTTGAAGCGGACTTTCCCGAGCAGGCGGCAAAAAATCCGGGCTAGGTCTTCGGCTTCGTGATCATCTCGAAGTCGTCCGTACGGAAGGGCGTCACCGGCAGGCCGTCCTCGGAAAAGAGATTGCAGACCGGGTTGTCCGCCCACGCGTAGCGGACGGCGATGGGCGCGGCGACTTTTTCGCTCCACACCTCAACCCGGTCCTTGCCGACAATCTTGCCCGCGGCCCAGTGCCACACCCGGTCTTCGCCACAGAGGGCAAAACCAACGGCATCCGCCACGTCGAAAGGCCGGAGGCTGCTGCCAAAGCAATCGAGCGTCACGGTCGCCTTGTTGCCGTCGAGCGCGAGGCTCTTGAATTCAGGACTGCGATACGGCAGCTTCATCCCGTAATCCTTGGCCAGCGCCCAGCGCACCAGGCGAGCGGCGACGTCGTGTTTGTTTCTCGGGTGAATGTCCCGGCCTTCGCCGAGGTCGATGATGACGGCCTGGCCGGTGTTCGGCAGCCGCATGGTCCTGGTCTGCGTCTCCCGGAGCTCCGCCCAGTCGCTTTCGCCCGGGCTGGCTTTCTCCGCCCTGAAATCGGCGAGCTGCACCCAGTAGAAGGAGAAGTCACCCTGCCGCCATTCCTTGCGCCACTGTTCGATCATGAACGGGAAAAGATCGGCGTGTTCGTAGGCCCGGCCGGCGTTGGATTCGCCCTGATACCAGATGACACCCTTCATGCCGTAACCGAGAGTCGGATGCACGATGCCGTTGAAGATGTTCCCCGGGCGCGCGTTGCCGGCGAGCCACGACTGGGGAGCGCGGGGCGGGGCCTTCTTTTCCGCCTTCGCCTTTTCGACGTCCGCCTTCCATTTTGCGAGCGCCTCCTCCTGGTTGGCCTTGCCCTGCGCCGACTCGAGCTGCGCTTCGCGCTTCACCGTGTTTTCCATCAGCAGCTTGAAACGGGGATCCCTCTCGAGCGACTCGCGCCGCACCCAGGCTTCGGCGGCCGACCCGCCCCAGGCGTTGTCGATCAGCCCCACGGGCACGCCGACGATTTCGTGAATATAACGGCCGTAGAGAAACCCCACGGCGCTGAAACTCTTCGCGGAGTCGGGCGTGGAGGCTCTCCACTGGCCCTTGAAGTCGTTCTGCAACTCCTGCGTGCCCACCTGGGGCACCGAAATCAGGCGGAGGTTGGGCAGCTTCGAGGCGGCGGCTTCGAGATCCCCGTTCCAATCGCCGTTGAGCTTGAAACCCATGTTCGACTGGCCGGAGCACATCCACACCTCGCCGACGAGCACGTCCTGAATCATCCGCTTCGTGGAGCCGGCAATCGTGAGGGTTTGCGGCGTGGCGTTGGCCGCCACCGGAGCGAGCTTGACCGTCCACCGGCCGTCGCCGCCGGCGGTCGCGGCATGGCTTTGCCCGGCAAAGCGCACGCTGATCTTGGTGCCCGGCGTGTCCCAGCCCCAGATGGGGTTGGACTGCTTTTGCTGCAGCACCATGTGGTCGCCGATGATGGCGGGCAGTTTCAGTTCCGCGCGCAGGGCGGGCGCCAGCGCGAGACCGAAAGCGAGGAGGAGGTAACCGGGGGTTTTCATGAGTGAAGGGAAGTTTGCCGAAACGGGTCGGACCGGAGAAACCGGGGTCGCGGCGGAAAACGAAAACAGCAGGAAACGCCCAAATGCAACCCAACGCTGACGAGGCGGGGCTCGCAAATCCGCGGAAAAAAGCCACCGTCTCATCATGGCGCGATTCCTCGTCATCGACGACGACAACACGATGCGTGGACTGATTGTCGCCACCCTCGAGCATGCAGGCCATGTGGTGGACCAGGCCGCCTCGGGATGCGAAGCCCTCGCGCTCTTCCGCCAGCGACCGGCCGATGTGGTCATCACCGATATCGTGATGCCGGACGACAGCATCGTGGAGGTGATCGCGCTCCGGAACGAGTTTCCCCTGGTGCCATTCATCGTTACGTCCGGTCTGGTGGCAAATACGCCCCGAACCAAGGAGATCGAGCAATTCCTTGGCGCCCGGCGAATGTTGCCCAAGCCTTTCAACCTGGCCGATCTTCTCGGCGTGGCGGACGAGGTGCTGGCAGAACAAGACGCCCGCGTGCCCTTACCCCGGCGAAAACCGTGAAGGCGCGACCGGGGTCACGTTCGATTTCGGGCCAACTGGTGGGAAACGGCGGCGGCTTGAAGGGTAGGCCGGGCGTTCCGTCGCCCGGCTTCTGCGTTGAACAAACGATCTGACGTGAAATCTGCCGCGCGCGGAGCGCACGACGCACCCAGGGGCGCGTCCAACCGGTTTCTTTCCGTCCGGAGCAGAACGCATTTTGCAGTCGGGGTTGCCTCGTTGCGGTTGAGCGGCGCCCGCCGCGGACCGGAACGCCCCATTTCGCTTGCCCAGCGGAGACATTCCCGGCGAATTTCCTTCTCGCCCGCCGGTTGCCCGGCTCTTTTTCTTCACTGGATTGTCTGGAAAGAGCACCGAGCCCCGGGCATTTCGAGAATGCTGAAGCTACCCCCACCCACTTAATGAGAATCAACCGCCGCGACTGGATGAAGGTTCAGGCGCATTTCTTCCTGAAACCGTTCGTCGGTTTGCGTGCCCGAAGCAGAAGACGCTCCGCTCCCCGCCTTGATGGGAGGAGTTGCCTGTGACCGCCGATCAAAAACCGGCGCTCACCGGGCGCTTGGGAAAGTGGGCCAAGATCGAGCCCGGTGAGGGGCCGGGGGTGGTCGCCGCGTTCGTCCTGTACTTCTGCGTATTCGCGGGTTACTTCGCCGTGCGACCGGTCCGCGAAACGGTCGGCACGATCATCGGAGCCAAGGCCGTGGGCAATCTTTTCGTCGTCACCTGGATCGCCTCGATTGCCATCGTCCCCGCCTACGGTGCGCTTTGCGCCCGGTTCCGCCGGCAGGTTTTCCTTCCTTGGATCTACGGCTTTGTCGCGCTGTCCCTCGGCCTCTGCGGGGCGGTTTTTCTGCGGGACGAAAACAACGCCGCCGTCGGCTCGTTCTTCTACGTGCTCATCAGCGTGCTGAATCTTTTCATCGTATCGGTCTTCTGGAGTTTCCTGCTCGAGATGTTCGATTCCGGTCAGGCGAAGCGATTGTTTGGCGCGATTGCGGCCGGTGGGACGGCCGGAGCGCTCAGCGGTCCGGTGATGACGGGCCTGCTGGTGGGCAAGATTGGCAATTCCGGCGTCCTGATGGTTGGCGGCGGGATGTTCGTCGTCGCGATCCTTTGCCAGCGCGTGCTCCTGCGAATTTGGGTGGGCGGCCACCGGAAGCCGGATCGGCTCCCGGTGCAGGACCGGCCGATGGGCGGCAATCCGTTAGCTGGCGTCTGGCTGGTGCTGAAGTCGCCCTACCTTCTCGGCATCACCCTGTTTGTCGTGCTGCTGGCGGCGGTGAACACGTTTCTTTATTTCGAGCAGTTGCAACTCGTGAAGGAAACCTTCCGCACCACCGCGGAGCGCACCCGGGTTTTCAGCCAGCTCGATGCCACGGTGCAGGGCCTGACCATCCTGTGCCAGCTCTTGCTCACCGGTCGGCTGGCTTCGAAATGGGGCGTGGGCTTCCTGCTCACCGCGGTGCCGCTCGCGATGGTGTGCGGCTTGCTGATGCTCGCCACGGTTCACACCTTTGCGGTCCTGGCCGTGGTCATCGTGGCGCGGCGGGTTGGCGAATACGCGTTCGTACGTCCGGGCCGCGAAATGCTGTTCAGCAACCTCGATACGGAGACCAAATACAAAGCCAAGAACCTGATCGATGTTCCGGTCTACCGCGGCGGCGACGCGCTGGTGGCGAAAGTGACCACCGCGGTCAATGCCGCCGGGTGGTCGTCGGCGCTGCTGGGGGCGTCCTGTGCCGCGGCGTGGGCCGGCATGGGCTGGTGGCTGGGCCGCCGGGGCGAACATGTGGAAAAACCCGTTCCGGCGCCCGGCGCTGCCGGCGAAACTTGATCTTCGGCCTGAATTTCTCTTCACCTCTCAACCCCAAAAAATATGAAAAACGCCTCCCGATTCCTCACCCTCGTTTGTCTGACCATGGGCGCAGCCTGCCTGGCGCCCGGCCTGGCCGCGGCCGAAAAGGCGGCGGCAAAACGCGACGCGACAACGGCGAAGTCCCCGGCGCAGAGCGTCGCCGAGGAGATCGGCTCGTTGCGCAACGCGCGGGTCGCAATCAAGATGCCGGCGCAAAAGATCGAGCTCACCTATTTCGCCGGATCGATCTCGGCGGCCGATCAGGCCGAGCTGGCCAGGCTCGCCCCCAACGTGCGCATCGTCACCGGGCTCACCCGTGAGACCGCGCTGGCACGGGCGGGTGAGGCGCATGGGATCGATGGCCGTTTTGCGACGCCGGAGTTCCTGGCTCGCGCGCCCAAACTGGTCTGGGTGCAGGTGATGAGCGCCGGCGTCGATCGGTTTGTCGGCATCGAACCGCTGGTGAAGAATGACGCCATTGTCCTGACGAACTTTCGCGGGGTGCACGGTCCCTCCATCGCCGACCATGCGATGGCGATGCTGCTCTCCCTGACGCGCGATCTGCGTTTTCACGCCGCGAATCAGGTCAAACAACACTGGGGCAAGGGAGAGTCACCCGGGCAGCCGGTCGCACTCGACAAGAGCACGATGCTCGTGGTGGGGATTGGCGGCATCGGCACGGAGATCGCGCAGCGCGCACATGGCTTTGGCATGCGCGTGATCGGGACCCGGCGCAGCACGACGCCGGCGCCGGCGTTTTTCGAGCGGGTGGGCCAGTCGAAAGACCTGCTCACGATGCTGCCGGAGGCCGACGTCGTGGCGATTGCCGTTCCGCTGACCGCCGAAACGGAGAAGCTATTCAACCCGGCCGCGTTTGCGGCGATGAAGCGCGGCTCGTATTTCATCAACATTGCGCGCGGCAAAGTGGTCGACACGAATGCGCTGGTGGCGGCGCTGAAAAGCGGCCAGTTGGCCGGGGCGTGCCTTGATGTGACCGATCCCGAACCGCTGCCCGCGGGCCATGTTTTGTGGAGCCTGCCCAATGTCATCATCACCCCGCACGTCGCCGGCGAATCGGAAGTGACCGACCAGCGGAGCTCGGCCATGCTGCGCGAGAACATCCGGCGTTTTGGCGCGGGCGAGCCCTTGCTCAATGTGGTCGACAAGGTGGCCGGCTATTAGTGGCGAGAGGGGCCGGCCCCTATTTCTTACCAAAGAGTCCCCATCGCGGCACAGCAGCAATCGACCTCGCTCAAACGGAATGGCCACAAAAAGGCGCAAGAAATCGGAGGGCGAATGCAGCCTCCAAGGCGCCTATAGGCGCGCGGAAGTCCTTCGTCTGCCGGACGGATCCTTTTTGCGCCTCTTTGTGGCCATAAATGTTTACCCGCCTTTGGCGGCGCCGGAGGCGACCAGGGTCTTCGCGGCCTACGGGCATTTTCACGGATAGTGAACGGCCTTTTTCCCGGACTGCGCCGGGAAAAAGAGGCTGCGCAGCCGCGTAACAAACCCAAACATCTTGAAACGCGGAGCGCACGGAGAACGCGGAGGACCAAACGACTCTTCGCGATCTCCGCGTCCTCCGCGTTTAAGACCTGTCCGGGTCACTAAGACAAACATGTTGGTCTTAGCTCGAGGATAGTCAGACGGATGGTGAACGAAGGCCCAATCCGCCTTGGGCGGACAAGTCCGAGGTCCCAGAGAAATGCCGTTGCTCTGTGACTTCTTGCCCGTCCTCAGTGCCCTCTGTGACGAAAAGGGCCGCTATTTTCTGTCGATCACCCCGCCGCTCCAGTTGAGCTTCGTCCGCACGACGGAGAAATGCGAGTAGTCGAAGCGTTGCGCCAGCGGCAGCCGACGCCTCGCGATCGAAATCTCCACGGGCAAACGGGTGCCCATGAGATGACGCTGGCCGTCCACCGCCACGAGCAGCCGCGAGCCCGCCGAACGGTTGAAGACGCGCAGTTTCACGTTTTCGCGAAAAATGATCGAGCGGTTGCTCAGGGTGTGGGGACAGATCGGCGTCATCGCGATCACCCCGGCCGAGGGGTGCACGATCGGTCCGCCGGCCGAAAGGTTGTAGGCCGTCGAGCCCGTCGGGGTGGAGAAGATCAGGCCGTCGCAGGTGTAGTTGGTGACCAGCTCGCCATCGGCAAAAACCTCGAGGCGCACCAGGCGCGAGCTGACCTCGTCCTTGAGCAACACGTCGTTCAGCGCCAGGTCATGGGCGCGGGGGCCGGTCGAGCAATCGAGCATCACGCGATCGTCGATTCGAAACGCGCCGCGCAGGAGCGCGGCAAAATCAGCCCGCGCCTCGCCCTCGGAAAAAGTGGTCAGGAACCCGAGGCTGCCGCGATTCACGCCGATGATGGGCACCTGCTCGCGCGCCGATTCGTGCGCCACGCTGAGCAGCGTGCCATCGCCGCCGATCACGCAGCACGCATCGAAGCCCCGGAGGAATCCGGCCGGCAGCGGGAAGCGCGCCGTTCGCTTGAGCTTGACGCCGGCCGCGCGCGCAATCGCGGCCAGCTCGCGGGCCAGCGACCGGGCCCCCTCCTTTTCTTCATTCACCACGAACGCGAGTCTGCGGATGGGTTTCATGCCAGGCTGCTAATGGCGATTCGTCCCCGCAAAGAAAAGCCCGCAATCGCCGGCGCCGGCGGGATTGCCCGCTTGACGACGCCCGCGGGCGCCAACCCGCCTCCGCCGGGCTGCGGCGCGGCCAGCGAGCGGCGCCCGTGCTCACTATTACACCAACTCGGTCTTTCCCGGCACGGGGACCGATCCGTAGACGCCCGCGCCCGGGGCCGGGTTCTTCGGGAAGATGTCGAGCTTCGAGCCCTCGATGAGCCATTGCCACTTGATCTCGCGGCCCGTGTAAGCCGCCATGCGTCCGCCAATCGCGGTGAGCGTGCTCATCGCTACCTGCTCGCCTTCGTTGAGCGGCGTGCCGGCGCGGATGCTGGCGATGAGGTCGGTGTGCTCGACGACCATCGGGTTCGGGTTCGCGCCCGCGTAGTCGAAGGGTTTCGCGCCCTTGATGGAGCCGTTGTTGCAGTCGGAGGTACCCCGCGTGCCCACGACGTGCTCCGCAATGCGCCCCGAGGTCTTCGGCGCGTGGCGGCACATGCTGGTCACGCGCGCGCCGTTGGCGTATTCCATCTCGACGGCGAAATGATCCCAGATGTTGCCGGGGATGCTGCCGCGGTTCTGCCGGCCGCCCATGCCGTAGAATTTCACGGGCGGGCCGCCGAACGCCCAGTTGATCACGTCGAGGTTGTGAATGTGCTGCTCGACGATCTGGTCGCCGCTGAGCCAGTCCCAGTGATACCAGTTCCAGCACTGCCACTCGAAATCACTCACCTTGGCGAGGAGCGGGAACTTCGGGTCGTTCTTCTCCCGGAACCAGATGCTCTCGCCGTTCCAGTAGCACTGCCCGCTGACGAGTTCGCCGATGTCGCCGCCGTGGATGCGTTTCATGACCTCGATATAGCTCGGCTGGTGGCGGCGCTGCGTGCCGGCGACGACGGCGAGTTTCTTCTGTTTCGCCACGCGCGACGTTTCGATCACGGAGCGGACGCCCACGGGATCGACCGCGACCGGCTTTTCCATGAACACGTTCTTGCCCGCCGCGATCGCGGCCGCGAAATGCGAGGGCCGGAAACCCGGCGGCGTCGCGAGGATCACGAGGTCGATTTCGGTCGCGAGCAGCTTCTGGTACGCGTCAAAGCCCGAGAACCCCTGCGCATTTGGCAACTTCAGCTTCCTCTTGGCATTGTCGACCTGCCACGGGAACAAGTCGGCCAGGGCGACGATCTCGACGCCGGGCGCGGAATCGAGGCAGTTTTGCGCCGCGCCGCTGCCGCGCCCGCCGCAGCCGACGACTCCGACGCGAATCCGGTCCGAGCCGGCGGTGGCGCCCATTACATGATTGGGACCGAGCTGGGCGAGAACGGCGGCACCGGTGGTGACGGCGGACAACTTGACGAACTCCCGGCGGGAGAGGTCGGAACGGAGCGGGGCATTCATGGAGGATCCTTTATTTTTCGGGTTGAGATGATCACACCGGCGCACCGCCCGCCTGGTGCCAAGGAAGTTCGGCAGCCGGGGCGGAGACGCTGGCAAGAGGGAGAGATGAGGTTGAGAACGTTGGCGACTTTAGGGCGGAAGGCGACACAAGTCTGTGCGCGGATTGCCGAAACCTCTGCAGGTATTGCCGGCACGGATCGAAAGGAAACGTGACTTTCCCATCGGCCGCATCCCTAAAATGCTCCCGGACCACTGCCGATCAGCGGCCCGCTGGCGTGGAATTCGCCAACGCGTCCCGGCGCGACTCAATCACCGCGCGGAAGCCGACGTTGTAAACCTTCTGATAGGACGGGTAGCTCCAGCGGTAGGCCGAGCGGCAGAACAGGGGACGGTCGCGCCAGGAACCGCCGCGGACAACCTTTTGCCCGTGGGCCACGATTGTGTCCCGGCCATCGTCGCTGCGATAGGGATACGGTCGATAGGTCGTCCGGGTCCACTCGGCAACATTGCCGTGCATGTCGTGCAGTCCCCAGGCGTTCGGCAGGTAGCCACCGACGTCGGCGGTCACGAGCGCACCGTCGTCGAAACGCGCGTCGCGCGGCACGAGATCGGGGGCCTTCGGGCGCCACCCTTCGTCCGCGAGCCGGCGCAGGTTGGTGTCGGCCATGTTGGCCGAGCGCGAGAAATCCGAGTCCAGGCCGCCATAGTGGAGCGGGCGGGCGCTGCCGGCGCGGCAGGCGTATTCCCACTGCGCCTCGGTCGGCAAGGTGACCGGTTCGCCCAGTTTTTCCGCCAGCCAGCCGCAAAACTCCATCGCTTTCTGCCACGAGACGCGAACGACGGGCTGCTTTGGACGGTCGAGACGCCAGCCAAGATATTCCTCGCTGAAGATCCACGAGCTGCGATGTTCGAAGCGGCTTTCGTGCGTTGGATCGAAGCGCCCGAATTGTTCGTTCGTCACCTCGCACTTCGCCATCCAGAGCGGAGGCTCGATCCGAACCGCTGCCACGGGACGTTCGTCGACCTCGCCGCCGGCGTCGCCCATGACGAATTGCCCGGCAGGAATGCGGACGAACTCCATTTTTACCCCGCCGCCGAGGTCCAGTGTCCGGGTGACCGGACCATTTGCGGTCTGGAGCTGTCGCGCCTGCGCAGCTGGGAACGGCCAGTTCCGCACGCTCACCGTTTGCCTGATGGGCTGGGGCATCGGCTCCGGCATGACCGGTTGCACGGGGGCAGGCGGTGGCAGCAGGATTTCCTCGCAGTTCTCGACGATGCCACCATGGAGCTGCCGCAGCGCAATGCGCCGCTCGCGCTGGTTGCCGGGAATGCGGGTCACCTCGCCCCACGTGCCGTGACACGGCGCATTCAGGTCAATCCACGTCACCAACCGGTCCCATGCCTCCGCGTCGAGTTTCACGTTATAGTGTCCCTTCTGCAAAATACGGATCAGCTCCGAAGTGTCGGCGTGAAATTCCTTGGGCGGCAGCAGGTGCAGGTCGCTTTCGAGTCCGCCCACGCGCACAAACTGGCGCAAGGCCACGTAGGACGGCTCAAAGACTCCGCCGTACTTGCCCAGCAGCTTCTCTTTGGGAACGCCTCGAATCGTCGTGCCGTCAATTTTGCCGCCCGCGTAAACGACGTAGGCGTCCTGGTCGCGCCGCAGGTCCAGCGGCGTCTTGCCGTCGGGCCGGGGCTGGCCGTCGTGGCAGCCGACACAGAACTTGTCCAACACCGGCTGCACCTCGCGGGCGAAGCTGAAACCGCGCACCGGGCCGCGCCAGGGTTTGATTTCCGATGGCGCGCGATTCAGGGCCAGGGCGTGTTGGGTTGTCGCCGGGGAAAAGTTCGCCCGGTCATGGCAGCCGGTGCACGAAATGTTTTCGCCGGGCAACGCGGTCATCCAACTGCGCATGAGCGCCACCGCCTTGCCCTCTGCATCGAGCGGTTGCAGCGAGATCGGCGTCTTCGCGGGCACGCGGAAAAAGGCCGAGCCGTCGCCTTCGACCGGCACGGTGCCCAGCACGCGCTTGATTTCCCACGGACCGTCGGCGCCGACGCGATGATCGATGCCCGCCAGGCGCTGGTAGCCGAAGTGGTAGGTGAACAGGCGCAGGTTTTTCACCGTGCCGCGGGGCACTCCCTGCAAACCGGGCCCGCTGTAAATGTCCTGCATGTAAACGAGTGCCTCCTTGTTGGACGGTTGCACTTTGTCCGGAATGACCGGCGGCGTCGGGCGCCGGCGGAAGGGAATCGGTTCGAGCAGGGCGAAGTTCTCCTCTTCCTTCACCAGCACCATGTTGTCGAACACGTCGACCAGGTAGATGCCCCAGAGCGAATCCGGCTCCGGTTTGCACGCGACGAGGAAGTAGTTCTCATTGAGCGGCCAGGGCTGAAGGAATTTCGGCCAGCTGTGCTCGGTCATCTTGTCTTCGATGACCGGCTCGACCTTCTTGCCGCGGCCGGGAATCCGCTGCACCACGCCGTCGGTTTCCTGGAGTCCCCGGGCCGTGTCGAGGACGACCAGTTCGCCCACCCGCCCCTCGTGATGGCCGGTGACGATGCTGACCACTTTCGTCGGGCGGTCCGGAATCGGCCGGGCATAGAAAAAGGCGTTGGGCCAGTAGGAGTTGGCGCCGTAGAACGACATCTGGCGGGTGCCGTCCGGGTTCATCGTCATCAGCAGCCGGTTCCAGATATGCGGCGTGTCGGTGTAATCCCAGCGCAGATACAGCACGCGCCCGTCGTTCATGACGCTCGGGGTGTAGTCGTGGTCCTGCTCGAAAGTCAGCTGGCGGATGTTCCCGCCGTCCCGGTCCATCTTGTACATCATGCCGACGATGACGCCGGCATTGCAGGGTACGCCTTGCAGCGGCGCGGTGGAGAGGAAAACGATCTCGCCGTTGGGCAGCCAGGTCGGGTCGTAGTTGTGAACGTCCGGGTGAATACTCGGGGTCAGTTGCCGGAAGCCGGCGCCGTCGGCCTGGATTTCGCACACCTGCCAGTTCTTGTTCTTGTCCGGCATGGAGAACAGCAGCTTGTCGGCGTCCCAGTTCAGCTCGATGTCGGCGACCAACCCGGGCCGGTCGGCGGCGAAGAGCGTGGCGAGCCTGCCCTCCGGGCGCAGCGGCGAGAGCAGCGCGATTTCGTTGGTCCATTTGTCCACGTTGGGCATGGTGCCGTGGTTCCAGGAACTCTGGCGCGGCACGCCCAGGAATTCGCCCAGCCCGTGGGCTTCCCACTGCGAACGGCGGGGA
>JACQWL010000495.1 GCA_016209255.1 Verrucomicrobiota bacterium
ATGATCCGGCGGCGAGAAGCGATCTGCTTCAGCTGCGGGCACTCTGTGAAGCGGTGGACAGTGACGCGTTTGCGCCCATCTCGGCAGAAGAGGTTTCCGATCAACGCACCCCTGCATTTATTCTTCAGCTGAGTTCTATTGTTCAGGCCTCCGTGGACCTAGCTGTCACAGAAGGAGCCCTCGATCTCACGGGGATGAAGCCGCAAGCAAACGCCAACCGAATCGGTCGCTATGCGTATCTTGGGATTGGGCGACATGTTGGGCTATGGTTCGGAATTCACTTCGGTCTCTGGAAAGCCCATGGTCGGACTCCGCTCTGGGCGGTGTTTTCGCCCACCTCGTTCGGCCGTTCGTGTGAAGTGCGAGGATTGCTGGAACCTTGGGTGGCCAAGAATCGCGTTTTTGCCGCAAGTGAGAATGACGACTTTGTGGTGGCCATTGACATGCCTCTTGGTGAAGAGAAACACACTGTCGTTAGGGCAAATGTGGATCGTTTGAAAGAGATCGTTGATGTTTTGTCCGTGCTGAAATCCAAGCCGACGGGGAGCTTGGATAATGAGTGATTCATCTCCTCTACCAGATGCTTTGCGGCAGTTCGTCGAGTCCTCACAATGGACTTTTGCAAAGACTATGCCGGAATGGCCCCACGAATATATTGTTCGAGGCCGGGTTGACCCAGTGCTCTTCGAAACTTTGGTTCGCCACATCCGTCAACACGGTTTCGAGGGGCGCTTTTACCAAAGTGTTCTCACTTACTTCGCGGAAGATGGAGTGCTTTACTGGACAATGGGGGCGCCCATCGAGGAAACAACCATCATCAACCGGTGCAAAGAGGAATGGTCGTATGAAAACCGTCTCAGGAATGGGACGCTTCCCCACAACCGATCGTGAATACAGAACATGCAACCCGGGTCGCTTCCATGGCGGTCTTCTCGGGTTCGCGGAAGGATGAACGGTTGTGACGCGGCTTGGCCCCATAGCAGGGCCTGTTGTCCAAATCGACTGGCAGATTGCGCGTTCTCGCCCGCCTCTCGGCCCGCAGATTGGACCACGCGGAGGACCGAGGGTGTCGAGATCGCCGCAACGGCCCCGACGCCTCTTGGGTGAAGTTTGGATCATTTCAACCCGGTCTTTCATTTCCCTCCTCCGCGTGCTCCGCGGCTCCGCGTGAACACGTCTTGCTCAGGCGGGCGGCAAAAATGAGGGTAGAGTAGGACAGGAGGGACGGGGTCATGTTTCACCCGGTGCCCTCTCTGAATCCGTGACGACCGGCGTGAGTTGGTTGGCGACTGCTTGAGGAGCGTGGTGAAACCATGCTGAACCTGTTTTGCCGCCGCGATACGCCCAGTTCTTGGCGCCTGTCTCGATTATCGATTTCACCTCGTCTGCGCACCCTCGCGGATCGCCAACGCGTCACCGCTTCGCGGCTGGCCGAAGCTCGAACAGCCGCCGGGTCGCGAGAAAGTTGGCGTCAAATTCGTGAAAAAAATTCACCTGCCCCAAAAGCAGCGGCATGGAGAAAACAGGTAGTCGCCTTTTGTAGGGTGGCAAGCTCCGCCTGCCCGAGTGGAAAACTGCGCCCCACCCGACACCGTGCGCCGTTTGCGCATTGCATCGGCCCCGAAGTGGCCAAGCCTTCCGACTTTTCCCCGCCCTTCACTCGCCCATCAATTTGATTGCAGAACCCCTATGAACACCGTCCGCCAAATTGTTTCGCTGGCTTTCGCCACCTTGCCCATCGTCCTCGCCGTGCCAGTCCAAGGCCAATCCCCCGCCCCCGCCGCGCCGCGCGCCAGACTCGGCTCGACCGTCTTCAGTTGGGAAAACCTCGTGGCCAAGCCCTCGGCCAAAGGCGCCCTCCGGGCCGTCGCAAATAATTCCACGGCGACACTCGAGGTCTTCGAGTGCCACATCACCACCCTTAATCCCGGGCTGGCCTCGCACGCAGCGCACAAGCATCCGCAGGAGGAGTTCATCATCATCAAGGAGGGCACGCTCGAGGTGGTCATCAACGGCAAGTCCCACCGCGCCGGCCCCGGCTCGCTGCTCTTTTACGCCTCCAACGATTTTCACCATGTGCGCAATGTCGGCGACCAACCCGCGACGTATCTCGTGTTCAATCTGAAAACGGCGGCCACGGCGTCAGCGCCGGCCCAGAGCGCCGCCGAGTCCGCCCCGCCGGACAAGCTCCGCTCCAACGTCTTCGATTGGGAAAGACTCACGGTGAAGGCCACGAAGACCGGCGAGCGCCGCGATGTCCTCAATTCCCCCACCGTCACCTGCACCAATCTCGAGTGCCACGTCACCACGCTCAATCCCGGCCTGGCCCCACACGCAGCCCACCGCCACCCGGACGAGGAACTCGTCATCGTGAAGGAGGGGATGATGGAGGTCACGATCAACGGGGTCACGCAGCGCGCCGGCCCGGGCTCGATCTTCTTCTTCGCCTCCAACGACGAACACGGCATGAAAAACGTCGGCTCGACGCGGGCGACCTATCATGTTGTCCGTATCGTAACGGCGGCGACGCCCCGGCCGGCGGCGAAATAACGGGCGGCTGATTCATCGCGGTTCACCCCGACACAGCCGGAACCATTCAGTCAAGGGTGCGGCAACGTCGTAGCTGCCGAGGCTTGCCCGCCTTTGGTGGGTAACGAGGCAGTCAAACCTGGGTTTACCTTGCGTCCGCCTCCTTACGTCGGCGGCTACGTCGCAGTGCATCGTTACGACCAAGCCGACGCGACCTCCGGCCAGCCGGGGCGGGCTGGGTGGATCGCCATCCCGCGCGGGAATGGGCGGCGTGAGTTGGCATCACTCCGTTAAGAATCCCTCATTCTCCTTGGGAAGATTAATCGGTAGAGTAACCTATTGGGTTACTCGGTTGTCTGGCGGTTCTGGCGAAGGTTGATGACCGAGTACCGTCAGTTGGCCGCCAGCAACCACGCCATGGCCGCATCGCGCAATTGTTCGGCGCTGCCGTCGAAGCGGGTCAGTTGCTTCTCCGCGTTGGCGGCGCGATATTGCGCCTTCGCCAGCGCAAGACCTTCCTCGGTTTCTCCCGCCACCCAGACTTTGGCCGGCGCACCCATGGCCAGCATTCCGGGGAGGTCGCCGTACTTGGCGCCGCCCGGCAGAAAATCGGGATCCTGAAGATCCAGCACCTTGCCGAAGCGAAACCCGCCGGTGTCGACCACGGCGCGGTCGATCATTCCGCCCGCCTGGGCTCGCGCGGCCGCCACCCAGGGGCCCGCACGATCGAGCCCGACCACGGACACGCGCGCGCCGGCGCGCGGCCCGCTCTGCGCAAACTTCACGGCGCTCAGCACGTCGTGCACCCGCTGGACGAAGACTGCGTCGTTATAGCCAAAGGTGTACGCCGCGGCTTCGCGCGGATTCTCCACGCGGGGCGTCCGGGTCAGCGGCCGGCGGCCGGCCACGAATTCGCCCTGATAAAGCAAATCCACGCCCAGCACCGCGGCGCCCGCCTCGACGAGTTTCTTCACCTCGGGCGCGAGCGATCCGTCCGCGGCATAAAGCGCGGACTTGCCCGCGCGGCTCAGCCAGATGACCGACTGGCCGTTGGATTTCTGGGGCTCGATGAGGATGGCGGGCAGCATCTCCTGATAGGTCTTGTTCCAGAGCAGGCCGGCGGTCTCGGACCAGGAGCCGCGGGTGTTCTTGCTGGCGCCCTGCCATTCGATCTCGCCGATGTCCGCCCGCCCGTTGAGGACGATGTCGAGCGCGCCGCCATAGACCCGGCGGAAGCGCGCAGTATTGGCTGCGTCGGCGGCGAGCAGTTTCTGGGCGTCGTCGCGGAGCCACTTGGTGAGCGAACGCTCGAAGTCAGGTCCGACCGCCTTTGGGGCGGGATGCTGATCATCCCAAATCGTGAGGTCGGCCCGCTTCAGGCGCTCGTAGTCGCGCTCGATGACCGGGGTCTCGCTCCCGAGTTTGAAATGCTGGTTCAGCCAGGTGTAGAACGCGGAGCGGGATACCGCGTTGTAGTTGTGCGGAAAATGTTCGCCGCGCTGGAGCATCACGTTTCTTGGCGCACCAAGCAGCGTGTAGAGCTGCTTGAGTTCGGGAAAGCCCTTCGTCGCCATTTCCTTGGTCCAGTCGTTCGCGGTGGTCATGCCCTGCGGTTTCGGGGCGAAAAGGCCGGCGAACTCCACGTTGCCCGTGTTCACGCGGAGCAGGCTGGAGTTTTCGCAAGTGCAGCCGCCCTGCATCGCGGTGCTGACCATCACGGCGGGGAAGGAAAGTGTCACGCGCGGGTCAACGGCGGCGAGCAGCATCGTCTGCGTGCCGCCACCGCTTGCGCCGGTGATGGCTATGCGCTCCGGGTCCACCTCCGCGAGGCTCAGGACGAAATCCAGCGAGCGGACGGCATTCAGGGTTTGAAGGCCCATGATGCTCTGCAGGTTCGCCTCGGCCTGCGGACTGAAAAGCCCCCAGTTCGCCAGGGTGTTCATTTCGGGGCGCTGCGTGGCGAAACGGTGGACGAGCGCATGCGGAATCTGCTGCGAGTCGGAATCGCCGAGCATGTCCCACTGCCAGACGATGCAACCCATGCGGGCGAGTTGCACGCACATGGATTGGAAGCGGCTCTTGCCGCCCTCTTCGAAGCGTTCCTGGCCGGTGGCGAGCTCCGCTCGAAAGGACGGCGCCTTTTCCTCAAAAAACCGCGCGTCGCGCCAATGGCCGTGCGCGAACAATACGGCGGGGACTTTGCCGGTCCTGCCCTTGGGCCGGTACAGATTGCCGGTGACGAAGAAGCCGGGCGTGCTTTCGAAATAGACCTTCTCCACCGTGTAGTCGGGCTTCTCGATTTTCCCGTGGATGACGGCGTTGAGCGGCGTCTTGGTGGGCATCGGCCAGAGGCCTTCGGCCACGAGAATCCGCCGGCGCACGCGTTCGGCGCGCTTTTCCCACTCAGCCTTCGAGGTGGGCGGGATGAACGGGAAGTAGCCGTTGAGGTCCTTCAGCGGACGCAGGCGGATGTCGTCCGGCAATTCGCCAGCCGGCAGCGCGCGTGGGACGGCGCCCCAGGCGTTCGGCAAAACAGCGACGAGCAAACAGAGGGTGAGAGCGGGGAGGATTTTCATAAGCAATCGGCGAGGTTCGAATGGTTTTGGCTGGTGCGCAAGGTGGTAAAGCAAAGAAGAAGACGGGCCGCGGTGGACCGACTCGTGAACTTCGTGGACTTCGCCCCGACGCTGCTCAGCCTCGCCGGCGCGCCGATTCCGGCCCACTTTCAAGGCACCGCCTTCCTTGGCGCTGCAGCGGGTGCGGCGCGGCGCTACGTACATGAGGCGCGCGAGTCGGGCCCAACCCACGAGTTCTACGTGCGCATGTCGCTCGGCTCATGGCTGGCGCGATTCTATTCGATCCCCCTCGGGAATTGATCTACGCCCCAACTGGGCGAATGCCGCCGCCACTTGCGCTCCCCGTGCGTCCTGCCCACCAAGAAATTCTTATGCGCCTGTCACCACTCCGTCTCGCATCCATCGGGCTCGCATTTGCCAGCGCGCTGGCATCCGCCGCTGACCGCCCCAACATCCTCTGGATTACCTGCGAGGACACCAGCCCGCTGCTCGGCGCCTACGGCGACACGTTTGCCGTCACACCCCGGCTCGACGCGTTCGCGCGCGAAAGCGTGCGCTACACCCAGGCGTTCGCCTATACCGGCGTGTGCGCGCCGAGCCGGTCATGCCTCCTCACCGGGGTATATCCGCTGCGCCTCGGCAGCCATCACATGCGTTCGACGACCCGGCTGCCCGCGGGGATCAAGGGTTTTCCCGAGTACCTCCGCGCCGCGGGCTACTATGCGTCGAATAACGTGAAGGAGGATTACAACTTTGCGACTCCGCGCGGCACGTGGGACGAATCGAGCAACCGGGGGCACTGGCGCGTCTGCGCTCCGCCCTGGCGGCGCAGATGCGAGCCGCGGGCGACCTCGGTCTGCTCCCCGAACGCGAGGTGCACGCCCGGGCCGCCGGCAGCACACCCTACGAGATGGCCACGGACGCGCGCCTGAATCCACTCGACGAGCTGCAGCGCGCCGCCGGCCTCGCCAACCAGATGGATCCGCGCAACGTCGCTGCCCTCGCTGAGCTCCTCCGGGCCGGAGACTCCGCCGTTCGCTGGTGGGGTGCGGTTGGCTTGTTGGCGCTCCGGGGCGACGCGGTCCCGTCGAAACCAGCCCTCCTCGCCGCCCTCGATGATTCGTCGCCGGACGTCCGTATCGCCGTCGCGGAGACCGTCGCTCACCTCGGCGCGCTTGACCGGGCGCTGCCGATCCTCGGGTCCGCGCTGCGCACGGACGACGTCTTCGCGCGCCTCTCCGCGCTCAACGCCGCTCACCGTCTGGGCCCGCTGGCCCGTCCGCTCCTGCCGGCCATTCGGCAGGCGAAGCTCGTCGCGCCCAATCATAAAGACGTGTCGGACTACGTCGGTCGCATCGTCGAATATCTGCCGGGCCGGATCGGGGATTGAAATTACGGCGGCGATAAACCCCTCCCGGATCCAAGCCCCTGAAAATCCAGTTTCTTAGCCGTATCTGGAAATGGCGTTGAGGTGGACGCCTTGTTTGTAGTTCCACCTTCAGGCGGTCGTCACGCGGGATCCGCCGCCTGAAGGCGGAACTACGAACAGGCACTCAAAACCTGACTTGCGCCCCCCCCGGCAGGTGGATCGGAAAAAAATCTCGATATTTGCCCGTTGCCCCGCACGCTCCCGACTCACCCCGTCTTGTTGGCTGGCGTGTAACGTGCAACGGGCAAAAACCAATTACGGCCATTTTCTCCATCCCACTCCCTTCGGTCCTGTTCCCCTCAAATCTGATTCCCTGCTTGTTCAAAATACCATGAATACCTCCACCCGTCCTGCCGGCCATCATTGGATGGCCGGCTTCCGCACCATGGCGCTCGCCGTTGTTTTGTTCTTCGGCCTGGCCGTTCAATCAGGCTTCGCCCAGGGAAGCATCACGGGTCGCGTGACGAACGCAGCGACCGGAAAGCCACTGGAGGGCGCCCGCGTTGAACTCCGGGGAACGGGCAAGACAGTACTGGCCGAATCTGACGGAGAGTATCACTTCACCGACGTGGCTCCCGGTACCGTAACCTTGTCGGTGTCCTATACCGGCCTGAACACGGCTGACGAAACGGTGACGGTAAACTCCGGAACTTCGACCCGGCACGATGTGGGGCTGACCGCCGACATCTATCGGCTGAGTAAATTCGTGGTGTCAGGAGAACGCGAGGGCAACGCCGAGGCGATCACGATGCAGAAGCAGTCAAACGGGGTGAAGAATGTGCTCTCGACCGACGCCTTTGGCAGTTTGGCGGGCAATCCCGCCGATCTGTTGATGCGTTTACCAGGGGTCGAAGCGGAATCCGTGGGCGGCGACCGGCGATACGTTAGAATCCGCGGTCTACACCAGGCGCTGAGCACGGTAACCATGGATGGCAGCCGCGTCGGATCGGGCGGCGGAGCGTCGGGCGGCGGGCGCGACTACGAGTTCAATCCCGTCGGATCGGATACGATCGAGCGAATCGAGGTGGTGAAGTCACCCACGCCCGACATGGCCGCGGACTCGATCGGGGGCGCCGTCAATTTCGTGAGCAAGAATGCATTCAACCACGGGCTGGAGCGCCGCATCAGCGGATCGATCGGGGCGATCTGGCGGGCCACGGATCCCCGCGATGAAGCGCATCGCAATTACTCGATTTCCTATTCCGAAGTTTTCGGTGGAAGATTTGGGGTCGCGTTCAACTACGCCCAGCGCAAACACGGCACCATCATCGATATCGCGTCCCAGGGATATGGCAATATCCCGAATGGCACGTCCGATCCGCGCCTGACCAGCAGCTTTAGCACCGAGGATTTCCGGAATTACCGCACGGGCTGGGGCGGCGGCTTTCGCGTCGACTACAAGCTGAGCGAAAATTCCCGTTTTTACGTCAACCAGACGATGAACAAATATCGCGAATATGCGAACCACCGGAGCTTCGCCTTTTCGACTCCGGCGACCCTGGTGGTGTTGGACCCGGCCGGCCGGCCGACCGGAACGGGAGCCATTATTCCCGGATACACCAGCAACATGACCCAGTGGTTTCCGGTGGACTACCTCAATGCCGCGGGGAACCGCGTGGCGCCGAATACCTTGACCGGAACTTCCCGGACGGAGTATCGGCGCGATCAGGCGTTCAACACCCAGGCCGCCGGAATCCACCGGTATCGAGGGTTGGAGATCGACTGGACGGCCAGCCGGTCAAAATCGAAGGCGCATTATCCGGGGAACAAAACCTTCAATGTCTATACGCAGGGATTCGGACTGAAGATCGAGCGGCAGGAGGAACCCTACTTCCCCGTCATCACGCAGACGGGCGGTGCCGACATCACGAAAATCAGCAGCTACACCCGGAATCAGTACGATGTGCTGATCCGGTCTGGTTGGGACCAGATGACGGGTTCCTCGCTGGACGTGAAGAAGCTGTTCACCACGCCGGTTCCGAGCTACATCAAGGCGGGGTTTCGTTGGCGCGACCAGCAGCGTGATGTCGCCGTCAACACCATCAGAATGTTCTATGTCGGCCCCGACGGGGTCATGGGTGTCAATCCCGCCACCGGCCTCAATGACGACAACCTGGCGCAATTTGTCGACGATGGCTACACGGCTCCGGGCACGCGCCTTTCGCGGTATCCGGCGATTCCGCGCCCGATGATCCCGGGCCGCGACACCCCGGGCTCCACCTACGGCAAGACGGGTTTCAACGTCGAAACCGCCCTGAAAGCGAGCCCCCAGTTGTTTGCGCCGGACATCGTCTACAATACGATCCAACCGCTCATCGGCGAAACGCATTTCACCGAAGGCATCTATGCGCCCTATATCATGGGTAATGTCGATATCGGCAAGCTGAGGGTGATGGGCGGGGTTCGGGTGGAAACGACGAAAGTGTGGGCAAGTGGTCCGCTGCAACAGCTGACGCTCGCGGAACGGGCCCGGCGCCTGGCCTATGTCGGACCCGTGACCACCGCCCAGGGAGTTCCGGCCGTGCCGGGCAGCCTGGCGGAGAGTGAACGGCGTGTCCGCGCGGAATACGCGAATCGGCAGGAGGTCGACGGCGAATATCGGAAGATTTTTCCCGGCCTTCATTTCAAGTATCAGCCGACGCCGAATATTGTGACCCGCTTGAGTTATGCCACCAACATCGGCCGTCCGTCGATTGGGCAGCTCATTCCCACGACCACGGTCAATCTCCCGGGGGTGGCCAACGAATTCGCACTCGGCAGCATCAGCACCAGCAATCCGAATCTAAAGCCGCAGACCGCGGATAATTTCGATCTCGCCGGAGAGTACTACTTTGAGCCGGTCGGTCTGGTTTCCGTGGGGCTCTTCTTGAAAGAGATCAAATCCTTCATCTACACGAGATCCGGAGCCGTCGTCGGAGCCGGCCCCGACAACGGCTTCGATGGCCAGTACGAGGGCTACACCCTCACCACCCAGGCGAATGGCGGGTACGCCAAGATCAAGGGCGTGGAGTTCAATTACAGCCAGCAGTTCACGTTCCTGCCCGGCTGGTGGAGCGGATTTGGCGCCTTTGCCAATTACACGCGCATGCAGGTTGTCGGCAACTATTCCACCGGAGGCGCCATAAACACCGGCATCGTGGCAGGAAGCCCCCTCGCCCCCACGTCTGAAGTCGCCGGATTCAATCCGGAAACCGCCAACGCGGGTATTTCTTACATCAAGAATCGCCTGTCCGTCCGGGCGGCGTGGAACCACAACGGGCGCTATCTTACCGGATTCAGTCTCACGCGGTCGGCTCTGACGTACAGTCGGGCCCGGGACGTGGTTGATATCAAGACAACGTATCAATTCTCGAAGAAATTAGGCGTCTACCTGGATGCGGTAAATATCTTCGCCGAAGCCGATCGTGCGTCCGAAGCTTTCGATGGCCAGCCACGGGCCATTCATAAAATGGGACCGATGTTCTTCTTTGGGCTGAACACCCGTTTATAGCGCAGCGTCGACGATGTCGTTTTTCGACCAAGCAGGCGCAATCCCGATTGGCCTGAAAGCCGTTACGAACCGAAGTCGCATCCATTCAGTCGAAGCGACTCTCCCCGGGCCGTGGGGAAACCAAAGGGTGGACCGGGCGCTCCGCGCGCGGTCTCCACGGTGTCCGTCGACCCAGCCGCGCGCGGAGCGCCCGGCCCACCTTCGGACTGAATCGTTACGGCTGCGCCGCATTTGCGCCGGAGGGCGCGCAGCCGCGGCCGGTCTGCTTTGCTGGTGCGCCTGTCCTGCCCCTGGTGCGGATGCCCAAAAACTGGCGGGGACCGAGGCGTTGGTTGAAAGCGGCGATTTCGCGGAAAAAATGCTGGATGGATTCGACCGCTTTCTCATCCGCGAAACCGAGTTTGCTCCCTCGCGGCGGGCGCAATTCTGGCAACCGAATCTCTCCTCCGCCGACGCTTACGAAAAGTCGGTGGAGACGAACCGCAGCCGATTCCGCCATATCATCGGCGTCGTCGATCGCCGCATTCCGTTTGACGCCCCGCTCCGCGTATCGCTGGTGGGCGAGTCGTCCGTCGTGGGGAGTGGCGCGGGCTTCAAAGTGTACGCGGTGAAATGGCCGGTGTTGGCGGGCATGGACGCCGAGGGGCTCTTGCTCGAGCCCGACGGCCCGCCCACCGCCCGAATCATCGCGTTGCCCGATGCCGACGAATCCCCGGAGGCGCTGGTGGGGCTCGAACCCGGTGTGCCGCAGGAACGCCAGTTCGCCCGGCAGCTGGCCGAAAACGGCGCCCAAGTCCTGGTGCCGATGCTCATCAATCGCAATCCAGCGAAGGGGCAGTGGGGCAAGGTGAAATATGCGACCAGCCAGCCCAATCGTGAGTTTATCTACCGCATGGCCTACCAGGTCGGTCGCCACATCATCGGCTACGAGGTGCAAAAGGTGCTCGCGGCGGTGGATTGGTTCGAGAAGAGCGCACCCGCCAATCCGGTCGGAGTGATCGGGTACGGCGAGGGAGCCGTGATCGCCCTGAGCAGCGCGGCCTGTGACCGGCGGATTCACTCAACCGGATTGATTGGATCCTTCGCGCCGCGCGAAGCCATGTGGAGCGGACCGATTTACAGTAATTCGTGGGGATTTCTCCGTGAATTTGGCGATGCCGAACTGGCCTGGTTGGTCGCGCCGCGCTCCTTGAGCATCCAGCCCAATCCGCCACTCGAAATCCTTGGTCCACCGCCGTCCAATCAGGAGAACGGACGCGGCGCTGCACCTGGTCGCTTGGAGAAGCCGTCGGACGCCGCGGTGCAGTCCGAGACCGACCGGGCCCGGCAAATTTACGAACGGCTGGGCGTCGCGCCAGCCTTTGCCGTTGGAAACGCCAGCGAACTCCTCTGGCGCAGCCTGTCGCGAACCAGCCTGCGGCCGTTGTCGATCACCCCGCCGCGACCGGAAGTGACGGCCTTGCGGGCAGCCGCGCGGCACCAACGTCAGGCGGAGCAACTGATCGATCATATCCAGGCGGCGGTGCGGGACAGCGCCGTCGCGCGGAAGGAATTCTGGCGGCAGGCGGATTCCAGCTCGATTGAGCGCTGGAACGAAACCAAGGAATGGTACCGCCAGTACCTATGGGAAGAAGTTTTTGGAAAACTGCCGCCGGCGACGGAGCCGCTGATGGCGCGCACCCGCCTGATTTTGGACGAACCCAGGTGGCGGGGCTACGAAGTCTATCTGCCCGTCCTGCCGGATGTATTTGCCTATGGGGATCTGTTGGTGCCGAACGATTTGAAGCCAGGCGAAAAGTTGCCCGTCGTGGTGGCCCAGCATGGGCGCGCCGGGCGGCCGCTTGACCTGATCAAGACCTCGGACGCGCGAACGCAGCGCACGTACAAGCAATTTGCCGCCCAGCTGGCTGACCGGCGCTATATCGTCTATGCTCCACAAAACCCGTATATATTCGAGGAGCGGTATCGCATCGTGCAGCGGAGGGCCAATCCGCTGAAGCTGACGCTTTTTTCCTTCATTCTCAGCCAGCACGAGCGGACGCTGGACTGGCTCGCCACGCTCCCTTTCGTGGATGCCGCGCGCATCGGTTTCTACGGGCTGTCCTATGGAGGCAAGACGGCGGTGCGCGTTCCCCCGTTGCTCAACCGTTACGCCCTGTCGATTTGCTCAGGCGATTTCAACGAATACGCCCGGAAAATGGCGGGACTCGAAATGCCGATGTCGTTCATGCACACGATCGAGTACGAAGCCTACGAGTTCAACCTCGCCCGAACGTTCGACTACAGCGAGCTGGCCAACCTGATGGCGCCCAAGCCATTCATGGTCGAGCGGGGACACGACGACGGCGTGGGCCTCGATGAATGGGTCGCTTACGAGTACGCGAAAGTACGCCGATTCTACAGTCGCCTGAAGATTCCGGAGCGAACCGCCATCGAGTTCTTCGATGGCATTCACGAGATCAATGCCAAGGGTACCTTTGAATTCCTCGACCGGCATTTGAAAAAAATCCCGGGGGCGGCCGCGCCGCCGCCCGGCGCTCCATTCGGCCGGCCAAACTGATTGGGATCGGGCATGAGATTCCTAAACCGTCACCTTGCCGCAGCCGCGGCGGTCACCGCGGCGAATCTCCTCGCACCTGCAACGGCTGCGACCGGGTCCCGCGAACTCGCGGGCACCCAGCCGCTCACCCTGCAGGGAGACATCTCCGAGGCGATGATCGCGGGAGTCGACCGGTTCCTCCTCCGCGAGACCGAGGTGTCGGTCCAGGCGCGGGCAGGCCACTGGCGGCGGGACGTTTCCTCCGCCGCCGCCTATGCCGCGTCGATCGAACCCAACCGGGTCCGACTGGCCCGCCTGATCGGGCTGCGGGAGGCACGGCTCAAGTTTGCGGATATTGAATTGGTGGCGACGCCCAGCCAGCCGGCTCTGGTGGGCAAAGGGAACGGCTTCGACGTCTATGCGGTTCGGTGGCCGGTATTCGAGGGCGTGAACGGCGAAGGCTTGTGGCTCGAGCCCACCGGGCGGGAGCCGTGGGCGCGCGTCGTCGTCGTTCCCGATTGCGAACAAACGCCGGAGGCGCTGGTCGGGCTGTCCGCTGGAATACCCGCGGAAAGCCAGATTGCCCGCCGGCTGGCGGAAAGCGGCTGCCGGGTCATCGTGCCCACGCTCATCAATCGAGGCCGTGAACTGTCGGTCATCGCGGGAGGGCGGCGCCGGTCGACGGCCAGCCATCGCGAGATCCTTTACCGCGCCGCTTATCAGATGGGGCGGCACCTCATCGGTTATGAGGTGCAAAAAATCCTGGCGGCGGGAAGAAAACCGGCGACGCCGGGCCGCCCCCCGTGGGGCTGCGGTCGCAACCCGAGACGGATCGGCGGCTGGCGCGCCAGTACCAGGAGTTGTCCAATTTCTCGCAGCGTCTCATGGACGAGGGTCCCCACGTGCGCGCCCAATTCACCGCCCGGATCGACCGGAGCGCCGGCCTCGAAAAATACGCCACGAGCGTGGAACCGTATCGAGCGTACTTGCGCGAAGAAATCATCGGGGCGTTCGACCGGAAGCTCGAGCCACCCGCCCCGCGCACCCGGCTGCGCTACGACGATCCGGCGTTCCGCGGTTACGAGGTGGTCCTCGACGTGTTCCCCGATGTGTTCTTCTACGGCACCCTGCTCGTGCCGAAAGACCTCGCGCCGGGAGAGAGACGCCCCGTCGTGGTGTGCCAGCATGGCCTGGGCGGGCGGACCGAGGACACCATTGTGGGGGACAAAACGTCGTATCGCGATTTTGGCGCCCATCTGGCGCACGGTTTCCAATCGATTTGAGAGCGGGTATCTGGCCCACCAGGAATACGAGATTTTCGAGTTCAACCTGGGCAGCACGTTCAACTACGCCGAACTCGTGGCGCTCATTTGTCCCCGGCCATTCATGGTCGAG
>JACQWL010000496.1 GCA_016209255.1 Verrucomicrobiota bacterium
ACGATGTAGTCCTTCACTTCCTGGGGCAGGAGCAATTGCCGTTCGAGGATCGTCTCGAGACGAAGATTGAGCACCTCACCTGACGTGGCGGACCGGAGTGCCACCTCGCCGCCCTTCCCCACTTTCAGTTTTCTCGCGAGGGTCCGCGAGATGGCGCAGGTCCCGTTGCGCAAGGCCGGCTCCGGGATCAGCCCGGAGATGTCGAGTGCCCGTTCCCGGACCGGATCGAGTCCGATGAGGACCGCGTAGTGCTGCACCGACCCGAATCCAGCCTGCACGATTCCCGTCAATCGCGGCGCGACGCCCCGCAGGTGCGGGTTGGCCTCGAGTTTTTGCCGGACCTCCGCCGGGGGAAACGGCTCCGGTCGCAGGAGGTTGCCGCCTTCGGCCGTGACGAGAAGATCGGCTTTGCCCGCCTGCAGGGCGGCGAGGTCGGTGTAGGAACTCGCCACCGAATCGAGCCCGATCTGGATGGCCGTCAGAAAAGACAGGGTCAGGAAGATTCCCAAAATCCCGAGAAACGTGCGGGTTCGCCGGCGCTCCAGGTTCCGCACCACGTAGTGCAACCAAGCCTTCATGCGATCCAGGTATCGTTTTCGATCCGCCCGTCGCGCAGCCGGACGATCCTTGAACTTTGTTCGGCGATCGAGGCGTCGTGGGTGGCGATGACGAGGGTGACCCGCTCCCGCTTGTTGAGGTCGCGGAGGAGCGCGATGATGTCGCTGCCCGTGGCGCTGTCGAGATCGCCGGTCGGCTCGTCGAGAAGCACGAGGGCCGGCTGGTTGGCGAGGGATCGCGCAATCGACACCCGCTGCTGCTCGCCGCCGGAAAGCTCGGCCGGCTTGTGCTCGGCCCGGTCCTTGAGGCCGACGCGCTCCAGGAGGGAAAGCGCCCGCCGACGCCGCTCCGCGCCGCCGGTGCCTTTGAATTGCATCGGGATCTCGACGTTTTCGCGCGCCGTCAGGGTCGGGATCAGATTGTAGAACTGGAATACGATCCCGATGCGATCGCGCCGCAGGTCGGCCAGTTGGTCGTCGGAGAGGCCGGCCAGATCCACGCCGTCGACCCGCAAGCGGCCACGCGAAGGCAGATCCGTGGCGCCGATGAGATTGAGCAGCGTGGTCTTCCCGCAGCCGGACGGACCCATCAGGGCGACGAATTCCCCGCGTTGGACGACGAGGTCGACGCCGCGCAAGGCGCCGATGGCGGTGGCGCCGAGGACGTAGCTCTTGTGCAGGTTTTCGGCCTGCACCGCCACTTGGTGCGTGTTTCCGATTTCAGGCATGGCGGCGGAGGATGAGAGGTTGCTTCCAAGTCGCGCTCAAGACGAGGCGAACCCGGGTCATTGAGTCCGAAAGCAATTTCACCCGTGCAGTGACGGTGGCGCAGAATCGCCGTTACGGGCAAGAGAACCGATGGGCCGATGAACGATACGCGGAATACGGCGGAGAGAATTTTGGCGCCGCGACGCCCCGTCGTGGTTTCAAGCGACGCGACAGAGGGCGTCGTGTCCCCAGGTTCCAGAAAGTAAACTGCGCCGTTTCTTTCTCGCGAACGGATGAATCGGCTTGCCCGGATCGATTCCGTCCAAATATCAGTCCACCTCCCAACGTGGCGAGTTGACGCGTGAGCTGCGCGCCCCGCCGTCCGCGACGGTTCAAAATGAGCGCCACGAACGAACATCCGATCCGCCCCGGCATCACCCTGCAATGGGGTGCGGGCGGCTTCGATCGCGCGCCCGTGGCGGCGACTGGCGTGCCGGTGTTTTTCGTTTTTTCGCTCGTCGACGGCTTGAGCAAAACGGGAGCGAATCACATGGCCCTCGTCCGCGGTACCACGGTCGCGACCCATTCGCCCCCGGAGCCGGCTCCGACCTTTCATGTCGCCGTCGTGCTTTCCGACCTCGCGTTGCAGGAACTGCTCGCCGAGGACAAGACGCCCGGGGCCGCTCGCGTGCGGCTGCTCGCCGCCGGAGAAGGTGAACCCGTGCTGGCACTTCCCCTCACGCCCGGCGCGCGGCTCGCGGTCGAATCGATCCGGCGCTGTCCGTTCGCCGGCGCAATTCGCGCGATGGCGCTCACGGCCCGCTGCAACGACTTGCTGTTCGAATTCTTCACCGCGCTCGCCGGCACCGCGACGCCGCGCGTGCCTCCGCTCACGCGCAACGTGACCGGCCGGATCCACGCCGCGGCCGAGGCGCTCAAACGCGACCTCGAAACCCCGCCGACACTCGCCGTCCTCGCGCGCAGCGTCGGCCTGAGCGAGACCACGCTGAAGCGCGGGTTCCGCCAGGTTTTCGGCACGACCGTGTTTGGTTACCTGCGCGAGCGCCGCATGGAACGCGCGCGCTCTCTCTTGCAGAGCGGCGAAGCGACCGTGCTCGAAGCGGCCGCGCGCGTCGGCTTCAGCAATCCCAGCAATTTCGCCGCCGCATTTCGCCGGCAGTTCGGGCTGAATCCGAAAGAGTTCCAGTTGACCGCCCGCGGGTAGGAATACGCCGCGCTCGGGTGGAATCGCCGCGGTGCGCCGTGCGATACTCGCGGCCATTCGATGATTGCCACCGATGCTGCGCCGCAAGCCACCGACTGCGAATGCCGGGTCGAACCGCCCGCGCGCCCGCCCGCCTCGCCGGGGCACCTCAGCCCCGCCTAAGGATCTTCCCTAACGAGAATGCGCCTCGACTCCAATTTCCGCCCACCCCGGCCGTGTGTTATCGTCGGCCCCGAGTTTCCATTGTCCTGCTGACGCCAAGCCCAAGACCCGACCACCATGTTTTCCTCGCCGTGTTCCCTGCGCTCCACCCAGTGCGCCGCGCTCATCGCGCTGGCGGCCGCGGCCGGCATCTCGCGCTTCGAACCGGCCCCGGCGAATCCGGCCATGCCCCGCTCCGCCGCCAGCGCCCCGGATTCTGCCGCCGTCCCTTCAGCATCCGGCGTGCAGTTTTACGCCGCCGCCATGGCAGCGTTCGCGCCGCAGTTCCGCGGGGCGCGCGTGACCGGCAATTCCGCGCGCGATCGAATGGCCGGCGATTCGCACCTCGAATGGTCCGCCTTCGCGCCCGCCGAGGCGCGGCCGCCTGCCGCCCCGGCTGCGACAGCTCCGCTTGTTTTTCCCGCGCCCGCCGCGCCCGCACTTTCGGTCCGTCAACATTCCTATCCGTATGCCGCCGGCCCTCCGCCGGGCGGAATTCACTCGAAACTTCGCGCGGCCGGCACGGAGGTGCCTGGCGATTCATCCGCGCGTCGCAGCCAGGTTTCGCGAATCGCCCCCGTTTCCTTTCTTCTTCGAGCGCGGCCGCAGCGCGCGACTGACCGAGGCCCCGGGTCGGCCCGGTCGAATTTCCCCCCGAGTTCCGCCCTGCGCGGCGAACCGGGATTTCTCCCCCGCGAGTTCCGTGCTGGTGCGCGCCTTGACGCGTCGGCGTGGCACGGCACCGCCATCGTCACGTCATGAAAGCACTCCGGCACTTCCTGCCACGCCCGCTCAACCTCGCTGCGCTCCTGCTCGGCTTCGCCGCCGCCAGCCGCGCCCAAGCCGCCGCCGAAATCTCGGAGGTTGTCTCGCTCGACACGTTCGAGATTTTCGCCGACCGCGCCCCCGCCGCCGACAACTCCGCAATCGAGCAGCGCCGGCTCACGCTGCCCGAGCCCTTCACCGGCGTGACGCGCGAGGAGTTCGGCCGCCGCGCCAACCGCCGCGCCGGTGACATCGTCGCCCGGCTCTCCGGCATGTTCATGGGCGGACCTCCCGGCGAAAACAAGGACGCCCGCGGTCGCGGCCTCGACAAGGAATATACCCGCGCCCAGGTCGATGGCCTCGCCCTCCCCGACGGCGGCGAGAAACGCGAACTCCAGCTCAACCGCATCCCCGCCGACCTCGTCCAGGAAGTGCGGGTCCTGCGCAATCCTTCGCCCGAATTCGAGAGCGACGGATTCGCCGCCCGGCTCGACTTCCGCTTCCGCCCCGCGCCCGAGCAGCGGTTCTTCGCCGAGACGCGCCTCGCCGCCGGCGGTCGCAACCGCACCGGCGCCACCCGCCAGCTCGGCAGCATGCTCCTTGGTGGCCGGCCGCTCCCGTCGCTCGGCTGGCTCGCCTCCTTCAACTACCTCGACGATCCCACCTACAAGGTGAAGGCCGAGGAGGAGTTCGCTCCCGCCACCGGTGTGCTCCGCAAGAGCGTGCCCGAGCGCGAAACCAAACCCACCCGCGCCCGCGATCTCTACCTCGACGCCTCGTGGCGCTATGCGGCCGGCGAGTTCCACCTCAAGCCCCTGCGCCTCGATCTGCGCGAACCGAAGACGAAAACCAAAACCACCTTCGACTTCACGAAGCCCGCCAGCACCGACGAGACCACGGATCTCGAGCGCGAGAACAAGGGCAAGCTCGGCGAGGGCCTCTCGCTCACGCACCGCCACACGTTCGGCCTCGGCGGGCACTCCGCCGAAGTCGACTCGCGCCTCTCCTGGCAGCGCGTGACCGAGCGCCACCTCGAGGCCAAGACCACCGACAGTTTCAAGGAAACCGCCGGCCGTCTCGTCCTCGACAAACGCACCACCGAGACCGAGGACAAAGCCGACGCCACCCGCGCCTTCGACACGAAGCTCAGCCTCCCGCTCGCCCGCGGCGCCCACCTCGTCAAGGCCGGCCTCGCCCTCCGCCTGCGCGACCGCAACCGCGACAAGGTCAAGCTCGAGACCAAAGGCGCCGTCACCACCGACACCACCGGCCCGAAGGACAACTACGCGATCGCCGAAAATTACTACGCCGTTTTCGCGCAAGATAGCTGGCGCGCCACCGACCGCTTCACGCTGCTCGCCGGCGCCCGCTCCGAGTTGGTCGACTTCGCTTCGCGCACGCCGGCCTCAGCCGACGCCGCGCACACGTTTCGCGACTTCAACCCGAATGCCCAACTCAACTACCGCCTGCGCGGCGACACCGCGCTCACCTTCGCCGTCTCCCGCGCGGTCAACCGCCCGAAGTTCGACGAACTCTCGCCGTATGAGCAGAACGACGGCAAAAAAGTCACCCTCGGCAACCCCGACCTCCGCCCCGCCCGCGCATGGAAGGCCGACCTCGGTCTCGTTCACCGCCGCGCCAGTTTCTTCGTCGCCGCCAATCTCTTCGCCCACGACGTGACCGGTCTCATCGAGTCGATCCAGACCGGCGAACTGCGCTCCAGCCTGCCCGTCACGCAGGTCCGCAACGTCGGTGACGGTCGCGTGCATGGCCTCGAACTCGAACAGCGTGTCGGCTTTGCCTGGACGCGCCTGCGCCCGCTCGCCGGCCTCACGCTCTGGGCCAACCAGACCTGGATCCGCAGCGAAGTCCGCGAGTTTGCCACCGGCCTCGCCCGCCGCTTCAGTGGCCAGCCAGATTTTCTCGGCCACCTCGGCGCCGATTACGAACTCGGCCGCATCTATCTCACCGCCTCGCTCCAGCACATCGGCGCGCGCCCCGGCGACGAAGCCAGCGCCGATCTGAAACAGCAGCGGGCGGAAAACACCGTCGACGCCGCGATCCATTTCCGGCTCGGTCGCGGCCTCTCCCTCTTCGTCGAAGGCAACAACCTCACCGACGCTTTCAAGAACGAGCGCACGCTCAAGGCCGACGGCACCCGCGTCTCCAAGATCGAGCGCACCGGCCGCGCCTGGTTCGCCGGCGTCCGCCACGCGTTCTGATCGTCCGCCGCCCATCCCTTGCCCGCCATGCACCAGTCGACCCAGTTTGTCGTTCCGTCTTCAGGCGGAAATTTCGCCCCAAAGCCGCCGAAAGGCGGAACGACGAACCGTGCCCGGTGGAGAACCTTATTGCGACTCGGCCATCTCTGGCTCGGCCTGCCCGCGGCCGCCGTGTTTGTGGTCGTGGCCCTGACGGGCGCCCTCCTCGTCTTCGAGCGCGACCTCGACCGCGCTTTTCACCCCGAGCTCTGGCGCGTCGACACCACCGCGACGGCCCAACCGCTCGATGCTCTGCTCGTCCGCGCCCAAGCGGTCGCACCGGACTTCGAACTTAAGGAAGTGCGCCTCACCGCCGGCACCGCGCAACCGGTCGAGTTCCGCTTCGATCGCGGCCCGCACGTCCGCCTCGATCCTGGCACCGGCACGCTGCTCGGCACGCGCGCGCGCGGCGACTCGTTCTTCGGTTTGGTCGAGCGCATCCACACGAGTCTCGTCCTCGGCAAGGTGGGCAAGTGGATCGTGGCCGCGAGCTCGCTTGTCCTCGTGGCATTGCTCGGCACGGGAATCGTGCTCTGGTGGCCGAAGCAATGGCGAATGGTCAAGGGTGCCGTTTCGCTCGCGCTCAATCGGATGGGCCGCGCGTTTCACTTCAATCTCCACAACACGCTCGGTTTCTGGGCCGCGCTGCCGCTCCTCGCCATCGCGGTCACCGGCGCCATCATGGGCATCAAACCGCTGGGCGATGCGCTGCGCGGACATTCGGGAAAAGATTTTCCGCCCGCCGCCACCTCGTCTGAAATCTCAAATTCCACCTCTCAAATCCCTACGGTCCCCGCCTCTCTCGATGCGCTGCGCGCCGCCGCCGCCGGCGTGTTTCCAGACTGGCGCGAACTGCGCCTCCACGCCCCGCGCGGTCGCTCGTCTGTCTGGCGCGCCGAGGCCGTGCTCGCCGCCAGCGCGCACGAGCACGCCCGCCCGATCGCGTGGCTCGACCCGCGCACCGCTGCCGTCCTTCGCCTTGATCCATTCTCGTCGCTTCCGCTTGGCCAGCGGCTTCGCGCCCTCGCCCGCCCCATGCACGACGGTTCCATGTTCGGCCGGCCGACGCAGTTCGTCGCGTTCCTCGCCGTCCTCGTCGTGCCCGTGCTCAGCGTGACCGGCGTCGCGCTCTGGTGGCTCCGCCGCCGCGCGGAAAACGCCCAGCGCAAATGCACCGCCCTCGGCGTTCGTCGCAGTCTGCCATTTCCTGCCGCCTCCCTTCCTTCGCCCTCTCTCATGATGAAAACCGCCGCGCAGATCCCAACTGTCAGTTCACCCGCTCCGTCCCATTCGAACGTCGCCGCCCTCGCCGCCCTCGCCTTTGCGCTCTGCATGGCCGGCTTCGCCCCAGCGGCGACGCCCCCGGCCACCCCCGCCGCCCCGCCGCCCGTCCGGCTCGATCCCTTCCGCGTCGAAGCCGAGGCCGAGTCCGATCATTTCGTCCAGGGTCCGTTCCTGCCCGACGTGCAGGGCGCCCGGATCAACGCCGGCAAGAAGACCACGATTCTCGACTTCGACAGCCTGCCGCGCATCACCGGCAACAACTACCGCCAGGCACTCGCCCAGGCGCCCGGCCTCGTCCTCAGCGAGGAAACCTCCCCGCTCCTCAGCATCGGCTACCGCGGCCTCGAGCCGCACCGCGCGCAGTTCACGCAAGTGCTCACCGACGGCGTGCCGATCCACGCCGACCAGTTCGGCTATCCGGAAGCCTATTACACCCCGCCCCTCGACACGGTTGATCGCATCGAGTTCGTGCGCGGCGGCGCCGCACTCATGTTCGGCCCCCAGCCCGGCGGCGCGCTCAACTACGTCACCCACCGCCCGCGCACCGATCGGCCGTTCTCCACCGCCACCCTCCACACGCTCGGCAGCGAGGACTACTACTCCACGTTCAGCTACGTCGACGGCACCGTCGGCCGCATCGGGTACTACGGCTACTTCAACCACCGCCAGTCCGACGGCATCCGCTCCGCCAACAACGACTACTCGCTCGGCGCCTGGCTCGGTCGCGTCGTCCTCGACGCCTCCGCCGCCTCCCGCTGGATGCTCACGCTCGAAACCTACGAGGAGGAGCACGGCGAGCCCGGCGGCCTCACCTTCGCCACCGGCGCCAACGCCGCCAATTACCTCGCCGATCGCCGCGCCGCCTCGCGTCTCAACGACCGCTTCAACCTCGATCGCCGCGCCGCCTCGCTCGTGTGGGAGCGCGACTTCGCCCGCGGCACCTTCGCGTGGCGCACGTGGGCGATCGACTACGCG
>JACQWL010000497.1 GCA_016209255.1 Verrucomicrobiota bacterium
AGCCATCGTGCCAGACGACGATGTCGAGCGAAACGATGTCGCCTTCACGGAGGACGCGGCGGAACGACGGGATGGCATGGACGACTTCGTCGTTGACCGAGATGCAGGTATGCGCCGGGTAGCGGCGCGAACCGTGCTGGTAGCCATAACAGGCGCTGCGGGCTCCGAGGCGGGCGATGAAATCGCGGCCAGCCTCTTCCAAGTCTTGGGTCGTGGTGCCAGGCCTTACCAGTGGCTTGAGTTGTTCAAGCACGGTCGCGGCAATGGCGCACGCCTCGCGCATTTTGACGATTCCCTCTCGGTTCTTGATTGGGATTGTCATGGGCGGCGCTCCGAGCGGCCCAAGGGGCCGGCGGAGGAGGGCTCGCCCGCCTCGATGAGAAGGCCGAGCGTGCGATAGTATTGGACGACGGACTCGTTGGAGCCGGGGCCGGCGACGATCACGGCGCTGAGCGCCTCGTCGCGGGCATCGAGCCATTCGTCGAATACCTTTGCTTGGAGCAGCGTAGCCGGGAAGTCCGTGAGGACAAAACCCGCATCAGGTTTGCGCGCGAAGAACCAGCGGCGCATCCGCGCCAGCGTGGCTGCTTCCTCCGCCGCGGCCGAAGCCGGGCGGCGCGAAATCCCCGGCCCTTTCAAACGGGACGGAGAGACGTGCTCGAGATTCAAAGAACGGTCCAGGTTCATCAGGCTTTCAGAGCGAAAATCCGGTGAACCGAGGAGAAGGAGCCTGGCTTTGGCCAGAGGGCCGAATCCAGGGAAGAGGTCGGGGATGCCAGCCATCGCGACCGGAGTAAAGCACTTATTTCAAGAAGGCGTTGTACGCCCAGATGCTCGTGCCCAAAAGCAGGAGACCGAGCATCGGCAGCGCGATTTTCATGACCGCTTCGTGGCTCAACGCGTCACCGGTCATCGCCCCCTGGGGATTGGCGCTGCGGGCGCGGATCCGACCCTTCCGGAGAAACCCGTCGTAGTGGCGCTGCAACAGAAAGGTCTCGACCTGGCGCATGGTGTCGAGAATGACACCTACGGTGATCAGCATGCCCGTACCGCCAAAGAAATAGGCGATGCGCGACGGGACGTTCAGCTCGAACAGCAACACGTCGGGAAAGATCGCGATGATCGTCAGGAAGACCGCGCCCGCGAGGGTCAGGCGCGTCATGATGAAGTCGAGAAACTGCGCGGTCGGCTCGCCCGGACGAACGCCGGGGATGTAGCCGCCGTACTTCTTCAGGTCATCCGCAATCTGGATCGGCTTGAACATGACCGAGACCCAGAAATAGCTGAAAAACAGGATGAGCGAGGTATTGAGGAAGTAATACCAAAAATTGCCCCGCAGCAGGTTGCTGGAGAAATCGGACAGGAACTTGAGGTGGAACGACACGCCGATCCACGAGAAAATCTGCTGCGGGAAGAGCAGGATCGCGCTCGCGAAGATGACGGGCATGACGCCGGAGTAGTTGACCTTGAGCGGGAGGAAGGAGCTCTGGCCGCCCATGACCTTGTTGCCGACGACCCGTTTGGCGTATTGGACGGGAATTTTCCGCTGACCCTGCACGACGGCGATGATGCCCATCGTGACGATGAGGAAGAGCGCGATCATGACGACCGCCTGCGGGAGGCCCAGGTTGGTGCCCGTGCCGACGGGGCGGAAGAACAGCCGGTAGGTCTGCGCGGCGGCGCCGGGAAGGTCGGCGAGAATGCCGATGGTGATGAGGAGTGAAACGCCATTGCCGATGCCGCGCTGCGTGATCTGCTCACCCAGCCACATGAGCAACATCGTGCCGGCCGTCATGAATATCACCGACGTGAAGATGAAGCTCCACTTGTCCACGATCACGATCGGGCCGTAGGTCGCCAGGTCGTAGCCGGGGAAGAGCTGCTGCGGGTTCTCGAGCGCGAGCAGGAGCAGCGTCCCCTGGATGACGCAGATGAGCACGGTCGCGTAGCGGGTATATTGGGTCAGCTTCTGGCGGCCGACATCGCCTTCCTGCTGCAAGCGACTGAGGGTCGGGACCACGGCCGTCATCAGCTGGAAAATGATCGAGGCGCTGATGTAGGGCATGATGCCAAGCGCGGCGACGGCGCCCTTGAGGAGGGCGCCGCCCGTAAACATGTTGTACAGGCCCATGACCGCGCCGGCGGTGCCGGCGGACTGTTCGGCAAAGAAGTTTTTCAGCGGATGCGGATCGATGCCGGGCAGCGGGATGAGCGCGGCGACACGCGAAACGAACAGCAGCGACAACGTGTAGAAGATGCGCGAGCGGAGCTCGGGGATCTTCAGGGAGTTCGTGAAGGCGGAAAACACGGGCGGGAGGAAAATTTCGGATTGCGGATTTCGGATGGCGGATCGGGACGAATCGCGGCGGTGTCTCAGGAACGGTCAATCCGCAATTCGCGATCCGAAATCCGCAATGGCGTCAGCCGACGATGGCCTGGCCCCCGGCTTTCTCGATCTTGGCCTTGGCCGACTCGGAGAATTTCGCGGCCGTCACCTTCAGCCCGCGGCTGAGCTCGCCGTCGCCCAGAATCTTGACCTGCGTCTCGCCTCCGCGGATGAGGCCGCGGGCGGCGAGCACGTCGGCGTTGACTTCGGTGACGCCGGCATCGAGCGATGCGAGATCGCCGACGTTCAAGACGGCAATCTCGGTGCGGTGGTTGAAATTGTTGAAGCCGCGGTGGGGGAGCTTGCGGTACAGAGGCATCTGGCCGCCTTCGAAGCCGGGACGAATGCTGCTGCCGGAGCGGGCCGACTGGCCCTTGCCACCGCGGCCGCTGGTCTTGCCATGGCCGCCGCCTTCGCCGCAGCCGACGCGCTTCTTGCGGTGGATGGCACCGGGGACGTTCTTGAGTTCGTGAAGTTTCATGGGTGGTTGGAGGTCGGTGGTTGGAGCGTCGCCCGCGGCCGGGTCGCGTCAGCTCGTCTTGCGGACGGCGGCGACATTCTCGGCGAGCCGGAGTTGCAGCAGGCCGTTGAGCGTGGCATGCACGACGGCGATGTGGTTGGAGGAACCCATCGACTTCGTGAGAATGTTCTTCACGCCGGCCGCTTCCAGCACGGCGCGCACCGCGCCACCGGCGATGAGGCCGGTGCCGGGGGAGGCGGGCTTGAGCATCACGCGGCCGCCGTCGTACACGCCGAGCACATCGTGCGGAATGGTGTCGCCCTTGAGCTTCACGTTCACGAGGTGCTTGTGCGCGTTGGCCGTGCCTTTCTTGATCGCGTCGGGCACTTCGTTGGCCTTGCCGTAGCCGATGCCGACTTTGCCCTTGCCATCGCCGACGACGGCGAGCGCGGAAAAGCTGAAACGGCGGCCGCCCTTGACGACCTTGGCGCAACGATTGATGAAGACGACCTTCTCGATCATCTTCGGGCCGTCGCCCTGATCCTTGTTGTCGCGGTTGTCGCGGCGCTGGCCGCCATCGCGGCGCGGGCCGCGGAAGCCGCCGCCACCCTGGCCACGGAAGCCGCCCTGGCCGCCCCGCGATTGACGCTGTTCGCGCGCGGGTGCGGGTGCAGCGGCGGGCGCGGCGGTATCGGGCGCGGCCGGTGGAGTTTGAGCCGCCTCTGGCGCCGTGGGGGACAAGTCGGGAGCGCGTTCGGCAGATTCGGGGCGGGCGGAAGAGGGTTCGGTGCTCATGCAGTTCTTAGAATTGGAGGCCACCTTCGCGGGCGGCGTCGGCGAATGTTTTGACTTTGCCGTGATACGGGGCGCCGCTGCGGTCGAAGACGACGGCAGCGATGCCCGCGGCCTTGGCCTTGGCGGCAAAGGCGGAGCCAAGCGCCTTCGCGCCGGCGACGTTGGCCTTGAGCTTCTGCTTGCGCAGCTCGGGATCCAGGCTGCCGAGAAACACGAGCGTCGTGCCCGCATCGTCGTTGACCGCCTGGGCGTAAACGTGCTTCGCGGTGAACCGCACGCACAGACGCGGGCGGATGGCGGTACCGGCGACTTTCTTGCGGATTCGCCAACGACGTTTTTGCAGGAGAGTGGATTTGGAAGTGCTCATGAGGACTTTGTCGGTTCGACTGAGAAAAAAGTATGCATGGCGAAACCGACCGGCTCCTAGGCGACGGTCTTGCCTTCTTTGCGGCGGACGCGCTCGCCCACGATGCGCACGCCCTTGCCCTTGTAGGGCTCCGGCGGGTAATAGCCGCGGATCTCCGCGGTGACGGCGCCGACCAGCTGCTTGTCCGCCCCCTCGACCTTGACCTTCGTCTGATCGGTGACGGTGATTTTGATCCCCTCGGGAATGTCCATCATGATCGGGTGCGAGTAGCCCAGCGCGAGGTCGAGCTGCTTGCCCTTGAGGTTGGCCTTGAAGCCGACGCCCTGGATTTCGAGGTCTTTCGAATAGCCGTCGGTCACGCCTTTCACCATGCCGGCGATCACCGAACGGACGGTGCCATACATCGCCTTCGCGAAGCGGCTCTGGTCCTCGGTCGGAGAGACGGTGACCTTCTTGTCCGCGACGGTCACTTTGACGACCGGTGCGAAAAGTTTGGAGACTTTGCCCTTGGGCCCCTCGACCAGGACGGTGTCACCGTTGATGGTGACCTTGACCTTGTCCGGGATGGGAACGGGTTGTTTGCCGATGCGGCTCATGTGCGTGCCTTGATTACCAAACGTTGCAGATCATTTCGCCGCCCGCCCGGTTGCGGCGGCAGTCGGCGTCCTTCATCAGGCCCTTCGAAGTCGAAACGATGCCGATGCCGAGGCCGTTGAGGACACGCGGGATTTCAGTGTAGCGGAAATAGAGGCGGCGGCCGGGCGTGGAGACGCGGGTGAGGCCGGTGATGGCAGGCGCGCCCTCGACGTATTTCATTTTCACGACGAGGGTCTTGTGGCCCTGGGCGTCGGTGCCGTCGCTGTAGTCGGCGATGTAGCCCTCGGTCTTGAGGATGCCGGCGATGCTGGCTTTGAGGGTCGAGTGCGGAATCGAGCACTCATCGAGGCGCGCCTTGCTGGCGTTGCGGAGGCGGGTGAGAAGATCGCTGATCGGGTCGGTCATGGTGGATGTTTTTTTGAGAGTGGCCGTGGGTCATATCCGCTGCGCCAGAGGCGCAATCACCCCCGCGGCCCGGAAAATTTACCAGGAAGATTTGGTCACGCCGGGGATCTTGCCGGCAAGGGCCAGTTCGCGGAACGTGAGGCGCGAGACGCCGAACTTGCGCTTGTAGCCCCGGGGCCGGCCGCTGAGCGAGCACCGGTTGCGGATCCGCGTGGGCGACGAGTTGCGCGGCAGCTTCTGCAGCTTCTTTTGCACGGCGTAAAACTCCGCGTCGGTGGTGGTGGGATTGATGAGGGCAGCCTTGAGTTCGGCGCGCTTGACGGCGAATTTGGCGGTGAGTCGCTTGCGCTTCTCGTTGCGCTGGATGGCGGAGGTCTTCGGCATTGCGGATTTCGGATTGCGGATTGCGGATTGGGGAGGCGGATTGGTTTCGGCGCGGGGCTTGCGGCTCGAAATCCGCAATCCGCAATCGCCAATCCGAAATTGGTCAGGCGGCGGCGTTCGTCTTGGGCGCGGCCACCTGCGGTTCAACCCGGCGGAACGGCATGCCCAGCAGCCGGAGCAACTCGCGGCCTTCGTCGTCAGTCCGGGCCGTCGTCACGATCGTGATGTCGAGTCCGATGTGTTTCTTGATGTTCTCCATCGAAATCTCCGGGAAAATCGTGTGGTCGGTGATGCCGAGGTTGTAGTTGCCCTGGCCGTCGAGCTTCGAGCCGACGCCGCGGAAATCGCGAATCGTGGGGATCGAGACCGCCATCAGCCGATACAGGAACTCCCACATCGACGCGCCGCGCAACGTGACGTGGCAGCCGGTGATTTGATTGGGCTTCAGCTTGAAATTGGCGATCGCCTTGCGCGAGCGGGCGAGGACGGGTTTCTGCCCGGCGATGGCCGTCAGGTCGCGCGCGATGTCGGCGATCTGGTTCTTGTCCGCCTCGGCATCGATGCCGGTGTTGAGGCTGATCTTCACCAGCCTCGGGACCTCGTGCTTGTTCTTGTAGCCGCGGCTCCTCACGAGTTCAGGGACAACCTGCTCGAGATAGAGTTTTTTGAGAGATGGAACGTAGCTCATTTTCTAGGCCCCGGATGACCGACCCGGAGGCGATGGAGGATGGTTGGGAAGTGGAAAAGGGTCCAATGACGCAGGCGCCGCGCCGTCTTGGCAAGCGCACAGTGTCACGGGCATCAGGCGGGCGCGGCGGCCTTCCTGCGCTTGCTCGCGTCGAAGGCCGCCTGGTGCATGAGGTTCGAGATGTGAATGGAGCCTTCCCGCTCGGCAATCGTGCCCTGCGGATGCTCCTGCGACTTTTTCAAGTGGCGCTTGATCATGGCCAGACCCTCGACGCGCGCGCGCTGTTTGGCGGGGAGGATCTCGAGGACTTTGCCCGACTTGCCCTTTTGGGCGCCGGCGATGACGACGACGGCGTCGCCGCGTTTGACGTGAAATTTCTGCATGTTAGAGGACCTCCGGAGCGAGCGAGATGATCTTCATGAAGTTCTTCGCCCGCAGTTCGCGGGCGACGGGCCCGAAGATGCGGGTGCCGCGCGGGTTGTTCGTCGCATCGATGAGGACGATCGCGTTGCTGTCGAAACGCAGGTAGCTGCCGTCGGCGCGGCGCACCGGGGCCTTCGTGCGCACGACGACGGCCTTGGCGACCTCGCCTTTCTTCACCGTGGCCTCGGTGGAGCTTTGCTTGATGTGAACGGTGATGATGTCGCCCACGCCCGCGGTGGGCGTGATCTGGCCTTTACGGCTGATCATCGCGGCACGACGGGCGCCGGTGTTGTCGGCGACTTCGAGAATGGAGCGCAGTTGGATCATGGCGGATCTCCGTAAGTTTTGGTTGGTTGGAAAATGCTCAGGCCTGCGGAACGGGCGCGGGGGCGCCCGGCTTCGCGGCGGTGGTCTTGGTCGGAACCTGCGCAGCCACGTCCGCCTCGGAGATCGCCACCGCGTCGGTGGTGACGGCCTTCTGGACAATCGAGCGCACGCGCCAGCGCTTCAGCCGGCTGAGCGGGCGGGTCTCCATGACCTCGACCTTGTCGCCCACCTTGGTCTCGTTCTTTTCATCGTGGACGTGGAGAACGGTCTGGCGGTTGACGACCTTCTGGTAAAGCGGGTGCGGAGTCTTGTAGGCGACGGTGACCTTGATCGACTTGTCGCCCGAGCGGCTCGAGACGAAGCCGGTCTGGGTCTTGCGCGTGCTGCGCGGGCCGGAAGTGGCAGTGGACATGATGAATTGCGGATTTCGGATTGCGGATTGGCTGCGAGCCGCGTTGCGAAACAATCCGCAATCCGCGATCCGCAATCCGCAATTGGGTTAGGCGGCAGCGGGAGCTTTTTTCTTTTCGTTATGGATGGTCTCGAGCCGGGCGATGTCCTTGCGGAGGGAGCGCAGCTCGTGGGTCTTCTCCACCTGGCCGGTCTGCTTGCGCAGCTTGAGCTGGAGGAGTTGCTCGCGGAGTTCGCGGGCCTTGGACGTGATTTCGACGGGCGAGAGATCGCGGATTTCTTTGGAAGTCATGACGAACGTTTTGGAGAGTTTCGGCTCAGGTCGCGGTGTTTTCGCGCATGATGAAGCGGCAGTGAAACGGCAGCTTGGCATCCGCGAGACGAAACGCCTCCTTGGCCACGGTGGGCGGAATGCCGGCCAGCTCGAAGAGCACGGCGCCGGGCTTGATCACGGCGACGTAGTATTCCACCGGCCCCTTGCCCTGGCCCATGCGGACCTCGGCGGGCTTCTTGCTGATCGGCTTGTGCGGGAAGATGCGGATCCAGAGTTTGCCCTTGCGCTTCAGGTGGCGCGAGATCGTGATGCGGGCCGCCTCGATTTGCTGGCCGGTCATGGGGCCACGGGTGAGCGACTGGAGGCCGAATTCGCCGAAGGCGAGCGTGTTGCCCCGCTTGGCATTGCCGGCGCGGGAGCCTTTCTGCGATTTGCGGTATTTGGTGCGGGCGGGAGCGAGAGCGGGCATGGGAGGAGAGATTGCGGATTGAGGATTTCGGATTGCGGATGCTTCGAGCGGCCTGGGTTGCGCTTAATCCGCACTCCCCAATCCGCGATCCGCCATTGAGAGGTCAGTTGTTGTCGGCTTCTTTTTTGCAGATCCAGCATTTGACGCCGATCTTGCCGTAGACGGTCAGCGCCTCGGCGAAACCGTAGTCGATGTTCTCGCGCAGCGTGTGCAGGGGCACGCGGCCCTTGCGCTGCCACTCGCGGCGGGCGATGTCCGCGCCGCCCAAGCGGCCCGAACACTGGATGCGGATGCCCTCGGCGCCCAGCGCCATGGCCATCTCGACGGCCTTCTTCATCGCGCGGCGGAACGCGATCCGGCGCTCGAGTTGCAGCGCGACGTTTTCGGCCACGAGCGCGGCTTCGATCTCGGGTTTCTTGACCTCCTGGATGTCGAGGAGGATTTCCTTGCCGGTGAGCTTCGAGAGCTCCTCCTTGATCTTCTCGATTTCCTGCCCCTTGCGGCCGATGACGATGCCGGGCCGGGCGGTGTAAATCTTGACCCGGACGCGGTTCGAGGCGCGCTCGATGAAGATGCGCGGCACCGAGGCCTGCTTCAGCTTCTCCATGAGCTTCTGGCGGATGATTTGATCCTCGAGGAGGAGTTTCGGAAACTCCTTCTTGCCCGCATACCAGCGGGACTGCCAGTTGCGGCGGACGGCAAGACGGAAACCGATCGGATTGGTTTTTTGGCCCATGGAATGAGATTAGTTGGAGTTGCCGTCGGTCAGGACGATGCGGATGTGCGACATCTTCTTGCGGCGGGGCATCGCGGTGCCGCGGGCCCCGGCCTTGAAGCGTTTCAGGACGGGACCGTTTTCAATCAGCGCAGCCTTGATCGTGAGGCTGTCGGCCGAGAGGTTGTTGTTGTTCTCGGCGTTCGCGATCGCGCTCTTGAGCGTCTTGGCAATCAGCCGCGCGGACTTGCGGGGAATCAGCGCGAGGTAATCGACGGCTTCGGCCGCCTTGCGGCCCTGGATGATGCGGGACACATCGCGCATTTTTTTCGGCGACATGCGCGCGTAACGGGTGAGAGCTTGTACTTCCATGGCGGTGGTGGTGAGTGGTGGCGAGGATTCCGGGGCGGGGCCCCGGCGATAGGGCCGCGTAAGCGATCACGCACCCTGCCCTTTGATCGGTTTTGATGATTAGGTTTTGAGAATCTTGATGCGGGCGAGGTCGCCGGCGCGAATGGACTGGCGGGGCGCGACGCGCAGGATGAGCGCCGCACTGCAGGCCGGGCGGAGTTCGACGAGGAGCACCTCGGCGATCTCGGTCGGGCCCCGCGTGACGGCGCACACCATGCCCTGGCGCAGGCCGGCGTCGAAGCCACCGCTGAGCATGACCAAATCCGCGACGCGGGTCGGTTG
>JACQWL010000513.1 GCA_016209255.1 Verrucomicrobiota bacterium
GACGTCATCCCCGTCACCCCGCTGAGTCTCGCGCGTCAGCACCGGGTTTTTCATACCGGCATGGCGGTCGCTTTTCTGGTCACCGCTTTGGTCGGCTTTGCGCCGACTTATTTTCTGAAGCCGGTCCGTCCGTCGCCACCGCTGAATGTGCCGCTGCACATCCACGGCTTGGTGTTCACCTCCTGGCTGCTGCTGCTCACGCAGAGCGCGCTCGTCGCGAGGCGGCGCGTCGATCTGCACAAGCGACTGGGGATCGCCGGCGTGGTGCTCGCTGCGGCGATGATTCCCCTTGGGATCATGACGGCAGTCTACGCGGCACACCGCGGTACGACCACGCCCGGGATGGAGCCGCTGGCTTTCATGGTCTTTCCGGTTGGAGCGGTGTTGATGTTCGCCGGGTTCTTCGGGGCGGCGCTGTGGAATCGGCGAAAACCCGAGATCCATCGCCGGCTAATCCTGCTCGCGACCATCAGCAGCATCACGCCAGCGATCTCCCGCTGGCCCTGGGTCAACCATCGGGCGGTCCTCGCGCTGCTACTCAGCCTGATCTTCGTGCTCGCGGGGATGATCCACGATTGGAAATCCCGCGGCCGGGTGCATCCCCTGTACCTCCGGGGCGGCCTTATCGTGCTGCTTTCCGGTCCGGGGCGCGCGGCGATCGGAAATACGGCGGCGTGGCAGTCGTTCGCTCGCTTCCGCGTGGAATAAGTGACCAGCGCCTGAACCGTCGTCGGCACGCGGTCAGACACGAGCCGGGGAAGGCCAGTGCACTGGACGGACGACGCTCGGCTGACGAACTCACAGCCGCGACGCCCTTGGATCTCAACTGCCTCGTTTCGGCTAACAATCCAATGCGCCCGAACAGTGTGCCCGGTCCGAGTTTCTCTTCGTCAGCGGGCAACAACGCTGGCACCCATGCCGGTGCGATTGAGTCCTGTGTCCCGCCCGTTGGCGCCGGGTTCCCTCAGGCCAGCGCTCGTAATTCCGAGATTGTGACCGGCCGTCGAAGCGTCTTCCCGCACAGTTGCCGCGAGTTTCGCAACCCGCGATGAGCGACGGAACCAAAGCCGTCTTCCTGAGCTACGCGTCGGAAGATGCGGAGTCGGCGAAGAAGATTTGCGAGGCCCTGCGGGCGGCCGGCGTCGAGGTCTGGTTTGATCAAAATGAGCTCGTCGGTGGCGACGCGTGGGACGCGAAAATTCGCGGTCAGCTTTGCGCGTGCGCCTTGTTCATTCCGGTCATTTCAAGGCACACGCAGGCGAGGCTCGAAGGGTATTTCCGGATTGAATGGAAGCTTGCGGCGCAACGCACCCACGCAATGGCCGAGGCCAAACCGTTTCTGCTGCCGGCGGTGATCGACGCAACGCACGATGCGGCGGCGCACGCGCCCTCGGAGTTTCGGGCCGTGCAGTGGACCCGGCTGCCCGGAGGCAAGACGCCGCCGACTTTTTGCGCGAGGGTCAGGCGTTTGCTGGAGGTTGACGCTGCGCAGTCGTCACCGTTCCTCACCGGATCCATCACTGCTGCAGACTACGCCGAGCGGTCCGGCAAATTCACGCCGCCGGTGACGTTCACGATCCGTCCAAATAACCGGCCAACCCAGTTGACCAGCTTTATCGGCCGGGAGCGGGCGACGCCCGAGGTCGCTCGCATCCTCGCCGGAGAGTCCGCCAGCGAACCATTCAGAATCAGGCTCCTGACGCTTACCGGACCGGGTAGCACCGGAAAGACGCGGCTCGCTCTGCAAGTCGCCGCCGCCCGCACAAGGCTGCTGCCGGCGGAACAATTGCTTGACCGCGTGCACGACCGCTTCCGGTTGCTGACGGGCGGCAACCGGACCGCTCTGCCGCGGCAGCAGACGCTGCGCGCGCTGGTGGACTGGAGTTATGACCTCCTCTCCGACCAAGAGCGCATGCTGTTCGATCGCCTGCCGGTCTTCGCCGGCGGCTGGACGCTGGAGGCGGCGGAGGCGGTATGCACCGACGGTGAGCGGGGAATGAAAACTGGCGAGCAAGGTCCGACAAAGCTCCTTGGTTCCGAGCACGTCCTCGATCTCCTGGGCCGCCGGCTGGAGAAGTCGATGGTCGTGGCGGAGCGGTCCGCCGACGGCGCCGCTCGGTACTGACTGTTGGAAACGTTGCGGCAATATGGCCAGGAACGGCTGGCGGCAGGCGGCGCGGCGGCGACCGATGGGTTGCGCGCACGGCATGCGATGTACTTCGCCGCGCTGGGGGAACAGGTGGCGTTGGGCATGCACGGGCCCGACCGGCCGAAATGGTCGAGCCGTCTTGAAAGCGAGCATGACAACCTTCGCGCGGGGCTGGAATGGGGCAAGGCCGCTGATGCGCCTTCCGACCGGGTGGAGCTGGTGCTTCGTCTCGCGGCACCGCTCTATGTCAGCGTCTTGAGGGCAAACCGCTCCACCTTTCACTCGCATTGGGTTCGATACGCCGAAGCTTGCTTCGGCTTGGTTGGGTCGAAGGGCAGGCCGTACGCTCCGTGCGCGGCTTCCTGGTGTATGGAGACGGAGCGTTCGACCGACCCAGCAACGCGCGAAGCGCACGGCCCACCACGAAAGCGCCGCCGGCTCAGCCGCCGGCAAAGCAAGCCAGTTCCGGGCCCGTCGTTCCCGGATCGATGCGGAAAATATACCCCGCCTCCGGTTCGACGGACGCCGATTTTTCGTCTTTCGCTGTCGTGATGAAGAGATGATTCCGTTGCGGCCCGCCGAAGGCGCACGACGTGACGTTGCGGACGGGCAGCGAAATCGTGTGGAGCAAGCGCTGGGAGCGCATATCCCATCGGGTGACCTTCGCCGCGCCCCAATGGGCAATCCAAAGATGACCCTCAGCGTCGAGCGTGCATCCGTCAGGAAAGCCATCCGCTTCGGCAAATCGGACCGCCACGCGTGGCGGGCCAACCGTGCCATGCTCGAGATCAAACGCGAAGGCCTGCACGGTGCGCGTGGGCGAATCGATGTAATACAGCGTGCGGGCGTCGGGCGACCAGGCGAGTCCGTTGGAAACCGACACGCCCTCCCGCATCACCGCGACGGACCGATCCGCCCCGATTCGAAAAAGCCGCGACCGGCCGGGCCGTTCGTCGAGCGCCATCGTCCCCGCCCAGAATCGCCCCATGGGATCCACCTTCCCATCATTGAACCGAAAAATCTTGGTGTCGTGATCGGCGGGTGTGGCGAAGTGCGACGCGGCCCCGGACTCCGGATCGATCAGATAGATCCCCACGTGCAGTGCAGCCACCAGGCCGCCGCTGCGCGTCGGTGCGACGGCGCCAATCATCTCGGCGCACTCCAGCACGCGCGGCGGCGTTCCCGTGGGCCCCGCCTCGTAGAACCGGCGTCCCAGAATGTCCACCCACCAAATCGTCTGCCGTGACGGGTGCCAGCAGACGCCTTCGCCCAGCCGCGTGGGTATGGCGTGAAAAATATCGAGTCCGGCGGTGCTCATAGAATCGTGAAGTTGGGCGTGTCGATCGAATCGAACGGAAAGACCGGGCGACGCAAACGACGGTAGGGAAGCGTTGCCAGATTGCTGGAACACGGCCCGGGCGTGTCGACGAAATACGAGGCCTTCGCAATCGGGTCGTATGCCTGCCGGTGCGCGACGGCCGCCTTGACGCCGATGATGGCAAAGGCGCGGGGATCGATGCGCTGGCTGCTGTACTGTCCGAGATCAAACGGGGCGGTCTTGCGGCTGGTCAGCAGGATCGTCACGCCGGCGTGGCGCACCACCGCGCACGGACCCATTCTGATATTGATCCCATTCATCGACGCGAGATGGCTGTGCACATCTTCGAGTTGAAAGGCGCCGTCGCTGCGGGAAACGAGCGTCACGTCGACGTCGCATGGGCCCGCGTCGAGGTGCCATCCCCGGCCACCAACCGACACCCGGGCGGTCCCGCCAATCGCAATATCGGCCAGCCGCGTCACGGCCTGCGGATCATTTATGGCGACCAGCGCGCGTTCGACGCGATGCGCCAGCAAAGCCCGCAAAACGCCGGTTCCGTCACCCGGTGCGCCGGCGCCAATGTTGTCGGCCGGTTCCACCAAAAGGACGGGGCCCCGCGGGGTCGGCCCGATTTGAGAAAGAACTACATCGACCGCCGGATAATCCACCGTGCCCTTTTCACGCAGCTCCCACGCCAGGCGTGCGCCCGCCCGCAGGTGTTCGCGCGCCGAATCGGATGCTGCGTCCGCCACGACGCACAGGGTGACGCCTGTCTCGGCCGTGTCGGCAAACGAAAAGCCCGAGGCAACGTTGTAGGCCCAGATCGTCGGGTCTTTGGCTTCGGTGCTTTCCGCCAGCCGGGTCAGCGCCCGCATCGGGTCGGATTGCGTGCCCGTGCCAGGCGGCGCCCAAATGATCGGAACGCGGCACGAAATCATGCGCGGCATGCGGCCAGATTGCAGGCAGCGTTGGAGCAAACCGGCTGCGCGCAGCGCGGTGAACTTGGCATCCGTGTGTGGGTTCTTCCGGTAGGCCACGAGACCGTTGGCGTGGGCACACATGCGGGCCGAGATATTTGCGTGTAAATCGAGTATGCCGAAGAGCGGCAGCGCCGCCGCGCCCGGCAGCGCCCGGATCCGGCCCAGGAGTTCGCCCTCTACGTCTTCGACAGAGGCGGTCGCCATGGCGCCGTGCAACACGAGGAAGATGGCGTCAATGCCGGCGGCGAGCGCCGGCCGCGCGCGCCGTTCGAACTCCGTCCAGTAGCGCTCAAAGGCCGCGTCCTCCACCGGGCCGCTGGGTGTGGCCCGGGCGTCGACCGCCGGCACCACCTCCCAGCCAAAACGGCGCGCCTCCTCCAGGAATCCGGCGGTGGGCGACTCGTCACCCTCCTTCGCCATGATGTCCGCGCCGAGTGTGACTCCGAAATCATACCAACGGGTCGGTTCGGACAGGAACGTGTGCGTTTCGTGAAAGAGGCCGCCAAAAAGAATGCGGGGCTTCATCGGGCAAAGGGGACAAATCAGCCGCGACGCGTTCAGGCGGTGGTCTGCCAGGTGGCGGCATGGCGTTGGAACGCCCGGCCGGCGCGGATGAGCGCCTCATCAATGTCGCTTTCGGTGTGGGCGAGGCAGATTGACCAGATTCCGCGCTCGATGGCGCGCACGCCCTCCTCCAGCAGGCAGCGGCGCAGGTGCGCCCAGCGCGGCGCATCGTGCCGCCGCACGTAGTCGCGGTAATCGCGCACCGCACCGCCGGCGGCCCCGGGCTTCAACATCACGGTGTGGAAAATCAGTCCGGGCCCCTGCGGGTGGAGGGGCACGCCGTGCTGCCGCGCGAGCGCCGTGAGCCCGGCCATGAGCCGTGATCCCAGTTTCTGGATACCCGCCGGGTGCGCCGCCCCGAGCGCGCGGATTTGGTCGAGGCACCACTTGCTCGCCGCAAGGCAGAGGGGATTGCCGTTGAGCGTGCCGGCATGAACCACTTCGCCGGAAATAATCTTCGCCATCGCTTCCCGCGTGCCGGCCAGCGCCGCAAACGGCATGCCGCCGCCGATCGCCTTGCCGAGGACCGTGAGGTCGGGACGGAAACCGTAGTAACCCTGCGCGCACGAGGCGCCAAAGCGGAAGCCCGTGATGGTTTCGTCGGAAATCATCAGCATGCCTTCGCGATCGCACAGCTCGCGAATCGTGCTCATCAGCCCGGTGACCGGTTCGAGGCAGCACGTGTTGCACAGCGCCGGCTCAAAAACGATCGCGGCGATCTGGCCCTTGAATTGATCCACGCGGCGGCGGAGATGCTCGGGGTCGTTCCAACGGGCGACGACGAATTGCTCCAGGACCGCCGGAATCACGCCCTTGCTCGGATGGAACCGGGCGGGATTCTCGTCGTCGCCCCATTTGTCGGCCGGATTCGCGAAGCCAACCAGACCTTCGTCCGCCCAGCCGTGATAATGTCCCTCGCAGCGCAGGATCAGCGGCCGGCCGGTGTGGGCGCGAGCGAGGCGGAAGGCGGCCGTAACGACCTCCGTCGCAGAGTTGTTGAACCGGATCAACTCTGCCGCGGGGATCATCGCCTGCAGCCGCTCGGCCACCTCGATCTCGAGTTCGCACTGCGCCGCCCAGTGCGTGCCCAGCCGTGCCTGCGCCGCCAGCGCGTCGGCCAGGCCGGCGGGCGCGTGGCCATACAGCAGCGCTCCCTGGCCGAGTTGAAAATCAAGGTAGTGATTTCCGTCCGCATCCCAGAGGTTCGTGCCGCTCCCGCGCGTGAAGTAAAGCGGCACCGGAGCCTCCAGCTTGCGGATGCCGCTGTTGACGCCGGCGGCGATGCTGCGCTGCGCGCGCTGGAAAAGTTCCTGGGACCGGGCAAACGTGTAGGGCATGATAATAACCGTGGGGATAACCGGGCGTTGGCTGCGAGTTCCTTCTCGAATCGTTCGTTTCGTCAAACTAAATTAGCCGTCGGTTTCGACTGCTGCAGCGTCCTCCTGCCCGCGCGGCTTTAAACCCTCAAACCCGCCGTTGCCCAAAACAATTCCGTCGTCATTCTTCGACTGATCGATGCAACTCTTCTCTCTCGCGGGTAACACCGCCCTCGTCACTGGCTCCTCGCAGGGGATCGGCCTCGCCATCGCCAACGCGCTGCATGCCGCCGGTGCGCGCGTCGTTTTTCACGGCAAGGACGAGTCCGCTCCCCCCATGCTGCCTGGCTCTGTCTATCTGGCCGGCGATTTGCTTGAGCCCACCGGTCCAGAACGGCTGGTTGAGGCGGCCGTACAAGCGCAACCGGACCTTAATCTTCTCGTCTGCAACGCCGGCAGTTTCTTTGACGTCCCGTTTCTGGAAATGTCGCCCGCCGCGTGGGAACGCACGATGAACCTGAACGTGCGGTCCGTTTATTTTTCGGCCCAGGCATTCGCACGCGGACTCGTCGCCCGTGGGCGGCCCGGAGCGATCGTGATCGTCTCCTCGACCAACGGGTTTCAGTCCGAGGAGGATTCCACGGCGTATGACACCTCCAAGGGCGCGCTTGTCATGATGACGCGCAGCCTCGCCCACTCGCTGGCGCCCCATCGCATTCGCGTCAACGCGCTCGCGCCGGGCCTCATTCGTACGCCACTTTCGATCCCATGGATGGCCGCGCAGGAGGGCAAGGAGGCCCACTACTGCCGGAAAATTCTTCTCGGCCGAATCGGCGAGCCCGAAGACTGCGCCGGCGCCACGGTTTTTCTCCTCTCCTCCGCCGCGGCTTATATCACGGGTCAGATCATCACGGTCGACGGCGGGTTGACGGTTGGGCAGGTGGGGCAGCTGTGAACGCCACGCCTGCGCTTGCCACGATCGCAACAGCCAGCGTGCTCGTGGCCCGGGCGAAGCTCGCGACCAACCTCCGGGTCATAGAATCGCCGCCGCAGTCCGCGCTGGCAACCGCGCGTGGAACGTACGGTCCACTTTTTTCGTCGGCCACAATGAGGATCGAATTCGAATGCATGGGTACGGTTCAGCGAACGGGCTGGATCGGCCCGTCATGTGCGGCCAATTCCCGTAGTTCGGCCGGATTGCGCAGAACCCGCAGCCGGAGCCTGTAATGCCGGCTTTCGTCCGGAGCCAACGTGGCGTCAACCAACGGGTGCTGATCTCTCGCCCGGCCCAGCAAAGATCCATAGAATGGTTCCAAGGCGCTCGCAAATGAACCCCGCGGACCGTAGTGCTGCCAGTGCGCCATCCGGGGAAATGCCTTGGCGGAGTAGATGAATTCGAGGCCCAATTTCAGCTGGTCGTTTATCAGCCCGACGTGGCAGTCGCCGTCAGCTTCCGGTTCCGCAGTCACGATCAACCCGCGTTCGCCGCTGCCGGCGTGTTCCGACAGGGCGGCGGGAACGCGTTTGAGTCGATTCATCGCCGCGTGGGGCAGGGGCTGTACGATGTCCTGGCCAGCCGGGGGCGGCACGATCCAGTACTGGGC
>JACQWL010000514.1 GCA_016209255.1 Verrucomicrobiota bacterium
CCCACGCCCCTACACTCACCAATTAGTTTGCACGGCTCAATGGGTGAACGGGGTCCTGCTCCTTCGTTACGGCTTTTCCCTCCTACTCGCGTGCGCCAGCATCGCCCGCGCCGAGGTGAAGGTGGGCGACGTCTTCCCGGCCCTCGCGCCCGCGGGCGTCGTCACGCTCGCCGGGGGCGAACTGCCTGACACGGGCGGCAAAGTCGTCCTCGTCGATTTCTGGGCCTCGTGGTGTGCGCCCTGCAAGGCATCGTTTCCCGCGATGGCCCGGCTGCATGCCGACTACGCCTCGCGCGGACTGGTCGTCGCCGCAGTGAGCGTCGACGAAAAGCCGGCGGTGGCGGTTGCGTTCGTCAGGAAAATGGCGCCGCCGTTCGGCGCCCTGCACGATCGGGAGCAGAAACTGGTGCGGCAGGTCGTCGTGCCGGCCATGCCCACCAGTTATCTTGTCGGACGCGATGGACGCGTCCGCTTCGTGCACGAGGGCTTCCACGGTGAAGCCACCGACCGGGAACTCCGGAAAGAAATCGAAGCCCTCCTTGCCGAAAAACCCCAACGCCCATGAAAACTCGCGTCCTCCTGCCGTCCGCCATTCTTCTTTCGTCCGTCTTTTTTTCCGGCTGCGCCAGTCCGGCGCTCGTGCGGGTGAAACCGTGGGAGCGGGCGACGCTCGCCGATTACACGATGCGCTCCGATCGCGATCCGCTGCATACGGCGATGGCTGAACATATTTTCTTCTCGCGCGAGACCGCCACCGGCGGCCGCGCCATCGGCGGCAGCGGATGCGGCTGCAATTGACGCCTTCGCTTGCGCAGGCGTCATCCTGAGCCACCGCAACGCGGAGGCGAAGGATCCATCCGGCGGAATTCGCCTCAGCCATGATCCGTGCGAATCGTGGCTGGTCCCGACGATTCTCAGCCTGGGTTCAATGCGCGGCTGAGCGGCAACCAAGCTCAAACCCCCAATCCTCTGGCCACAAAAAGGCACGAAAATACCTGCAGCTGCGGCGGAAATCTCCCGCGCGTCTACCAGCCTTCGCCAAGCCTTCGGCTCGGCCCGTCGCATTGTGAAGCCGCGCCGAAGCTCGCAGAGCGAAGGCGGGTAGGCGCGACGCACGCTTCAGCCGTCGCCCTTTTTTTTTGCGCCTTTTTGTGGCCATCAACTCCGTCGTGGCCCATGCCCCGCGCCGGGTTTGCCAATGCGCGTTGCCGGATGTCATTTTGCGTTCGGCTTTTGTCCGGACTTCCACCTTCTTCGCCGTCCCTTCCTTTTGACACTTTCCCCGCTTTCCCGTTATCGCCTGCGCTGGATCAATCTGCCCGGTGCGCTGCTCATGGCGTTGTTGCAGCGCACGCCCGTCCTCCGTGTGGTCTCGACGGCCGAGGAGTTGCTGGTCGCATCGCCGATCGGCGCCACGGTGCGGTCGGCCATCGCCGCGGCCGCCTCGCTGGGCGCGATGCATGCACTCGTCGGCGCCACGCAATTCGTCGTTTTCGTTGGCAACACGCAATTACCCATCAACCGCCCGAGCGAGATTTCCGCGACGGTGGGCCAGGCCATCGCGCCGGTCAGCTTCACCTATACCGGCACGCCCACACCGCCGGTTTCGTTTCTCATCACCGGATCACTGCCACCGGGGCTCGCTTTCATCCCGCTGCCGAATGCCAGTGGCGTGGTCAATTCCAGCACGCCGGTCATCAACGGGACCCCCACCCAGGCCGGCGTCTTCACGATCGGCGTCCAGGGCTTCAACTCTCCCAACGCCACGGGCAACACCAACGGAGTGCTCGTCCCCATCACCTTCAACGTCGCCGCGGCGCCGGCGGTGCCACCAACCATCGTCGCCCAGCCTGCGAACCAGACCGTGGAGGCAGGCCGATCGGTCGCCCTCAGCGTGGTCGCCTCCGGCACGCCAGCGCCGACCTTCCAATGGCGCAAGGACGGTACTGCGATTCCCGGCGCGACGAGCGGCTCGTTTTCGATCGCGATCGTGCAGCCGGCGGATGCCGGAAATTATTCCGTGATTGTGTCCAACTCCGCCGGCAGCGTCAGCAGCGGAATCGCGACGCTGACCGTCACCGTGAATCCGCTGGCCCCCGTGTTCACGGCGCAACCGCAGCCGCAGAAAATCGCCACCGGCAACACGGTGGTTTTCAGCGCCGCCGCCCGTGCCGCTTCGCGGTATCAGTGGCAGCGCAACCGCGCGAACCTCCCGGGCGAGACCAACGCCACGCTCGTTCTCAGCGGGGCAGCGGTGGTCGCCTCCAATTATGCCGTGGTCGCCAGCAATGCCGACGGCGCGACGACCAGCGCGGCGGCGAGCCTCACCGTCATTCAAACCACCGACGCCGGGCGGCTCGTCAATCTGTCGGTCCTCACGGTGGCGGGGGCCGGTTCGAAGATCCTGACGGTCGGCGCGGTGATCGCCCCCTTCGAATCCACGGGGTCGCTGCCGCTCATCGTGCGCGCGGTCGGTCCGACGCTGGCGCAGTTCGACGTCGTCGGCCTGCTCGCCGATCCCATCATGAACTTGTTCGCCGCGGGCAATCCCGCACCAATCGGTGCAAATGACGACTGGGGCGGCGCGGCTGCGCTCGCGAGCGCGTTCGCCGGGGTCGGTGCGTTTGCGTTGCCGCCAGACAGCCGCGACAGCGCGATTCTCCGATCCGGGCCGGGGGCGGCTCCCGGCGGCTACACGGTTCAGGCGACGGGCAAGGACGGCGCGAGCGGCCGCGTGATCGCGGAGATTTACGATGCCTCGGGTTCGGCGCGTACACCGGCCACGCCGCGGCTCATCAATCTCTCGTCGCTCACCGAGATCGACAATGGCGATACCCTCGCCATGGGGTTTGTGCTCGGTGGCCAGACGGCGAAAACCGTGCTGATCCGGGCCGTGGGGCCTTCGCTCGGTGCGTTCAACGTCGCCGGTGTGATGCTTGATCCCAGGCTTGAGCTGTTCGACAACAGCACCGGCCAGAAAATCGGCGAGAACGACGATTGGGGCGGGGGCGCTCAACTGGTCGCCGCCGCCGCCTCGGTTGCGGCGTTTGCACTCGCGGGACCCACGACGAGAGATTCTGTTGTGCTCGTGACGCTGCCGCCCGGCCAGTATAGCGCGCGGGTGAACGGCGCGGCCGGCGCCGGCGGCACGGTCATCATCGAGGCGTACGAGGTGCCGTAATGTCACTGCCGCGCTTGACGCCCCGGGCCACCGTGGAATTCTCCTGCCTGTGGCGCACTCCCGCCACAATGACACCGCCGGCATGCGCATTCTTGTTATCGAAGACGAACGGCAACTCGCCGGCCACATCACGCGGGCTTTAATCCGCCACGGCCACTGCCTCGCCACGCACCATGACGGCGCGGAAGGTCTGCAGGCCGCGCTCAAGGATCCACCCGACCTCGTTCTCCTCGATCTTAACTTGCCGGGTCTCGACGGCTTGTCGGTGCTCGCGCGGCTCCGCGAAGCGAAGTGTGAGGCGCGCGTCCTCATTCTTACGGCCCGCGGTGAAGTCGGAGATCGCGTCAAGGGTCTCCACGCCGGGGCCGACGATTATCTCGCCAAGCCGTTTTCGATGGACGAGCTCGTAGCGCGGGTCGACGCACTGGGCCGGCGCGGCGGCGCGGCGGTGCCGGCTGACTTGCTCAAAGTCGCCGATCTGCACATGGACGTGCGGCACCGGCGGGTCACGCGCGCGGGCAGGCCCATTGCCCTCTCGCCGCGCGAATTCGATGTGCTGCAGGTCCTGATGCAGGAGCCCGGCCGCCCGTTTTCGCGCACCGAGCTGTGCGAGCGCGTGTGGCAGCGCGACCACGAATACGACACGCGCACCGTCGAGATCTTCATCACGCGGCTCAGAAAGAAAGTGGACTCGACCTTTGGGGCGCCGCTCATTCACACCCTCCGCGGCGTCGGTTACGCCATCCGCCCGGCCGAATGAAATCGGTTCTTGCAGGTTTCTCAGGCTTGCCGATGCCGTGGCGATGCAGGGGCGTCGCTTGCCGGCGCCCACCATACGACGTGAAAACGGGCGTCGGCAAGCGGCGCCCCTACGCCCGCCAATGCGTTGGCACGGCCCAACGGGAAATCGGGGTTCGACTGCATCGTTACGTCCTGGCGGTCGCCTGGATCTTCGTCCTGCCGGCCTCCACCGCCCTCGCGCAGGCCACGATTGAGGGCCGCGTGATCTTGCCGAAGACCCGGGCGACGCCCGTCGTCAACCAGCGCTATGAAATTATCGCGAAGGGCGGCGTGCTCTCGACCAACCCTCCGCTCGCGGTCGTATATCTCGAGGGGTCATTTCCCAAACCCGCTGTCCCGGCGGTCGCGCAGCTGACCCAGAAGGGGCTTACGTTCATCCCCTCCATCCTGCCGATCCAAATCGGCACGAAAGTGGAGTTCCCGAATCTCGACGACACCTATCACAACATCTTTTCGTTCTCGCCGCCCAAGCGTTTCGATCTCGGCCGCTATCGCTCCGACGAGAAACCCGTGCCGTCGCAGACGTTTGACGTGGCCGGTCTCGTCACCCTGCGTTGCGACATCCACGAGCACATGCGCGCGCTGATCCTCATAATCGATTCGCCGCATTTCGTGATGACGGATCCGGACGGTAATTTCCGGCTGACCGGACTCCCACCCGGGCGCTACACGCTCAAGGCGTGGGTCGACAGCAGGACCACGCGTGAACACGCGGTGGAGTTGTCGCGCGACACGGCGCTGCGCGTGGATTTTCCGTGAACGCTGTCTTCCCGGAGTCTGCCGGCCGGCGATGTCCGATCCGGGCCAACCGCACCCGATGAATCGACCGCCTGCAGGCTCCGACGCCGTGGCAATGCCAGGCCCTGCTCCCCGGGTCACGGGTTTTCGCACGCGGCTGTTGATCGCGATGATGCTCGTGGTCTCGGCAATCACGGCGCTGGCGCTGTATTTTGCGCAACGCAGTCTGGCGGCCAACGTGCAGGAGGATCTCGAGCGCAGATTTCAGGGGGAATTGGACGCGCGGCAGAATGCGCAGGATGTCCGCCATGCGGCGCTGGTCGAGCGTTGCCGTGCCCTCGTGCGCAAGCCGCGGATTCAGGCCGCGTTCGAGGACAATGCGCTCGATCTGCTCTATCTCAACGCCGAGGATGAACTGCGGGACATGATGGAAGGCGCAGCGGAGCCTGCGGCGGACCAAGCCTCGCCCGGGCTGCGCGCGAAATTCTATCGCTTTCTCGATCGCCAAGGCGCGGTGATCCCGCCGCCGGGCGCGCGGGCGGTGGGCGCCCTGCGACCGGAGGAGGAGGCGCAGCTCGTCCTGCCGGGCAGGCCCGATACCCAGCAGCTCGGCTACCTCGTGCGCCAGGACGCCGGCGGCAGCTCGACCGTATCCGAGATCATTGCCATGCCGATCGTCTCATCCGAGACCGGGGAGGTCATCGCCGCGCTCGCACTCGGCTTCAAGCCGTTCGAGTTTGGCGGCAAGCACGGCAGCTCCGGAATGAAGAGTGGCATCTGGTTCGGGGGACGGCTGCATTCGTCATCGCTGTCGGGCGCCGCCGCGTTGGCGCTCATGCGGGAGGTGCCAGGCGGGATCGCAGTGCCGGGCCGCACCGGAGGCAGCCTGCGGGTGAACCTCGAAGGCACGCCGCACCTGCTGTTCTCCAAGCGCCTGAATCCCGCGTCACTGTTCCCGCCGGCCTACGAGGTTTGCGTCTATCCGCTCTCCGGATTGATCGCCCGCCAGAGCCTGCTGCGCTGGCAGGTGCTCGGTGCCGGCGCGCTGCTGCTGCTGGTCGGACTGGCCGCGAGCCACTTGGTCTCCATGCGGCTGTCGGCCCCGGTCGAAAAACTCGCGGTCGACTCGGAGGAAAACCGGGCCCGGCGCGCGCGGGCCGAGGCTGCGCTCGAGATGACGAGCGCCGAATTGCAGCGCTCGGCGCGTTTCTCGGCCGATGCCTCCCACCAGCTCAAGACACCGGTGACCGTCTTGCGCGCGGGCCTCGATGAACTGCTCGCCCGCGACCATCTCACGCCGGAAGAGTGCCACGAGATCTCCGCCCTTATTCACCAAACCTACCGCCTCTCGAGCTTGATCGAAGACCTGCTGCTGCTCTCGCGCATGGACGCCGGCCGGCTGAAGCTCGAGTTCACGCCCGTGAACCTGACGCAACTGATCGAGGCGTCCCTGGACGATCTCGGTGCCGTGCCGGACGAGCTGGGCGTGGAGGTCGAGACCGGCTTTCCGTCCGGGCTCCACATTGCGGGCGAAAAGCGCTATACGGCGATCATCCTGCAAAACCTGCTCGAAAACGCACGGAAGTACAACCGGCCCGGCGGCCGCATTCGCATCACGGCGCGCGAGAACGGCGACACCGTGCTTCTCAACATCGGAAATACCGGCCGGTCGATTTCGGCGGCGGCCCAGGCGCACATTTTCGAGCGTTTCCATCGCGCGGCGATGGGGGAAAACGTCCCGGGTTACGGCCTTGGCCTCAACCTGGCGCGGGAGCTGGCCCGGCTGCACCAGGGTGATTTGCGGCTGCTGCGCACGGACGAGGACTGGACGGAGTTCGAGGTTCGTTTTCGGGTCGCGGCGCCGGTGCCGCCGCGTGATTCCAATCTGGCATGAACCGAGATTTCGCCGTTCCCTCGGATGAGCCACTCGCTGGCGCTTGCAGCCACGAGCGCCCGCGAGTGGTCGGTTCGCTCGTCTCTTACCGACAAAATCCTGCGCAAGAAGCGCGAGATTTTCAGTTCACCAAACCCAGTCCATTTGGCCACAAAAAGGCACAAAGGGCTTCAGCGTGCAGCGGAGATCCCCCAAGCGCCTATAGGCGCGGCGGACACTCTCCTCGGTGGCCACGGAAAGCCATCGGACTGCCGGAGACCGCGTCGTCCGCGGCAATCACCTCCACGGCGTCTATAGGCGCCACGCACATTCTCGCACGCATCTCGCGCGCTTTTTGGGCCTTTTTGTGGCAAACCTTGGTCAATTGCCGTCGATCGAAATCTCAATCCATCAAACCTCGAAACACAAAGCAGCGGCAGGCGCCTTTTTCTTCTTCTCGGTGTCTTGGTGTCCCTGATCGCCTCCGGCGCCGCCAAAGGCGGGTAAACATTGTGGTTCAATCTAATTCGATTCTTGGTTCCGGCTTTGCCGGGTTGGGGATGAAGGCGGTATTTCGCACCTGCCTGTTTCTTGCCGCCGGCGCGACGATGGCGCCGGCCGCGGAGGGATTCCTGGACCGGGTCGAGGACACCCTGACGTGGAGCGCGTTCCAGGACCAGTTCCGCGCCCGGCTCAGCGGCACGCTCGACGTGGAGGGCTATGCCGTGCAACTGCCCGCCCCGGGGCTGATCCACAGCACGGATCGCACGCTCTTCAATCCCCGCCTCTCGGTTTTTCTCGATGCGCAACTCGGCGCCCACGTCTACGTCTTCGCTCAGGCGCGGGCCGATCGCGGCTTCGATCCGGAAGCGGAGAATTCTCAGGTGCGGGTCGACGAATACGCGCTGCGGATCACGCCGTGGAATGACGGTCGCTTTACCCTTCAGCTTGGGAAGTTCGCCTCCGTGGTGGGCAACTGGATGGCGCGGCATGGCTCCTGGAGCAACCCGTTCATCACCGCGCCGCTGCCTTACGAGAATCTCACGGGAGTCTGGGATTCCGAGGCGGTGGTTTCCAGCGGTATGCTCCTGCGCTGGTCGCACGTGCGCTCGGGACTCCCGGCGGCGATTACCGCGCAGGAGAAATTCCTCCGCGTGCCGATCGTCTGGGGGCCGGCGTACTCGGCCGGAGTCGCGGTGGCGGGCGAACTCGGGAAGTTCCGCTACGCGCTGGAAGTGAAACACGCGTCGCTTTCCTCGCGTCCGGAGGCGTGGAGTCGAACGCATGATGCGTGGTCGCACCCGACGGTGGGCGGGCGCGTCGGCTTCCGGCCCAATGCGATGTGGGATGTCGGTCTCTCCGCCAGCGGAGGATCCTATTTGCGACCCTTTGCGCAGCGCACGCTGGCGGCTGGCCGCGGGCGGGGCGACTACCGTGAGCTCGTGCTGGGACAGGACATCGGCTTTGCCTGGCACCACCTCCAGGTCTGGACGGAGGTTTATGCCGCGCGCTTCGAAATCCCCGGGGTCGGCGACGCCGACACCCTGGCCTGCTACGCCGAGGCGAAATACAAGTTTACCCCGCAATTCTTCGGCGCGTTGCGTTGGAACCAGCAACTGTTTGCGACCATCCCCGATCGCGCCGGCCCAGTGCGCTGGGGCCAGGAGGTGTGGCGCGTCGATGTTGCGCCGGCGTATCGACTGACTCCGCACCTGCAGCTCAAACTGCAATACAGCCTGCAGCACGGCGACAGCGGCGCCCGCGATTACTCCCGCACGCTCGCGGCGCAGCTCACATTGCGTTTTTGAAGGCTTTTGTCCCGCATCGTTGACAACCGGGAGACGCGTCCGACCCTGGCAAGAGTGTCACGTAATACGTGACACTCCTGCCCATTTCTCATAGTGACGCCTGATTCAAGTGTCACTTATTACGTGACACTAACATTCACATCTAGAGGACCGCTTCACCAGAAGTGTCACGTAATACGTGACACTTTTCGGAAGGAGCCCAGTATCGAAATTGGCGCGCACCCGCCTCCAGCGGCTGGGGACCGACATTCGGCGGGCGCACC
>JACQWL010000521.1 GCA_016209255.1 Verrucomicrobiota bacterium
GATTACCACTCGTGGCCGGCCCTTTCCTTGTCCTCGGGGAGATTTGCGTCCGCAGTCCCTACTTCTCCCGCACTCACTCACGGTCACGCCGATCAACCTCCGGGCTCCGCGAAGCGGTTTAGTTCAAAACATGTAACTCCGATCTCGGAGTTACGTGTTTCATCTTCCTTTCGTTGGTTTCCTCATGTTCTGGTTGCTGGCGCGAGACCCCGTTCGTTTGGCACCTGTAGTCCCCCAAGCCTCAAGCCCGTATCACTGGTAGGAAGGCGGATTTTCAGGGGGGGCAGATCCGGGAGGGGTTTACGACGGGACGACGAACCAGCCGTCCCTGCGCTTACGCGCAGGGCTACGAAATCCGTCGTTCCTTCCCGTCCCGAGAAGGACACGTTTTGCGATCTCTGCCGATGTGTTTCGTAACCCTCACATCCGAGAATCAACTCGCCACCTTCGGTTCTGGGCGCGATTTTTTCTCCCAGTCGATCCACGCCAATTTTGTGAGCCCGAGTTCTGCAGCTTCAAACCGCGAATCCTGCGCCGTCCCGGTACTCGATGAGTCCGGCTCCGGTCCGGCCAAGGGAGTCGATCGAACGGCTTGGTTTGCAAACGAAGTCCATCCCCACGGTTCGCAACTCCGGGCCTATTTGCGCAATGCCTACCCTTCGATTGGCGACGTGGACGACATCGTGCAGGAGTCCTATCTGCGCATCTGGAAGGCGCGGGCGGCACAACCCATCCGGTCGGCCAAGGCCTTTCTCTTTCAGGTCGCGCGACGGCTGGCCATCGATCTCGTCCGCCGCGAACGCGCATCTCCGATCCGTCGCGTAAGTGATTTGGCGGCCTTGACCGTCATAGACGTTGGACCCGGTGTGGTCGAAACCGTCAGTCGGAACGAGAAGATCCGCATGCTCGCCGACGCGATCGACACGCTGCCGGGCCGTTGTCGCGAAATCTTCATCCTCCGCCGCCTCCAATGCATTCCGCAAAGAGAAGTTGCCGCCCGGTTCGGCCTCTCCGAGCGCACGGTGGAGGTGCAGGTGTACCGCGGGCTGAGGCGGTGCGAGGAATTTCTCCGCGCGCGCGGAGTGCGGGGGCTTTTCAACGATGAAATCCGCTAAGCGCCCAGCCGGTTCCGCCCCGGCGCCGCGGAGCGATCGCGTCGTCGGTTCGACCACCTCCGGGGGGGAGGGGGAGCATTATGCGGTGGACTGGGCCCACCGGGAAGGCGCCGTGGATGAGTTGCTCGGCGAACTCGAACGGCGTTCGGCCCGCCGGCGGCACCGCCGCGCGATCGGGGCGGCCGGCGCCGCGGCCCTGCTCCTGCTCGCGAGCTTCGCCTGGCGCTCCGCCGGGTGGCCGGAGCGGGTCGCCCAGGCGGCCGCGGGATTGAGCATCGTCTCATTCCCAGCCCGGCAGGTCTTGCCGGACGGCTCCCTGGTGGAGTTGAAGGACAACGCGCAGATCGCCGCAAATTTCACCTCGTCGCTGCGCCGCGTGAGGCTCGAGCGCGGTGAAGCTTATTTCGAAGTGACGAAGGATGCCGCCAGACCCTTCGTGGTCGAGGCCGGCCAGATCGAGGTCCGCGCGATCGGCACGGCGTTTACGGTGCAGTTGCATCAGGGCTCCGCGGAGGTGTTGGTCACCGAAGGCCGCGTCGCCGTGGAACAGCCAGGCGGTTCGACCGGGGCCCCGACGAGCCCGGTTTCGGCTTCGAAACCGCAAACCCTTGCCCTGGTCGATGCCGGAAATCGCGTCGTGATTGAGATGGGATCCCGCCTCGCCACTCCGACTCCGGTGCAAAAAGTGCCCGCTTCGGAACTGGCCGACCGATTGGGGTGGCGCATACCACGGTTGGAATTTTCGGGCACGCCGCTGGGCGAGGCCATCGCGATGTTTAACCGGCACAACGAGGTCAAGTTCGTCCTCGCCGATTCCGCCCTGGGCGCGCAGAAGATCAGCGGTTTTCTACGGGTCGACCAATCGGAAACGTTTCTCCGGCTGCTGGAATCCGATTTCGGTCTGGCCGCAGAACGCCGCGGTCCGCGCGAGGTCGTCCTGCGCCGGGCACCTTGAGTGGTTGAACCTCCCTTCAGCTTCGGCCCTCACGAATGAAAATGGCTTCGGCGGCCAAGCCACCGCGCCGTCGTAGCCCGCCGCGTGAACGGCGGGACTGTTCTTGCGCTGACGTACTGGGCTAACCCGGTTATTTCATAGCCGAGACTGTTTGGTGGGCAGAGTGGTTGGGATTACCTCGGAGAATCCGGGTTGGTGGCCGGAAATTGGGTGAGTAGCCGCGGGACAGTCTGTCGAAAAGAGTTTCAGCGTAGGGCGGCCGGCCGGCGCGCGCGCGGGGCGGGAAGCTGATGGCGCACCAAATGCAATTCGCCCCGCTCCAGCAGTTCCCATTCGACCAGCTCGCCCGGCGCCAGGCCAATGGCCGCCGCCAGCGGCAGGGGGAAGTACACATACAAGCGCGCCTGCTGACCGCGGGAGCGGATGGCCTGCACTTTCAGGGGATAGCGGGCCGGACCAATTTGGTCAGTCGAGGGCGTCATGCGGAGAGATGGCTAGTTCTTTTTTGCGCGGGGGACAGTTTTTTCTGGACAAACGATATCTAGCCTATAGACTAGCGCCATGTCAATCCCCGCGTCCGCTCTTTCCGCCCATCAACCTCTGCTTTTTGCCGACTTGGGGCCGCGGAAGGTGGTGGCGGATTTTTCCGGCGGCACCTTGTCGAGCGATGGCGGCTCGCCGCTCTTGCGCCAGATCGACGCGAGCCTCGGGCTGACGCGCACCCTGGCCGGTTGCTTTGGCGACCAGCGCGATCAGCGGTTTGTCGATCACTCGCTGCCGGAATTGCTGCGCCAGCGAATCTTCGGCTTGGCGCTGGGTTATGAAGACCTCAATGATCACGAGCAACTGCGCCGCGATCCGCTGTTGGCGACGGCCTGCGACAAGGACGATCCCCTGGGGCGGGATCGTTTCATCCCGCAGTTTCGCGGCATCCCGCTGGCCGGGCCCTCGACGCTCAACCGGCTGGAGTTGTCCAACAACAAGGCGACGCGGTGTCACAAGCTGCCGCACGATCCGATCAAGGTGGAAGCCTGCCTGCTGGAAATGGGCGTGCGCTGCCTGCGCAAGCACGCCAAGGAAGTGGTGATCGACTTGGATAGCATGGGCCACTTGGTGCACGGGCTGCAGGAAGGCCGGTTCTATAACGGCTACTACAACGACTATTGTTACCTGCCTCTGTACCTCGTGGTGGGCGACGTGGTGCTGTGGGCGCAACTGCGCACCAGTGACAAAAGCGGGGCCGACGGCGTGGTGCCCGCGCTGGAAAAGGTCGTGGCCGCGATTCGCCGGCGCTGCAAAAAAGCGCGGATCATCGTGCGGGGGGACAGCGACTTTTGCGTGGAGGAAATCCTGGCCTGGTGCGAAATCCAGCCGGAGGTTTACTACTGCCTGGGGATGGGCAAGAACTCGGTGCTGATCGGGAAACTGGCCCTGGCGCAGGCCAACGCGCGCATGCGGTATAGTCTCTGCGGCGCACCCCAGGTACGGGAGTTTGCCGAGTTCGAGTATCAGACGCAGAAGAGCTGGAGCCGGCCACGGCGGATGGTGGGCAAGGCCGAAGTGACGAACGGCAGCGACAACCCGCGCTTCATCGTCACGAATCTGCCGGCCCAAGGGTTCAAGGGCGACCAGGACCGGGAGCGTTTCACGCCGGCACGGCTCTATGAAGAGTTCTATTGCGCGCGCGGGGAGATGGAAAACCTATGTGGAGCTTCCAACTATGTGACGAGATCACTCGGATTGCCCGGCGGCGCGCTCAGTCGGACGCCCTCAACTGCTGCACATAGTTCGGGGGCGTTTTCGCCGGAAACAGCCGCGCTTCCCATTGAAACGGGCGAACCTTCCAGTCCGCCTCATCATGGACAAGTCATTTCACCAAGTAAGTCCGCCCCATCTGCCGGGTTTGGAACATTGGTACAGACGGCGCAACGCGCTCCGAGACTTTCAGCGCGGTCCCTTGGGGCCACATTTCGACGGTTTCGCCGCTTCGCTGAGGGTAGACGGCTATGGCCGCTTGCGCGCGACGGCCATGCTCGGCACTTGCCGCCGGTTTAACCTTTTCGTCATCCAGCGTGGCCTCTCGTCCCTGGCGGATGTATCGGAGTCGCTGATTGAGGCTTTTCTCCATCGCTTCCGCAGGGGTATCGCTAACGTGCGCTCTCACCCACGAGTTGAGGCGCGCGGCTATCTCAAACGCCTCTTCAGGTACTTAACTGACACCAAAGCGTTCATTCCGTCCCCTAAACCGATCGTAAAACCGTATGGTTGGATACTCAACGCGTACCTGCAGAACCTTCGCGACGAGGACGAAGCGGCGCCAGCGACCATCCGGCGAGAAACCCGCCATATCGCTCCATTCCTTGAAGCGCTGCGCGAATACGCGCAGCGCCGCCGCTTTCATACTTTGCAGTCCCAGGCAATTGAGGCGTACCTCACGCGACACCTCAAAGGCAGCCCGCATCACCCGATTAGGTTGTCGACGAGTCTGCGCCGGTTTTTCTGCTACTGTGCCCGGCACGGTCACACGCAAACCGATTTCTCCGCGTTAATCCCTACCGCCCGGCGCTATCGACTCGCGTCGCTCCCGAAGGGGGCCGACGATTCCGCATTGACGCGTTTGCTCCGTGTGATCGATCGCGGCACGCCCGTTGGCGCACGCAACTACGCGATCGTTCTTCTGCTTATCGCCTACGGTATTCGCGCGATCTCCGCAGCCGAATTGCTCCTCGATGACATTGACTGGCAGCGTTCGCACATTACGTTTCGGCCCCAGAAGGGCGGAAAGGAAGTCATCGTTCCGCTCCTGGAGCCAATCGGCGAGGCCATCATTCGATGGCTGCGCCAGCGTTATTCCCCCGGGCCATTCCGCGAGGTTTTTCTCGGCGTGCGCGCCCCCCACCGGCCGCTGACCGTGTACGCAATTTCGGAGTTTGTTCATCGCTCCATGGTCAAAGCGGGATTCACGATGGCCCACTGCGGCACCAGGACACTCCGTCACTCGTGGGCGATTCGCGCCCTGGCCCATAACTCATCGATCAAGGCCATCGCCGATATTCTTGGCCATCGGCACCTCGGCACCACGTTCATTTACGCCAAGGTCGATCTCATGACGCTGCGCGAGGTGGCGCTGCCCTGGCCACAAACGAGGTGACCTATGGCGACGATTTTTCGAAGTCCGCTGGCGCTGCGGCTGCAAGCGTTTGGGGTGTCGAGGCAAGCTGCTGGTCAACGTGGTTCCGCCACCCATACGATCCTGCGCCGGCTCGACCAATTCTTGGCCGTCGAGTTGAAGCCCGGCGACACCATAACCCAGGAGGTGGCGCAGCGTTGGTTCCAGAGCATGGAACACTTGAGCGCCGGCACGCGCGTTAACCGCGTGTCGGTGCTCCGCCAGTTTTGCCTCTACCTGCATTATTTCGATCCGAGGACGTGCATCATTCATCGGACTTTCGTGCCGCGGCGGAATCGGCGGCCGCCGTATATCTACAGCGGCAAGCAAGTGCGCCAGATTATGGCGGCAGCCACGCGGATCGGCCCCCGAGGTAGCGTGCGCCCACTCGTTACTTCCACGCTGATTGGGCTTCTCTTCTCGGCCGGGTTGCGCATCGGAGAGGCTTTGCGGCTGGATGTGGCCGACCTCGAGCTCAAGCGCCGGCTCCTGCAGGTGCGCTGCACCAAGTTCAATAAATCGCGCTACGTTCCGCTCTCGCCGTCCACGGCCGATCACCTCGCCGCCTATTTGCGTCAGCTTCGCAGAGCCGGCTTCGCAACTAGCGCAACCTCGCCCCTCTTCGTTTCCATTTTGGGAAACCGATATTCAGCTTCCGCCTTTGCCACGGCCTTTTTGGCGATTATCCGCCAGCTCGGCATTCGCGGACCGCGTGGCCATCGGGGAGCTAGGATTCACGATGCGCGGCACACTTTTTGCGTGAATCGCCTCCTCGCGTGGTATCGTGACGGAGCGAACCTTTTCGCCAAACTGCCCGCGCTTTCGACGTATGTCGGCCATGCCTCGGTTTCCGCTACCCAAGTCTACCTGCACAAGACCGCCGAACTGTTGGTAACGGCCGGCAAGCGCTTCCATGCGCATTTTGGGATCCCACCACCAAAGGGGAAGAAACATGCCTCTCGTTGACCTCGCCTCCGCTATCCGCGGGTTCTTCCAGCAGCACCTGATCTCCGAGCGCGGGCTCAGCGGTAATACCGTGCTGTCGTACCGCGACGCGATGAAGTTTTTTCTGGCGTTTGCGTGCCGCTTCCACCGCAAGTCCTGCACCAATCTCACGCTGAACGATCTCAACGACGATGCTGTACGCCGCTTCCTGCGTCACCTGGCGGAGGACCGGCACAACAGTGTGAAGACCCGCAACGACCGCTTGTGCGCCATCCATTCATTTTTCCAGTATCTGAGCATCATCGATCCTTCGGCGATGAAACAGTGCCAAGCGATTCTCGCAGTGCGGCACAAAAGCTGCCCGCACCGGATCCCAAAGTTTCTCGAACGCGAGGAAGTCCAACAAGTTTTTCGGCGGCTCGACCTCAAAATCCCGCTCCGGCTGCGCGACGACGCATTGCTGCGGGTGCTGTACAATTCCGGCATGCGAGCTCAGGAATTGGTCGACTTGGACGTAAACCACCTGCGGTTCACCCGACCTTTCAGTGTTTTGATTCACGGAAAAGGCCGGAAAGAAAGACCGTGCCCACTTTGGCGAGAGACCATCGACGCCGTGAAGTGTTATCTGGAGACCCGTAAGGTTCGTTTCACGGATTCCGTACCGCTCTTCCTCAACACCTATGGCAATCGACTCACCCGCTTCGGCATCCGCTACATCGTTTCCCACCGCGTCGCTGATGCGGCGAAGTTCTGCCCGGCACTCCTCACGCGCAAGGTCGGCCCTCATACCTGGAGGCATAGCACGGCGTTGCACCTCCTGCAGTCGAACGTCGATCTCACGATGATCAGCGACTGGCTTGGCCACGCCTCCATCGAGACGACCCAGCAATACGTCGATATCGATTTAAAAATGAAACAACAGACCCTCAAGTCGGTGGAGCATCTGCTCCCAAAGACCAAGGGGGCTGGTGCAAAGTGGAAGGCCAAAAAGGATGTTCTCGCTTGGCTTTCCACCCTCTAAACTATGTGCAGCGATCCATCCCCAATTCCGCCGCGTTTGCCGCGGACTTGAGCCAGCAGCTGCACATAGTTGGAAGCTCCACATAGGTTTTCCTATGGGCAGATGCCCATAGGAAAACGTCCTCAAGCAGCAGGTCCTGGATTTGGAAGCCGATAAGTTGAGCACCCACTTTCTGGCCAGCAACCAACTGCGCCTCTGGCTGGCGAGCTTCGCGTATCTGCTGATCGAGCGACTGCGGACGTTGGGCTGTCAGGGCACGGAGCTGGCGCGGGCGACCGCCGGCACCATCCGGTTAAAATTGTTGAAAGTGGCCGCGCGGGTAACGGTGAGCGTGCGGCGGGTATATATCCAACTCAGCAGCGCCTATCCGCGGCCGGACTTGTTTCGGCTCTGTCACGCCCGGCTGATGCGGCTGGCGTCCGCGGACGGATAGCCGCGGACCCCAGATCGCAAAAAACCGGCGCGTGATTCGCGCCGGATCGGCGGAGCGTCGGCACGCCCCGCAGAACAACGGAATCTTGGCACCGGCAACGCTGTCGGGCCGCGCCAACCACGAAATACAGGCCGGACACCGGTCCTTTTCGAACCCCATCACGGAAAAAATCGAAAAACCGCGTCGGCTATGAAATAACCGGGTTAGCCGGCACTTGGGGCCGGGAAAATTCCAATTTTTTTGGGTTTTCGCAGCGCGCAGGGCTGCTGCCGGTCCCTTGCTTTCTTTCCGACACTTGCGCAGAATGCGGCTTCAGATGTTCGAGACCCTGCGCCAAAGTCTGAAAACCGGCGTCGTCACCACGAGCTATCCGCAGACGCCAGCGGAAGTGTCCAGCCGGGCGCGCGGCCGGCCGGAGATCGATTGGGTAAAGTGGAAAGACGCCCGGGCGGCCGCCACCGTCTGCCCCACCGGAGCCATTGAGTTCCGCGACGAGTCCTCCTGTCGCACCGCGGCGGCATCTTCGACCAAAACTACGCCACCTGCGGCGCGGTGGACGCGGTCATTCCCGTCGACGTTTTCATTCCCGGTTGCCCGCCCAATCCGCACGCGCTGCTGCACGGGATCCTGCTGGCCATCGGGCGACTCGACCGGTATCCGGGCTAACGCATGAATGCGGCCTTGGAATTCACCTTGCTGGGCAACGCCACGAGTCTGCCGTGGGCGGAGGTGCCGGAGTGGCCGGTGGAAGCGTTCGTTGCGGCCACGGCGGCGGGACTCGACCGCGGCGGGCGGTTGTGCGCGTGGTTCGGTGTGCCGGAGAACGGAGCGACCCGCTTGGTGACGGTGCTGGCTTTCGACGGGGACAACACCCTCGCAGTCGGCCGCAGCGCGCCGCTGTCCGGCGGCTATCCCGCTCTGACCGCGACGCACGCCCAGGCGCATTTGTTCGAACGCGAAATCTGGGAGCAGCACGGCCTCACGCCGGAAGGTCATCCGTGGCTCAAACCGGTGCGCCGGAGTGCCGGGACCGCGCCGGTTAACGGCGATTTTTTCCGGGTCGACGGCCGTGAAGTCCACGAGGTCGCGGTCGGGCCGGTGCATGCGGGCATCATCGAGCCCGGCCATTTCCGTTTCCAGTGCGCGGGAGAGGAAGTGCTGCACCTGGAAATCGCCCTTGGTTACCAGCACCGCGGGGTCGAGGAGGCGATGGCCGGCGGGCCGCACCGCGCGACGATGAGCCAGATGGAAACGGTCGCGGGCGACACGACGATCGCGCATGCGACCGCGCATGCGACGGTGTTGGAGGCCCTCGCGGGGGGCGAGGCTCCGTTGCGGGCCCAATGGCTGCGGGCAATCGCGCTCGAGCTCGAGCGGCTCGCCAACCACACCGGCGATCTCGGCGCGCTGGCCGGCGACGTCGCGTTCCTGCCCACGGCCTCGGCCTGTGGCAAGATCCGCGGCGATTTTCTCAACCTGACGGCCCTCCTCTGCGGCAACCGTTTTGGCCGCGGCCTGGTTCGGCCGGGAGGCTGCCGGCACGACTTGGAGCCGGAGCGCGCGGCGCAAATGCGTGACCGGCTGTCGGCGGCGCTCGCCGAGGTCGAGCAGGCCGCCGCGTGGCTCTGGGATGCGGCCTCGGTGCGCGCCCGTTTCGAGAACACCGGCACGATCTTCCCCGCGCAGGCCGCCGGGATCGGCCTGGTGGGGCCGGCGGCGCGGGCCTGCGGACTGGTCCGCGACGTGCGTTACGACCATCCGGCGGGCTGGCATCGGATGGCGCAAGTGCCCGTGGCGGTGTGGCCGGGCGGCGACGTATTTGCGCGCGCGCGGGTGCGCTCACTCGAAGTGCAGCGCTCCGGCCAGTTCATCCTCGACCAGCTCGCTTCGCCGGCGGAGGGCGAAATCCGGGGCGAACTTCCGGCGTCCGCTCCCGACACGCTCGCGGTGGCGCTGGTGGAAGGCTGGCGCGGCGAGGTGTGTCACGTGGCGCTGACGGATGCGGCGGGCCGCTTCCGCCGCTACAAAATCGTGGATCCCTCGTTCCACAACTGGATGGGTCTGGCGCTGGCGCTCCGCGGCCAGGCGATCTCGGATTTTCCGCTCTGCAACAAGAGTTTCAACCTGTCGTATTGCGGGTTCGACTTGTGAGGAAAGATTCCGGATGAATCCAATTCCACTGCCGCTCAGCCAATTCAACGGGATGTTTGCCCACGGAACAAACGGAATACACGGAAGAGCATCTCGATTCCGTGTGTTCTGTGTGTTCCGTGGGCCATAGGATTGCCATGTTCGCCCTCGATACCATCACTCATCGGTTGAAGCGCGGCTGCGAGACCATGGCGTACCCGGATGGCCCGCCGCCGGCGCTGCCGGACCGCCACGGCGGCGCGCTGCGGGTCGACGCGACGAAGTGTGTCGACGGCTGCAGTGCGTGCGTTCCCGTGTGTCCGACTCAGGCGATCACGCGGCCCTCCGGAGTACCCGTGGCACTCGATCTCGGGCGGTGTATATTTTGTACGGACTGCATCGCGGCGTGTCCGGCGGACGCCATCACCCAGACACGCGATCACCGCATGGCGGTGCGGCGGCGCGAGGATTTGGTGCTGGGCCAGCCGGGCGGGGAGGAGCTGCGGCTCGCGGGTGTGCTCGACGAAAAACTGCGGCGGATATTCGGCCGCTCCCTGCGGTTGCGGCAGGTGAGCGCGGGCGGCTGCAATGCCTGCGAGGCCGACACGAACGTGCTCGGAACAATCGGCTGGGACTTGGGCCGCTTCGGCATCCAGTTCGTGGCGTCGCCGCGCCACGCGGACGGATTGCTCATCACCGGCCCGGTTTCGCAAAATATGCGGCTGGCGTTGCAGAAAACCTGGGAGGCGGTGCCGGACCCGAAGATCGTGATCGCCGTGGGCGCGTGCGCGATCGCGGGCGGACCGTTCGTCGGCCATCCGCAGGTGTGTGACGGCGCTGCGGCGGTCGTACCCGTGGATCTTTTCATTCCCGGTTGTCCGCCACATCCGCTGACGATCCTCGATGGATTGCTGCGGCTGCTTGGGCGGCTGGAAAACGGCGAGCATCGCGTCGCTTCGGGCGGCCAAGAGGGTCAGGCCGCTAGTCGCTAGTTTCTGCATTCCTAATCGCGCGACTTCAGCCCAGATCGGCGTGATTCTGTGACGCATGAGTGCAGCGAACCAGTGCCCATCCACGATTTGCGCCGAGCGTGCCCTCATTTTTACGTCAAGGCGGTCGATTTTGATCCATGGATCAAAATTGGGCGCACTCCTTCCGGCTTGCGCGGCTTCCGCGCTTCGTCCGTTGACACCCGTGCGCTGGATTCAACTGGAGCCAGATCAAAAGGGGCTACCCCAGCACCGCTTTCAGC
>JACQWL010000522.1 GCA_016209255.1 Verrucomicrobiota bacterium
ACTGTCCCCATTGCCAAACCTCTTGCGGGGCGCTGTCGAGGCGCAATTCGCGTCCGGGGTGCTTTGAAAAAATATTCTGCAAACGCCTAGTAGAATCGGGCGGACGGATCGTCTTTGCGGGATCCAAGCAGCTGGAGCAAACCACAAACTCCCCCTGGCGCGGCGCACGCCGCGATGCACGAGAGGCGCACACGCCCGCCGGAGGCGAGCGAGCCGAGAGAAAATGCCCCAAACATTTAACCGCGGATAACGCGGATGAAGCGGATAAAGGCATCTGCCTATCTCTGAACGGGTTGTTTTGCTGCGTGCACTTTCTCACAAACCATTTGGAACCGCTAATCCCTGGTCGCCTTCGGCGCCGCCAACGGCGGGTAAACTTCGCTAATATTCGGAATCAAAGGCGGATAATAACGTGCGTGCTCCGTCTAATCGACGAAGCGCGAAGGTGGCAGGCGGTTTCTGGGATTTTATTAGCGGAGTTTACCCGCCTACGGCGGCGCCGAAGGCGACCAGGGATTAGCGAAGTTTACCCGCCTGCGGCGGCGCCGAAGGCGACCAGGGATTAGCGGTTAAAACTGTCTTGGTTCAGTTGGTTGCGACTGCGGAACGCCAGGAAATCCGCGGCCTCAACTGCGTTTTCCCGACGTCTTACTCGCCGATGCCCCGCAACGCGCGCGGCCGGTTGGCGTCTTCGCTCCGGACCGGCTGATCCTGGTCCTTGAGACCGGCGAGATATTCGACGACATCGCGGAGCTGCGTCTTCGTCAGAATCGTGCCGTAGATCTCCGGCATCGACGAGGGCGCGCCCTCGCGTTTCGCGATGTCGGACTTCTTCACCGCGATCACCTTGTTGTCCGCGTTGCGCAGCGTGATCGTGTCGGGCGTCTCGCTCGCCACGACGCCGGCGGCGGCGCCACCGGACTTGAGCGTGAGGACAATCGTGTCGAAGCCGGGCGCGATTTTGGCGTTCGGCTTCACGATCGACTCCAAGAGGTATTCGCGGGAGAATTTCGCGCCGATCTGCGCGAGGTTCGGACCGGCGTCGCCGCCATCCCCGCCCGCCCGGTGGCAGCGGATGCACGCCAGCACGGGCTGGTTTTGGAAGATGCGCTCGCCGCGCCTCGGGTCGCCGCCCTCGAGGGCGACGCGATAGGGCGCCAGCGGATCGGGACTGGCGGCGAGCGCCGCCTCGCGTTGGGCGAGGAGTTCCTTAATCGCCGGATCGCTGCGCCGGCCGGCGGCGGTGAGCAATTCGAGCTGGACGCCGGCCTCGACCTTCCCCTCCGCGAGCTGGCGCAACTGCCCGGCGAGCAGTTCGTCGGCCGATGGATGCCGCAGATTGCCGAGCGAGCGGAACGCCGTCCGTTTTTCCGCGGGCGTGCCGTGGGCGACGAGGTTGGCGAGCACGGGCGCGGCGGTGTCGGGCGAGAGGCGCGCCGCGATCGGCAGGGCCGCGAGCCGGAGTTCGGGAGACGAGGACGCGCCCGCGCGCTGCACGGCGTCGGCGAGGCGCGGGTCCTTGATCTTGTCGAGTGCGCCGAGGGCCGCGGCGCGGGTCGGGCCGGATTGCGCGTCGTCGCTGACGACGGCAAACAGCGTGTCGGTGGCGCCGGCGATTTCGAGGGCCTGCAACGTGGCGAGCGCGGCGGTCTGGACGGCGGAGGGTGTGTTGGCGGCGAGCAGGCTTGGAATAACAGGCTCGAGCGCGCGGACGGCGACGGCGCGATCGCGGGTCTTTTCGGCAAGCCCGTTCGACAAGCTCAGGCCAAGCGGCCGGAAGACGCCGACGAGCCGGTCGCGCTGCGGTGGCTTGGGCCAGAGCGCGAGCTGTGCGAGGGCCTCGGCGCGGAGCCGGGCGGGGGCGTCGGCGCGCGCGGCGAACTTCGCGAGCGCGGCGGCGTTCGCCGGCTGGCCGAGCCGGAAGTGGGCGTTGAGCACGCGGAAGAGCACGGGCTCGTCGGTGAGCGGCCGGTCGATCAACGCGGCGAGCGCAGGCATCGCGGCGGCGATCGGCTCGTCGTTGATCGCGACGGCGGCGTCGCGGACGATCCACGGATCGGAATCGGCGAGGAACTTTGCGACTTCGGCACGACCGAGCCGGCGGAGCGCGAGCAGTACGCCGAGACGGACGGCGCGCGAGCGGTCGCCGATGGCGCCGGTGAGCGCGGCGACGTTGTTGCCCCCGACGAGGCCCATGACGAGCGCGTGGCGGAGGTAGTTGTCCGTGTCGTTGTTGGCGCGAAGGGCGGCGAGCAGCGCGGGGGCGGCTCCGGCGTGCTTGAGTTTGCCGAGCGACTGCGCGGCGAAGAACTTCACACGGGGATGTTTGTCGTCCAGAGCGGCGATGAGAGCGTCGGCTTGATCGCGCGCCCGGTGATCGCCGAGGACCTTGATCGACTGGGCACGGACCTCGGCGTCGGCGTCGCGCAAGAGGGGACGCAGCGGGGCGAGGGCGGACGCGTTGGTCGCGGCCAGTTGCCCGAGACCCCAGATGGCGTGGCGGCGGGCGAGGTGGGTCAGGTCTGAGACCTGACCTACGGGAGTAGCGGTCGTAGCGATGCGTGCCAGCACCGGGATGCTCGCGGCGCCGCGCTCGGCGAGGGTGTATTGCGCCTCGAGCCGGACGCGCCAGTCGGCGTGCGCGAGGAGCTTCGCGAGCTCGTCATTCGCGCGCTTCGTCCAGTCGCCGCCGATCAGCTGCCGGGTTTCGCGGACGATCGGATCGTTGACGTGCTGCGGATCCGAGATGGCGTAAATCCGGCCGCGGGCGGATTTCGGCCAGCCGTCGGCCCAGTCGGAGGTGTAGAGCCGACCATCGGGACCGAATTTCACGTCGGTCGGCAGGGCGGACGTGAGGAACGGTTTGGCGTCGGCGACGGCGTAGGTCGCGCCCTTCGGCTTGAGGTTGTAGGTGTGGATCCCGCTCCGCGCGATGCCGCCCTTGAAGTGGGTGATGAAAATGCTGCCCGCGTAGGTGGCGTTCAGCCCGGTGCCCGGATAGTAGGCGATGCCGGAGGGGCCGTCCTCGATGTTGCAGATCGGCGGGATGATATAGGCGGACTGGCCTTCATGGCGGGGGTGCCACATTTTCTCCGTGTTCCACGGGCCGGCTTTTTCGAGCGGGGCGAACTGGTAGCCGACGCGCCAGCCGCTGTCGCCGTTTTCGACCACGTGCACCAGCCGCTCCTCGTCGCCGTAGTCGCAATCGTTGTCGCCGGTGAGGAGATCGCCGCTCTCGTTGAAGATGAGCGACTGCGGGTTGCGCAGGCCCCAGGCGAAGAGTTCCATCTGCGTGCCGTCGGGATTGCAGCGGAAAACGGCGCCGGTGTCGGGCACGGCGATCGTGCCGCCCTCCTTCGTGCGCACCGTGGCGCCGCGATCGCCGTTGCTGAAATAGATTTTGCCGTCGGGCCCGAAGACGAGGCCGTGCAGATCGTGGCCGGAGAAATTGCAGCGCACGCCGTAGCCGCGGCTGATCTCGGTGCGGGTCTCGGCGCGGTTTTCGCCGGTGAATCGCCAGACGCTCGGAATG
>JACQWL010000501.1 GCA_016209255.1 Verrucomicrobiota bacterium
ACGATGATGTGCTTCACTTTCAGCAAATCGACCGCGAACTGCATCACGGCCAGGCAGTTTAGATCCGTGTGCACCACGACGTTTGCGATGTTCCGGTGGACGAACAGTTCGCCTGGAAGCAGGTTCACAATCTCGTTCGCCGGCACGCGGCTGTCGGAGCAACCGATCCACAAATACTCCGGCGATTGCTGCCGCGAGAGCTTCAGAAAGAACTCCGGATCTCGCGCCCGAATGGCGTCAGCCCACGCGCGGTTCTGCGCAAAGAGATGTTCAAGCTGTCCCATGGAGGGGCCCATGCTTCGGGACTCCGCGGGCTTGTCGATGGCAATTCCGGTCCCGCGTCCGGGCGACGCCGGTCACCGATAACGGTAGAGCTTCACGTGCTGGACGCCCGGGTTCGGGCCGGAGAAGCGGGGGCCGCTGCCGGATTGGTTTTTCCCGGCGGCGGCGGCAATGGTGCCCCGGGCCTGCGACTCGAGGATGAGCGGCGTCGCGGCGCCGCGTTTTTCGAGCCGTGGCAGGGCGGGATCGGGACGCGGCTGCGCGCTCAACGACGCGAGCGCGGCCGCCAGCAGGGCAAGGCACGAGATCGGATTTCTGGGGTTCATGATGATTTCCGCGGAGAGGGGGAAGTCGTCACGCGGCCGGCTCTTTCGCGCTGTCGATCGATTCGAGCTGCCCCATTCGGTCCCCGGCGGCGTTTCGGCGAACTTCTGCTGGCGGGCGTGCTAACGCGCGATGACTTCAGTAATGTTCTCCGTGTCAATCAAAGTCCAATCCGACTCCCCGAAGAAAATGATCATGTGCCAGTCCTTCGGCGCACCGAGGTTTCGCGGTTCACTGAAAGTGTATTGCGCACCGTTGGACAAGCGCACGGTAAACGGCCGAAACGGCTGCCGTTCCGCAAAATCCCTGAGTTCCGCTACGTTCATGCCGAAGGCCTTACTGTATCGGGCATTCATTGCCAGTGGAAAAGCTGGCCGCCACGAAGTCGGAAGTGCTCCACCCGGTCTTCACGGCCGCTCAACGGGCGGAGGGTGAACGGTTCGGCGCCGTGGAGGATGGCACGGACTTGGTCGACGGTCATGGCCAGCATTTGGTTCTTACCTCCGCCCGGGAGGTGCGGCAACAACGGTTTAGGTCGTCAGGTCAGGGGTGTAACGGGGTCTGCTAATCGCAGACCGGGCAAAGCCTGCGATTGGCGGGACCGAAGCCTGGCGGCTGCGACGATGAGTCGGAGCACCGGAACAAGGATTCATCCGTTGATGAATCCGATTAGCGTCGCAAGGTCGCGACCGAGAGCGGCGAAGTCGGGATGCTCCACGCGGTTTGCCATCGCCGCCCAACGGCACGAACTTCCGCGACGCTGGCGGGAACCCGCTTTATCATTTGCGCGGGCAAATGCGCGGGTGAGTCAGATTGTCGTCAGCGACAGCACGTGCCTGATCGCGCTGGAACGAATCCGGCGACGACGAGGTTGGCGGGCTTCTTGTAGGCGTGCACGGGGTTTTGCTCGGTCGAGGTCCCGCCAACCGCCTCCTTCACTTTCCGTTCGCAGGCCAAGAATGTCTGATGCGAGGCTGGCTCCATCTCTATGCGCGGCTCAACGAAATCGCGTCGATGTAGACCCCGTGCTCCCTAAATGCGGACGGGGTGGTCGCGCGCAGATACTCGCGCAGCTTGGGCGATTCGTCGGCAAACCAGGGGGACGCGAGGAAGCGCTCGCGCTCCCGGGTCCAGCAGGGCGCAGGCGCTTGCAAGTGCTCCGCCGCGAGCTGTTCGGCCAAGGCGGCCGCAAACGCGTCAGCCAGCTCCCCTTGCGTAAACCTTCCCCGCAAGAGCGGCGGCGCAACTTGCAGGCAGGAGGCGATCGGCAATCCCCGCCGGCGGCGGAAGGCGATCTCGTCGAGAAAATCGCCCAGCGCGAGGCCCCACGCCTCGATGGTATCGGCGTCCTCCGCGATTTCGCTCAGACTTTCAGGCCGTTGGGTGACCGGATTCAAAGGGTAAGGGCATTGATGACGGTCTCCTTGTCCATGCGACTAGCAGGCGAGGCCGCAGGAACTGCACCGAGGCAAGTGTGGAGCGCACCCGGTGTGCGCTCCCCGCCACCGAAAGTCCTGTGACCTGCCAAACTCGCGCGTGCAGCCTGACTGTGCTGATCGGCCGGATCGAACACGCGATTCAGGGGCTGCTCAAGGAGCCGTGAAGTGGCAAACCGCCGGCGGGGCGGAAACACCGACCGGAGCCGCGCGGCGCGGGGGAAAAACGGTGTTGCCAGTGCCATCGGCAGTGCCTTGCCTCGCGCCTCACGCCAGAACCCGGCGCTTGCCCCATGCCCAACTTCACTGATCGGAGTGCTTCACCCGGCGCTGCGCGCCCGCTGGCGGCGGTGTGGTTTGCCCACATGGTCTTTCTGGCCGCCCCCTGGGCGGTGCATGCGCAGCTGCCCACCGCGCCCGTCGAGGGCTTGCGCGATGCGAGCCCGCGCGTCCACGCCATCACGGGCGCGCGCATCGTCACCGCGCCCGGCGCGGCCATCGAGCGCGGCACCGTGGTCCTGCGCGACGGCTTGATCGCCGCCGTCGGCCCCGAAGCCGACGTGAACGTGCCCGCTGACGCCCGCGTGTGGCCGGCCGAGGGCAAGACCATTTACGCCGGCCTCGTCGAGCCGCTCGCGGAAGTGCATCTGCCGGCCGCGCTCAAAGCGCCGGCGACGGCGACGCCGGGCGAGGGCGGACGCGGCGGGCGAGGCGGACGCGGCGCGGCGCCGACGACGCCGACCGAGACGATCGCGCCGGCCGCGGCAGCGCGATCCTGGAACGCGCGCGTCACACCCGAGCGCGATGTCGCGAAAGTGCTCGTGGCCGACGACCGCGGCGCGACGGCGCTGCGCGAGCTCGGCTTCGCGTCCGCCGTGGTGACGCCTGGCCGCGGCATCTTCCGCGGCGAAAGCGCACTGGTGAGCCTGAGCGGCCGCGCGCCCAATGCGACGCTGGTGCGGGCGCGCGTGGCGCAGCACGTGGCGTTCGAGGTGGGCGGTTTTCGCGACGGCGGCTACCCCGGCTCGCTCATGGGCTGCATCGCGCTCATCCGGCAGACGATGCTCGATGCGCAGTGGCTGCGCGCCGCCCTCGACGCCCACGGGAAGAATCCCGCCATCGAGCGCCCCGAGGAAAACGCCTCGCTCCACGCGCTCTTCGATTACGTCACCGCCGCGAAGCCGGTCGTGATGGACGCGGCGGATGAACTCGATCTCCTCCGGGCGCAGAAAATCGCCGGCGAGTTCAAACTCAAGCTCGTCCTCCGCGGCCGCGGCACGGAGTATCGGATGGCGGCGGCGCTCGCGGCGAAAAAGACGCCGGTCATCGTCCCGCTGAATTTCCCCGCTGTGCCCGAGGTGGAAACGCCGGAGAAGGCCGCCGATGTCTCGCTCGCCACGCTCCAGCACTGGGAACTCGCGCCGGCCAACGCCGGGCGGCTGGCGGCGAAGGGCGTGGCGGTGGCGTTCACCACCGCGGGGCTGCGCACGCCGGATTCGCAGTTCTGGCCCGCCGTCCGTCTCGCGATCAAACGCGGGCTCGCCCCCGAGGCCGCGCTCGCCGCGGTCACGACGGCGCCGGCGCAGATGCTGGGCGTGGCCGATCTCGTCGGCACGCTGGCGCCGGGCAGGCTCGGCCACCTGATCGTGGCGACCGGCGATCTCTTCGCGGCCGACAGCACCGCGGAAATCACCGACGTGTGGGTGGATGGAATTCATTTCGAGACGGAGGCGGCGCAAAAAGTCGACGCGCGCGGCACGTGGACGGTCGCGTGGCGCGGCGCGACGGCGCCGGACGAGCTGCGCATCGAAAGCCGCCCGGGCGGTGGTCCCACCGGCCCCACCGCCCCCGCCACCGGCGGCCGGCCGCGGGCGCGGCTCGGCGGCAAGGACCTCACGCTCGCGCAGTCGCGCAACCAGCTCACGCTGCTCGCGCCGGCCGACGTGTTTCAGGGCGCCGACGCGAAAGGCACGGTGCGGCTCGCGGGCACGGTGACCGGCGGCATGATCGAGGGCACGGGCCTGTTGCCCGACGGCACCGCGTTTCGCTGGAGCGCCGAGCGCACCGCCGCCGCCGAGAAACCCGCCGCACCCGCGCCGCGCGAGGAAAAGTTCCTTGCGACCACGGATGCGTGGCCCGCCGGCGCGTATGGCCGCAAGGGCATCCCCGCGCAACCCGGGTGGGTGCTCGTGAAGAACGCCACGATCTGGACGAGCGGCCCGGCAGGCCGCATCGCCGGCGGCGACTTGCTCGTGCACGCGGGCAGGATTGAGCGGATCGGGAAAAACCTCGCGGCGCCCGCGGGCGCCGTCGTGATCGACGCGACCGGCCGGCACCTCACCGCCGGCCTCATCGACTGCCACTCGCACACCGCGATCTCGCGCGGGGTCAACGAGGGCACCAGCGCCGTGTCGGTCGAAGTGCGCGTGGGCGACGTGCTCGACGCCACGGATGTCGGAATTTATCGCCAGCTCGGCGGCGGGCTCACTGTGGCGAACCTGCTGCACGGTTCCGCCAATCCGATGGGCGGGCAGAACCAGGTCATCAAACTGCGCTGGGGCGCGCCGCCCGAGGAATTGAAGTTCGCGGGCGCGAAACCCGGCGTGAAATTCGCGCTGGGCGAAAACGTGAAGCGTTCGAACTTCACGCCGCCGGCCGGGACACCGGTGCGTTATCCGCAGACGCGGATGGGCGTGGAGCAGATCATGGCCGACACGTTTGCGCAGGCGCGCGACTACGAGCGCGCCGGGCGGGAGTTCAAGGACGGCAGGGCCCCGCTTCCGCCGCGGCGCAACCTCCGGCTCGAGGCGGCGCTCGAGATTCTCAAGGGCGAGCGGGTGGTGCACATCCACTCCTACCGACAGGACGAGGTACTGATGTTCATCCGGCTCGCGCAGCGCGAGAAACTCACCGTCGCGACCTTTCAGCACATCCTCGAAGGCTACAAGGTCGCCGACGAGATGGCGAAGCTCGGCGCCGGGGGCTCGGCCTTCAGCGACTGGTGGGCCTACAAATACGAGGTTGCCGACGCGATCCCCCATGGCGGCGCGATGATGCGCGCGGCGGGCGTCGTGGTGTCGTACAACTCCGACAACAACGAACTCGCCCGCCGGCTCAACACCGAGGCGGCGAAGGCGGTGAAATACGGCGGCGTGCCCGAGGACGAGGCGCTGAAATTCGTCACGCTCAACCCCGCGAAGCAACTGCGCATAGACGATCGCGTGGGCTCGCTCGAGCCCGGCAAGGACGCCGACTTCGTGATTTGGAGCGGGAGCCCGCTCTCCACCTACACCCGGGCCGAGCAGACCTGGATTGACGGCCGCCGTTATTTTTCGCTCGAGGACGACGCGGCCCTGCGCGCCGCCGCGACGACGGAGCGCGAAGCCCTCGCGCAGAAGGCGCTGGCCGAACGCATGCGGACGCTCGCGGGTGGCGGACCCGCCACCGGAGCCCGCCGCGGCGGCGATGCGCCCGCCGCGGCCGAGCCGCCCGCGGTGCTGCGGCTGCTCGAAGCCATCGAGGCCCGCCACGCCCGCGAACACCAATCCATCTACCACGACGGTGCCGACGCCCTCAACTGCACGACCCATGCGCTGCAATAAACATTCCCTGCGCGCGGCGCCGAAATTCGCGACGACCGTCCCGGAGTCAAGGCGCACTCGCGCACTCGACCGTAGCCGCCGACGTAAGGAGGCGGGACGTGAGGTGAACCGGCGACGACTGCCTCGTCACCCGCCAAGGCGGGCAAGCCTCGGCAGCTACGCATGTTCTCCGGATTCGCCTGTATGGATACGGTTAAGGCACCACGCCCGTGCGTTCCGCTGCGCGGCGGCGGTCGCGTGTGCCGTGCTCGCGGCGCGCGCGTCCGATTCGATTCCGGCGGTGCGCCCGGGCAAACCGCTGCTGCTGCGTGGCGCGACCGTCCACACCGTCAGCGGCGCGGATTTGCCGGCCACCGATGTGCTGTTGCGGGACGGGAAGATCGCCGCCCTCGGCCAAAAACTCGCCGCGCCGAAGGATGCGCAGGTGGTGGACGTGACGGGCAGGCACGTCTACCCGGGGCTGATTTCCGCCTGCACGGGCATGGGGTTGACGGAGATCAGCTCCGTGAGCGGCTCCGTCGATCTCGCCGAGACCGGCACGCTGAATCCGAACGCGCGGGCGCAACCCGCGCTCAATCCCGACAGCGATCACATCCCGGTCTCGCGGGCCAATGGCATCCTCACCGCGCTGAGTGTGCCGGTTTCAACCGGGCTGATCGCCGGCACCTCGACGCTCATTCGCATGGATGGCTGGACGTGGGAGGATCTCACGTTGCGCGCGGCGGTGGCATTGCACGTTTACTGGCCGGCCATGGCGGTGAATCGCGACCCGAACGCGGCCCGACCGGTGGCCGAGCAGGAACGCACCATCGCCGAAAACATCAAGCGGCTGCGCGAGGCATTTGCCTCGGCGCGCGCGTATCTGAAGGCAAAGGAGGGTGCGGGAAAACCGGTCGAGCTCGACTCGCGCTGGGAGGCGATGATTCCGGTGCTGCGCGGCGAGCGGCCGGTGTTCGTGCACGCCGACGAGCAGAAACAGATCGAGGCCGCGGTCGCGTGGGCGCGGGCGGAGAAACTGAAAATCACGCTCGTGGGCGGCACCGAGGCGTGGAAATCCGCCGACCTGCTCAAGGCGAACGACATCGCGGTGATCGTCAGCCCCGTGCTCACGCTGCCGCTGCGCCGCGAGGATCCGTATGATGCGAGTTACGCCAATCCCGGAAAGCTTTTCGCCGCCGGCGTGCGCTTCTGCATCGCCAACGACGGTGGCAGTCCGATGGCCGACCGCAACCTGCCGTATCAGGCCGGCAAGGCCGCGGCGTACGGGCTGCCGCCGGCGGAAGCGCTGAAGGCCATCACGCTTTATCCGGCGCAGTTGCTCGGGGCGGGCGCGGAACTCGGGTCAATCGAAGTGGGCAAGCGCGCGACGCTCATCGTCACCGACGGCGATCCGCTCGAAATCCCGACGCGCGTCGAGCAGGCCTACATCGATGGCGCCCGCATCGATCTCTCCAGCCGCCACACCCGGCTCTACGAGAAATACCAGAAGAAGTACGAGCAGTTGAAGAAGTAGGGGCGTCGCTTGCCGACGCCCTTTATGCGGCGTGAAAACGGGTGTCGGCGAGCGACGCCCCTGCACCCACCAATAGGTTGCGCGGCTCAACGGGTGGGCGCACATAGCAGGCGGTCCAGCCGCGGATCGGGAGTTCAGGATTTTCCACCGGCAGTTCTGTCGTGCCTGCGGGCGATGAAAACGAATCAAACTGTGACTGACGCAGATGGTGTCCCAACGTTCAGGTTAGTGGCGCGCGATTTGCCCAAATTCGAATGAATGTTGCACTCGATCTCCCGATCGGCGGCATGACCCCGAATCCGCAGCAGGAGACCAACGAGGTTCCATCCAGATTTTCCGATTGCCCGTCCTCGCTGGCTGGATAGCTTATTTTTCATGACGAAGCTGGCGGAAGTCCAAGAAGCCATCCTGCAACTCGACCACGACGAGCAGGAACGGTTGCGGATATGGCTGGACGAAAAGGTCCTCGACTTGGAGGAAGACAGCCCGGAGCTGGAAACTGAGTTGCTCAAGGCCGTTCAGGGGCCGCACTCTCCGCTCGGCAAGGCCGATCTCGAAGCCGTGGCAGAACGGGCGCTGCGCGAACATCGAGCACGCCGCAGTGCGTGAGTCTCAGCCTCCGACGCGCGGACGGTTTTCTCGGCGACTTCGATCACCAATATCAATGGTACCTCGCGGAAGCGGGTGAAACGGTCGCGCGGAGGTACCTCGACGCTGTGTGGCGAACCCTGGAGGAAATTGCCTCCCATCCGGGCATCGGGCGGCTTCGCCGTTTTCGACATCCGTCTCTTCAGGGGTTGCGTTCTTTTCGCGTTCGACCGCCGTTCGAAGTCCATCTGATTTTCTACCGATACACCGATCAGGAATTGTCCGCCGAACGCCTGATGTCCGGGAGGCCGCCAATCCGAGAGGGTCTGCCTGTTACACGTTACAGAATACCTCGGTCACGTCGGAAGCTAACATGTAACAGGCAGACCCCGTCGGATCGGCGCAGACCCCGTCGGATCGGCCCCGCAGTCGGGCCGGTGTCCGAGGTACTCGTTGACAGTGGATTCTACAGCGAGCAAGCCGTGCAAAAAATCGAGCAGACTGCCGCCGGCATACCGACGGGGACGAGGGTGTATGCGGCGGTCGAGAAAACCTCTCACCATCGCACGGTCGCGGATCTGGAAAAGAAACCCGATCCCGTCGCGCCGGCGCCGGAGGCCAGCTTGGCGGAGAAGATGCGCCATCGGTTGCAAACCGCCGAAGGGAAAGCCGTCTACAAGCTGCGGCAGCAAACCGTCGAGCCGGTGTTCGGGATCATCAAAGCGGCGATGGGCTTTCGGCAGTTTCTGCTCCGCGGCCTCTCGAAGGTATCCACGGAATGGACCTTGGTGTGTCTGGCCTACAACGTACGGCAGCTGCACATCCTCGATCTCGCGAAAAACGGCGTCGCGACGGTCTAAAAGGCCGCTCCGGTGCGCCCGGGCAACGCCGCGCACCGGAAAAATCATCTGGCAAAGGCAGAGTGGGCCGCGCGCAGCGCGGCCTATAGCAGCCCGTCGGTTCGGCATGCATTTTGCTCAACAGATTGTTTGCTTCGATCCTTGACCCGTTTTTTGTAAGTCCGACGGGCTGCTAGCGTGGTGTCTTCCGCCCCATGACCTTTGGTTTCTGGTCGGACCGGTGGTCGATGACGGCCTGCGATACTACCACCGACCAGAGGGGCCGAATATTTGACCGGGCCGGAGGATAGATTTGCGCCATCAGAACGCCGGTCAGCTCCTCCGTCGGGTCGATCCAGAACAGCGTGCCGTAGGCGCCGCCCCAGGAGTAGGACCCGATGGAAAGCGCGTCCGCGCTCTTCGCGGGATTCGTGAGCACGGCCCCGCCCAGCCCGAAACCGTAGCCTGGTCCGAGGACGGTGATCGGCAGGTCGCCGATTTGGTTGGTGAGCATCAGATCGACCGTCATTCGCCCGAGCAGCCGCCGCCCGTTCAACTCCCCGCCGTTCAACAGCATTTGCGCAAACCGGAAGTAATCGGTCGCGGTGCCGCTCAGGCCCACGCGGCCCGGGAAGTAGGTTGTCGGCTCCTGCGGTTGGGGCTTCCAGAACAACTCGATGCCCTTGCCCGCCGGGGCATAGACCGCCGCCACGCGGGAAAACTTTTCCGGGGGAATGTTGTAAAAGGTATCCCGCATTCCCAGCGGTTCAAAAATCCGCCGTCGCAGAAACTGGTCCATCGTCAGGCCGGAGATTTTTTCCACCAGCAACGCCACGTAGTCGAGCGAGTTTGGGTACTGGAATTTTTCACCGGGCTGGGAAACCAGGGGGGCCTTCTCCGCCCGTTGCAGCGCCTCCCAAAGCGTCTTTGGCGCCTGGTCGCCGTGCGGCACATTGCCAAAACCGAACGGCCCGCCGAGCTGAGGCAGCCCCGAGGTGTGGGTCAGCACGTGCCGAAACGTCACCGGGCGAACCGGCGGCTCCAGCCGGCCGCTCGCCGCATCGACCTGCACGTGCTTGGTCGCAATCGTCGGAATCCACTTCGCGATTGGGTCGTCCAGCCGGAAGCGTCCCTCTTCCCACAACATCATCAGCGCCGTCGCCGCGATCGGCTTCGTCATCGACATGAGGTGGAAGATCGTGTCCGGCTGCATGGGCAGCTTCTCCTCCCGGTACCGCAGGCCGTGCGCCTCCAGGTGGACGATCCGGCCCCGGCGGGCGACGAGCGTGACCGCCCCGGCAATCTCGTCGCGATCGATGAGGTCCTGCACGAAGGCGTGGATCCGCTTCAGGCGTTCGGAAGATATGCCGACGGACTCCGGCGCAGCAGTCACCAGGCCGTCTTCCCCCGCGGCGAAGACGGCGCCTTGCAGCAGCAACGCCACCAGCAGCGAGAGAACGGCCCGGGCACCATTGATTGGTTTCATGGATTTGAATTCCGCCCCCCGAATGCAGCCGGCCGGGCGGCGTACGATGGCGAGCCCGCCACCCGCCGCGGCGTTTTCCGCGGCAACTCCGGCGGCGGTTGGCGTTGTGGCGGCCCGGCCGCGATGATCACGGATTCCGCGGCTCACGCAGGTGACGGGTCAGGAAATTGTACACCACCGGCCGAAGGTCCCTCGGCAGCGCCGCGCCGCCGAGGTGCGGCGTTGTCTGGAGGTCGAATTGGTGAACCACGCCCGGCAGGAGCACCAGTTCGTGCTCGACCCCTTTCTCCCCGAGAATTTTCGCGAGTTCCACCGCCTGCAGATAGCTGACGACCGGATCGGCCAGCCCGTGGATGATGAGCACGGGCGGCGAGTGCGCCGCGGCGTGATTCACCGGCGCGAAGCGCGCCCAACGAGCGGGATCCTCCTGCCGCATCGCGCCGAGCACCACGGGCGTGTTGGCGTCGGCCCATTCTGCGGTCGCCTCCCCCGTCGCCTTGTCCACCGCCCGCCGCGTCAGCGGGTTCGTGACGCCGTAGAGTTCCACGATGGCCGACACCCGGCTGGAGATTCCCGGATAGGGCGCCACCGGCTCAAAGTCCGGCTGATCGGCGGTGAATCCCAGCAGCAGCGCCAGATGGGCGCCGGCCGAAGTTCCGACGACCGCAATCCGCTTCGGATCGATGCGGTGCTTCGCCGCGTTGGCCCGCAGGAACCGGACCGCGTTCTTGCAGTCGAGCAGGTTCGTTGGCCACGAATTGGGGCCGAGACGATAGTTCGCGTTGGCGCAGACGTAACCCGCCTGGGCGAGCTGAACGGACATGTTTATGTCGCGCGCCTGTCCTTTGTCGCCCGAAACCCATCCCCCCCCATGGAGGTACACGACGGCGGCTCGAGGCGGCGGGACCGGCGTGCTCGCCGGCGCCTCTCCGGTGCCCGAGGTCGTTGCAATGAGCAGATCGGGCGGAAAATAGAGATCCAGTTTCTCGGTCCGGTCGTGATCGAGATAGGCGACGTCCCGGACGACGCGCACCTGTGGGATCGCCGCGGGACTGGCTGCCGTGGCCGCGACAGCGCCGGCCCGTTCTCCCGCGGCACACGTTACGGCGAAGAAAAGCATTGCCCGTGCCGCCGGAGTGGGCCGACATCCGGTTCGGAGTGGAAACAGACCACGCATGGTCACGGGAATCAACGCGGCGGCCTCCGGTGCCTGGTCACTTGAATGTCTTGACGAGTTCGATCGACCAGGTCCGCCCGGCCGCGAAGCGACCATGAATCCTGGGATCGAAGCCGTTGTTGCCCGAGGTCAGAGGCGGCGGAGTCTTGAAGAGGTTGACGGCCCCAAGCCGCAAGGTGGTGTTGCCCAACCATCCGGCGCCGTGGAAGTGGTAGGACACGCTCGCGTTGAAGAGGATGGCGTCATCAACGATGTAGCGATGCTGGATGGCGCCCAAATCCACGGTGTTCGAAAGATAACCGGGGCGGCCGAGGGCCTCGTACTGGGCATTGGTCGCCGTGGCGCCCGCGTCCTCATACTTTCCGATGTATAAAGCTGGCGATGCTGGCTTCCCAGTTTCCGCGCCGCCACGTCAGCGTGTTGCTCCCGCGCCAGAGCGCGGTGCCGTTCAGGGCCCGGAGTTCCCGCCGTGGGCTGCCGGGCTTGTCGAAGGCGTGGAGGTCGATGAGATACGTCCAGGAGGTGTTGAACGCAAAGCGGCCGAGCGCCGTCTCCCGGGTCGCGTAGTTGAGTTCGAGGTCCAGTCCGTTGGAGAACAACTCCGCCTGGTTGAAGTAGGTGGAGAGCTGGTGATTGATCGGGCCGACCGCCGCGAGTTGCTGCGACGCCGGCTTGCCGGCGTTGTAGGCGGCAAAAAGGTCGCGATCCTGCTGCGTGACCGGCAGGCGCAACATCGCCGGGTCGCCCTGGTAGTTGGCCGTACCAGAGCCCAGGTCGATCTGCCCCACGGGTGTGCCGCTGGCGATCGCGGCCTGCGTCGCCTTGGCCAGCGCCGTGACATCGTCGTTGACCGAGCCACTGGCCGCAATCACGCCCGATTGCTTGATTTCCCAGTAGTCGATGGTCAGCGACAGGCCCTTGACCCGCGGCACATCGAGGACAATGCCCGCGGATTTGCCCTTGGATTCTTCGGGCTGCAGACTCGGATTGCCGGTGACGATGGTCGTGCGGATATTGAAACCGTCCGAGACGAGGTTGGTGACCGGACCGCGATAGGGATCGTTTCCCGTGCTCGCCCGCCGGATAGTCTGGGTGAACATCAGCGGCAGGCTCGGCGCCCGGAATCCCTCGTTATAAGAACCCCGCACCTTCAGCGAAGGAAGCAGGGTCCAGTTGAGGCCGACCTTCGGCTTGATCGTGCTGCCGAAACTGTCGTATTTTTCCCAGCGGGCCGAGGCCGTCAGCTCCAAGGCCTGCACCAGTGGCAGCCGGTTGCGCTCGCCCACGAACGGCACCGCGATCTCCGCGTAGGCCGCCGTCACCGAGCGTTTGACGTGCAGATCCGGATTGGTGGAAAAATTGAAGAAATCGTTCAGCGTGGGATCCAGGCCTGAGTTCGGCGGATTGGGCCCGGCAAATGGCGGGCGGGTGTCGTCGTAGGTCTCGCGGCGCGTCTCGCCGCCGAAGGCGCCGGCGACCGAATTGCCGCGCCAAAGGCGGAAGAGTTCGCCCGAGGCTCGAAAATCGCCTGAGAGCAGGAACGTTTTGCCAAAGCGGCGGAAGACATCCCGCATCGGGGCGAGCACGCCTTCCGGGTTGGTGAAGGCGCCGGTCACGACAATCGTGTTGTTCTGCACGGCAAACGTCCGGCCGAACGGATTGTAGGACTGGTTGTCCGTGCGGTTGAGCGATTGCTGGAAAAGCGACTTCCGATACATGTTGTAGGTGAAGTCCTCCGCCCTCGTCGCGGAATACACGCCCGCCGTTTCCCAGGTCCAGGTGTTGGCGAGGTTGCCGCGCAACCCCGCCACGCCGCGGACCGCCGTGTCCGTGACTTCGAAGGGCCTGATGCCCCCGTCGAGCAATCGCCGGTTGTCGATCCGCACGGCCGCCGGCGTGCCCACCAGCCGCGGCGTACCGTCGGCGTTGGGCCGCCCTTGGGGATCGAAGAATCGAACGCCAAATGGATTCCAGTAGTTTGTCGCCGGCGCATAGTACGCTCCGTCCGCGGTGAGCAGCACGTTCTGCTCCTCCTGGACCGCATTGGAGGCGGCCCGGTAGAAACTAAAATCGGCGAAGGCGGTGACGCTCGGCAGCAGCTTGTATTCCGCCTGAGTGAACCAACTCAGCCGCTTGCTCCCCGGACTGAAAGTCCGTGTGCGCGATTGATCAAAGTACCATTCCTTCTCGGGGCCGGTGCGATTGGGGGTGGTCGTCTTGAAGCCAACGCTGCCCCCGCCGGTGGGAACAATGAAGACTGCGCCCGCAGCGCTTGCCAGTGTGGCCGGCACGCCCGTCGGGCGACCGGCGACAAACGTTACGCCGTCGGTTCCCAACTGTCCGAGGGTGAACATGCCATAGAATCCCTGAGCCGACGATTTGAAGAAACTGAGATTCTGGTTGATGTCATTGAACGGCGCCGGCACCCGGCTCGTCATGTCCGACGTGGCCGACCACGGCCGGTCGCCGGTGTAGATGATCTTGCGATCGAGGTAATCCACGGTGGTTAACAGCCACCCCTTGCCGTTGGCAAAACCCCGCCCATGCGTGATAGTCGCCCGCGACTGGACGCCATCTCCGAATTCGGTCAGGCCATAGCGCAATGCCACCTCGGTGCCGCGAAAATTCCGCGCCATGATGTAGTTGACCACGCCGGCCACCGCGTCCGTGCCATATACGGCCGACGCGCCGTCGCGCAGGACCTCGATCCGTCCAAGCCCCCGGTTCGGCAGCTGGCTCACGTTCACCGAAAGTCCGGGGACTCCTTCGTCCGAAGCCACCGAGGGGAAGGCGCCGGGCGCCATGCGCCGACCGTTGATCAGGATCAGCGTGTTCCCGGACTTGAATCCGCGCAGCGCAACGGTGTTGACGTCGCCGCGGGCCGCCAGGCCACCAAAACCGGCTTCGGTCGATGGCACGCTCGTAGCCTGCGGCAAGGTGGCAATCAATTCTATCGGCGTCGGGGCATCGATCGCGCTGATCGTGTCCGCGCCGACGATGGTGACGGGTAGCACGGTCTCCGAGGATGCTCGCTTGATGTTGGTCCCGGTGACATTGAAGGCCTCCAATTTGACCGTTTCGATGGCGGTGGCGGCCGCCGAGGGAGCGGGGGCGGTCTGCGCCAGGACTGTGGTGCCAAAAACAAACGCGCTGAGCGCGGCCAGGTATTTCATGGATGGTTGAGGTTTTGTGGTCTAACTGCTTCGGTGTCGCCGGAGTTCAGATCGAATGGAGCCCGGTATCCCGGGCGCAGAAGCAGCCGCCGGCTTCCAAGTAGCGCAGCACTTCCAGCAACACCGGCTCGGGCTGCTTTTGGATTTCTTCCAACAGTGCTTCTTTGGCGCTCATGTCAGCACGATGGACGGGCCGTCATGGTTGGCAACATTGCAGTGCTTGCACCCGGTCGCGGATCTGGGGCAATGTCCGGCTCGGATATATATGATTGAATCACTTCAACGCGTAAACACGGCCGTCAACGGATACGTCTGGGGCTGGCCCATGATCGCACTCCTGATGGGAGTCGGGCTCCTGCTGACCATTCTGACCGGCGCAGTGCAATTCCGGCGGCTGGGCTTCGCCCTGCGCGAAGTGCTCGGAAAGATCACCCAGCGCGGCGGCGGCGAAGGCAGCGTCCGCCCCTTCCAAGCCGTGGCCACGGCCCTCGCCTCGACCGTGGGCGTGGGCAACATAGCCGGGGTTGCCACGGCGATATTCATTGGCGGGCCTGGCGCGGTGTTCTGGCTGTGGGTGTCGGGGTTGCTCGGCATGGGCACCAAGTATGCCGAGATTGTCGTCGCCCTGCACTATCGCGAAGTCGACGGCGCGGGCACGATGCGCGGGGGCGCCATGTATGTGCTGAAAAAGGGACTGGGGCTGCCGTGGCTGGGGAGCGTCTTCGCGCTGCTGACGGCGGTGGCGGCCTTTGGCATCGGCAACATGGTTCAGGCCAACTCCGTGGCGGACGCGCTGCGGACCACCTTTGGGACGCCCACCTGGGTGACCGGCATCGGTCTGGTCGTGGTCACCGCGATGGTCATTCTGGGCGGAATCAAATCCATTGCGCGGGTGACGGAATGGATGGTGCCTTTCATGGCCTTGTTCTACCTGGTCGGCGGGGTGGCAGTGCTGGTGCTGCACGCCGAACAGTTGCCGCAGGCGGTCGGGCTGATCTTCAGCGGCGCATTTTCGGGCACGGCAGCCGTGGGCGGATTTGCCGGCAGCACGATGATGATGGCAATGCGCTCGGGCATCGCGCGCGGCCTTTTCTCCAACGAAGCCGGTTTGGGAAGCGCGCCCATGGTTCATGCCGCGGCCATTACCGATCACCCGGTGCGCCAGGGGATGTACGGCATCTTCGAGGTATTCGTCGACACCATCCTGATCTGCACGGTCACCGGCCTGGTCATCATGGTCACGGGAGTGTGGAACAGCGGGCTGACGGGGGCGGCGCTGTCGATCAAGGCGTTTGAGTCGGGGCTCCCGGGCATGTGGGGGGGGTTCATTGTCACAGGCGGACTTCTGCTGTTCGCGTATTCGACCTTGATTGGGTGGAGCTACTACGGAGAAACCGGCATTGTGTATCTGCTGGGCACCAAGGCCGCGTTTCCCTACCGGCTGGCGTGGCTCGGGTTCGTCTATCTGGGCGCAACCGGTTCGCTGCATCTGATCTGGGACATTGCCGACACCCTCAACGGTCTGATGGCCGTACCCAATCTGATCGGAGTGTTGGCTTCGCTTCCGCTCCTACTGCGGTTGCAGCGGGAGTTCTTCCATCGCGCGTCGGGGCCGGGCGGCTGACCCGGAAATCTCCCAACGCGGTCCGAGGCCGCGCTTCGTGCCTTTGCGCGGACATCCTCTTCCCTCCGAATGGGGAAGTCGTTTCGTTGCTTTAATCCAGGGCTCACGCGAAGCCGCGCCGACCGCGAAGATTTCCTGGGCGCGCTGGCGGGCCCAGCGGTATTGTTCGTAGCGCACGCCGAAAGGGATCGAGTGGTCCGAGTGCAGAATGAAGCCGCCGCCAGTGGCGTAGGGGATCTTGCGTTGGAGTTCCCGTTCGAGCGCCTGGCGTTCGCCGGGCAGCCGCGGTTGCTGGCGGTGCTGCCGCTCGACAAAGTCGAGCCGACGCCGTTTCAGCGCGACGTGTCGGATGCGCACCACAAGAAGCTGGCGGATGTGCGGGACCGCACGGGAATTTTTCTGCCCCCATTTTTGTGCCCACCTCTGCCTCGGTCTCCAGGCGTGCAAACGCGGAGCGCGCGGAGAGGACCAAGCATAGGCCCAAGGATTCGAAGCGTTCAGAGATTGGCTGAAGACGGACTTCCAATCCTTGAACCGCCTCGAATCCCTTGGGGGAAGGATTGGGGGTGAACCGCTGATGAGTTTCATCATTGGATGAAACTGGGATTTCCCCTCCGGCTAACCTGGACATTTCACACTCTGCTCTCATGCGCAGCCACACAGTGTTCGAAAATCGTAGCCGTGGTCGCAGCCGTTTGGAGCGTCCAGGTTATTGGCAAAACCGCTGAGAGTGTGAAAAATGCGGGCAAAGCCGTAACAATTCAACAAAGTGTACGGCCGTCGCTCGCCGACGCGCCGCTTTTCGACGGAAGCATTCGGCTTGGCGACAAGCGCGAGCCCT
>JACQWL010000504.1 GCA_016209255.1 Verrucomicrobiota bacterium
CCGGTCGATCACCCAGATTGCCAATCGTCACATCACGACGGCCAACGTCAAACTGGAGTACCGCCTGTCGGACGCCAGCAAGGTGTTCTTCGGCGCGATTTACAATCAAGGCGACGAGCCGGCGATCGACCGCAGCCAGATCCGCTTTTTCACCAACCAGGCCATTGCCACCCTGGATGCCAGCGGGCAGCCCACCGGCACGGGCACGATCCTCCCCGGGTTCACCAATTACCGGACCCAGGTCCGCGGCCTGGCTGCTTCCCAGCTTGAATTCACCAATTCGCACTCCTCCTTTATCGCCGCATCCCCGACGGTCACCATCGGGGGAGAGAACAAGTTCGATCGATGGGACCTCGACTACAAGGCGGCCCACACTTCCATGCACATCGATCGGGGCGTGGGCATCAAGGGCGATGGCGGGACCCTGGTGATGCGGGCTCCGAGCATCGGGTGGACGATCGACAACACCGATCCGTCGTCCCCCAGATTCACCCAGACCGAAGGCCGGAGCATCCATGACTTGGCCGCGTACACCGGTCTGCTGCAACACACCATCCGCGACGAAATCGAGCAGAGCTGGGCGCTGACCGGGGAGTTCAATTCGCTCTACCGGCTGCCCACGCGCTATCCGACGACGATCAAGTCGGGCCTGGCGTATGAGCAGCGCAAGAACAACCGGACGCCCCAGGGCAACAAGCAGTGGACGCGGGTGGCCGGCGCACCCCTCCTGCCCAATACGCCGGTTTTCATCACCATGTTCGACGAGCGCAATGGAGGGCGGCTGCCGGTGGTGGATGCGCGGGCGACGCGGGCGCAGCTGTCGCAGACGGCGCTCTGGACCGAGGATCTCAATTATAACGAGGTGCAATATCGGAGCGGGCTGAAATATGCCACGGAGGAGGTCGAGTCGGCCTACACCATGCTGCGGGCAAAAATCGAGCGTCTGGGGGTGCTCGGAGGCGTCCGGGTTGAACGCACCGAGGTCAGCGGCGGCGGCTACGTCCGGCGCAGGCCCGCGAGCGTCGCGGAAATTCCGGATCCGGTGGCCCGCGCGCGCTACGATTGGGGCCTGTGGGTGAAAAACAAGGGCAGCTACACCCGCTCTTTCCCGAGCATCCATTTCACCTATGACATCACCCCGGAATTCAAGGCGCGATCGAGCTGGTCGACGAGCTTTGGCCGGCCGGCGTTCAGCGACCTGGTGCCAAGCGCCACCATCAACGACACCGCCCAAACGTTGACCATCGCCAATCCGGCGCTCGGGCCGCAGTATTCGAAGAACATCGATCTGGCCCTGGAGTACTTCTTCCGTCCGGCCGGGCTCGTTACCATCGGCTTCTTCGAAAAGGACATCCGCGACTACATCCTGACCACCGACATCGGCACGATCGGTTCCGGGGGGGACAACGGGTACGCCGGAGATTACTCCGGCTATATCATACGCAGCCGGACGAATGCGGGTACCGCCGAAGTGAAGGGTTGGGAGGTCGATTACCGGCAGCAGTTCACGTTCCTGCCGGGCCTGTTGAAGGGCTTCGAATTGGCGGCAAACTACACCCAGCTCAAGACGCAGGGTAATTTCGGCGGCACCACGATCATGAAGGATACGGAGGTCGCCGGCTTCGTCCCGCGAAGTGGAAACGTGAGCCTGGCCTACACCTACGGCCGTTATGGCGGGCGGATAAACTACAACTACGCGAGCAACTACCTGCGCAGCTTCAATGCCACGCCCGCGTTGCGCCTGTACCAACGGAAATTGGATTCGGTCATCATCAGCCTGTCGTATCGCTGGCGGCCGGGGGTGACGTTCTCCTGCGACCTGGCCAATGCCTTTGCCGCCCGGCGCGGCTCGTATCAGTACCAGCCCGGTCGAATCGCCGACGAGTATGTCCCGGCGCAGATGATCAGTTTCGGAGCCAGCGGCAGCTTCTGAACCCGGAGGAGCGGAACTTTTCAGTTCCTCGCCGGCGACAATGGGTGTAGAGTATTCGATAACGGAGGCCGCCCTGTGCGTGGCCTCCATCAACCTGGCACGTCTCTGACGTGCGAAACCGAAGGTCAATTCCATGAACAACCCAACACAAGCGCAGACGCCCGCACTCGTTCCGGCCACCACCCCGAAGCCAAAGATCGCGTGGGCGGCAGACAAGAAACGCAACCGCGAGGTCGGACACCTGCTGAAGACCGCCAGCCTGCACCGGCCGACGATCACGCGGAGCATGCCCCACGCCAGGGGGCGTTAGCCCGCCTTCGTCCAGCCGCTCACTTCTCTCCTGCACTCTCCTCCTGCCCTTTTCCTTCATCCAACACTCTTTCAAAGTTGCCCTGCTGAGTTCCGTCCTGACGGGCGCCGTTTTCTCCGCCGAACGAGCCCCGGGACGCCCTTGGGAATCAAGCGCCCTGAGCTTGGAATCTGGAATGCTTTGGGAAATCGGCAGTGGCACCCCCATTGCCTACCGGCTGATGCCAACGCAGCTCTCGTGGCGATCCGCGGAAGTTACGGGTCATGCTTTTGCGGACGGATCGCGGATGGTGCTTCGCCACCGGCTTACCTTGATCGGCACATGGATCCAAAACGGGCCTGAATCCCATTACGCGGGGTTCGCGGGTTCGCCGTCCCTCGAATGGTGGGACCGGACCGGAACCTGGTCGTTGTTCACCGGCTCCGGCGGCGGCTTCGGACTGATCGATTCCCGCGGAATCAAAGGCGGTCAGGGCCAGGACTTCACGCTGAACTGGTTCGTCCGGGGAGGAATCGAGCATGTTACGGCCAAAAATACCCGGTTGAGCGCGGGCATGATGTATCAGCACATGTCGAACGGGGGGCAGACGAAGCCCAATCCAGGGATCGACGCGCTGGGTTTCACGCTCGGTTACACGTGGCACTATTGAACTGATGTCTCTGCGCCTACTGGTCGGCCGGAGCCTTGGCGACGGCTGATCGGGGCGCGTCAGATTCGCGACGGCAAACGAGCACCATGCCGTCCGCTTCGGCCGCATCGATCCAGCCGGGGACAACTCGCAATCGCTTCTGGAACTTCAAGCCGAGTGGCATCAGCACCCAGTTATACCAGCGCATCGCCGTCGCGCGGTGTTGCGTCAGCCAGCGCATGCCATGGCGCAAAAGCCGCGGGTTGGTCGGCCTCATGCCGAAGGCCGCGCTTTTTTCCACGGTTAATCCGTGATCCGTCAGGAGGGTCCGCAAAGCTGGCACATCGTAGCGCCGCGCGTGGCCGACCAGTTCGTCGAATTCCGTCCAGCGCGCGGTGTGGAGCGGCACGGACAACAGGAGGCGCCCGCCCGGCTTGAGTACGCGTCGGAGTTCGCGGCACGCGCCCCGGTCGTCCTCCACGTGCTCGATGACATCGAAGGCGACGACCAGATCGAATCGCTGCGCGCCAAAGGGCAAGGCGGTGATCTTTCCCAACACGACAGAGCCGCCCAACGCGCCCAACCGCTCAACGACAGGTGCGCTGAGATCGACGAAATGAGTGCCGGCGATCGGCAGGCGCGGATGCAACCCTGGCCCGATCTCCAGCCGCTCGTGCGCGGCGGGCAGCAACGCGGCGACCAGGGGCCAGGTGTTGAATTCCTCCGCCCGGTGGACACGGGCCCGCCGCCACCGCGCATCGTAGAAATCGCGGTTAATCGCCGTCACGTCGCGCGAGGACATCGCGGTTTGCATGTTCACGGATACCGACGAACGGTTCAGCGCGTGATTTTCTGCCAAACCACGATTCCGATGCCCACCGCCAAAACGGCGCCGACAGCGAGCAGGATCTGTTTTTCGTAGGGAGTAAGCCTGGGGTCGGAACCGCGATGCGCGCCTCCTTCATCTCTGCCTGACACAGCGGCCCCAGAGAACAGAACGAGGAGGATAATCAGTACTGCGATCAACTCCGGCACACCAAGCCCAAAGAGATTTGCTACTGAGAGGAACGGGTGCATGTCTTCTTTGCCGAAAAATAAAGTCGAGCGGGCACTTGCCCTCAGCGCGAACCAAAACGCTGCGGGCCTACCGCCGGGGCGTGAAACCGCTCGGGCCCGCTCTGGCTGCGGCGGGCGAGGCGCGGCGCGGTCCGCACTGGCTTCTGTCAAAAAACCGGGGGGGGCCCGGCGCATCAATCTGGAATGGCTTGGTTGCGGCGGCCGGCCCCGACGCAGGTTGCCGGCGATGTCTTGAGGGGAATGCGCCGGCCGCCGCCTGAGCGCGCCATTTCGACTTTGCGCCCGGAGGTCCGCGCACCAGTGTCGCACGCAACATGAGTTTCCCCGCCCCGAGCCCGGTCCCCATCGAAACCGAACCCGTCACCCCGTTGCATCCGCAGATGCTGGGCCACCCGCGGCCGTTGTTCACCTTGTTCTTCGCCGAACTATGGGAGCGTTTTTCCTATTATGGCATGCGCGCGTTGCTCACGCTGTTCATGACCCTGCCCGCCGCCAGCGCCGGGCTCGGCCTCAGCGACGCGAAGGCTTCGCTCATCTACGGCACCTACACGATGTCGGTCTACATGATGTCGATTCCCGGCGGCACGATCGCCGACAGCCTGCTCGGCGCGCGCCAGGCGGTGCTCATCGGCGGCATCATCATCGCCTGCGGCCACTTCTCGATGGCGGTTCCAAGCGAGGCAACTTTCTTCATCGGCCTGCTGCTCGTGGTGCTCGGCACCGGCCTGCTCAAGCCCAATATCAGCGCGATGGTCGGCGGACTTTACACGCCGGGTGACGTGCGCCGCGACGCCGGTTTTTCGATTTTCTACATGGGCATCAACGTCGGCGCGTTTGCGGCGCCGCTCGTCACGGGCTTTCTCGCGAAGCACAGCTGGTTCAAGGCATGGCTGGGCCGCCACGGCTTCGATCCCAACCATTCGTGGCATTGGGGCTTCGCGGCCGCGGGTGTCGGCATGGTGCTTGGGCTAATCGTCTTTGTCGCGTTCGGCCAGGGTCTCAAGCAGGTCGGGCCGCCGCCCGCGCGCCCGCCCGGGGCGTGGAAAAAACCGGTGCTGATGTTTCTCGGCACGCTGGTGATTTGGGGCGTGGCGTGGCTCTCGGATCGCCCGGGCTTCACCTGGCTGCGTTCGCTGTTCCTGCTCGGGCCGATCGCGCTGATGATCTGGTTCGGGCTCGCGAAGGACGTCGAGACGCGCCGACTCGGCGCCGTGTTTTTCTTCTTCGTCGGCGCCTTCGTTTTCTGGGCGCTGTTCGAGCAGGCCGGCTCGTCGCTCAATCTCTTTGCCGACCGCTTCACGGCCACCCACGTCCTCGGCTTCGAATTCCCCTCGCCGTGGTACCAGTCGGCGAACCCACTGTTCGTGATCATCCTCGCGCCGCTTTTCGCCCTGCTGTGGACGCGGCTCGGCGCCCGCCAGCCGTCGAGTCCGCTGAAGTTCACCATCGGCCTGTTTCTGCTCGCGCTGGCGTTCATGGTGATGATCCCGGCGGCGCGCCTCGCCACCGCCGGTCGGGTCAGCCCGCTGTGGCTGCTGGCCCTGTATCTCCTGCAGACGTGCGGCGAGCTCTGCCTGAGCCCGGTCGGCCTCAGCACCTTCACGAAACTCTCGCCCCCCAAGCTGGTCGGCGCGATGCTCGGGGTGTGGTTTCTCGCCGCGGCGTTCGGCAACAAGTTCGCCGGCGTGCTCGCCAGCAGTTTCGGCGAGGGCGACGTCGCGCACCTCGACAAATTCTTCAGCCAGCAAGCCGTGGCGGTGTTCATCGTCGCTGGCATTTTTCTCGCCGTCGTCCCCTGGGTGCGCAACCGCATGGGCGGCGTCCGCTAAAGCGCGCATCCCGATGCAGCGCCTCCCGCCAAGGCCTGTCGATGCCGTAGGGCGGTGGAAACGGGCGTCGGGCAAGCGACGCTCCTGCTCTCACCAATTAGTTTGCACCTCTCAACGGATGCACGGGCTTCTGTTGCATCGTTCCCCCCAAGGGTCACCGCGCGCTCGCTGCACGCGACGCACCCGCACCCGCCGGGAAAAATCCCCCTGCGCGAACGCCATCACGGCCGTTTCAGACGAACGCGAAAATTCGAAGAATGGGTGGCATCGACCGAACTTCGTCGGAGCGAGCCGGCTGCTCAACTTCAATTTCGTCGGGCTCGCGCCGATGTCGTTCACTTAAAAAACTCCGCTACTCGTTGGCGCTCGTAGCCACGAGCGCCAGCGAGTGAGCAGTTCCGTAAAGGAAACCGTTTTGGGCCTACCGCTCGGCCGGCGGTTCCGTCACGATGGCGGCGGCCCTGTCGACGCGATCGCAATATGCATTGAGCACGTCGCCGATGACGGAAGCGTAGCGCTCCGCCTCCGGCCAGCGGCGGTCCTCGATGGCTTCGCGCACGCCGGGCAGCGTCTTGACGCCGTAGCCGGTCTTGAGTCCCGGAGCGTAAATCATGTGCCGGAACCACTCGCGTCCCGGCAGCCCCGGCGCGTGGAGCAGCGCCGGCTCGAGGCTGCGCAGCACGGCGTCGAGTTCCACCCGCCGGGCATCGTCCCGGCTTGCGTCCGCCTTCGTCGCCCGTGCCAGCGCGGCGTCGCCGGCCTTCGCGCTCTTCTTCAGCCGGAGGAGCGCGTTGTCGAGCGGTGCGAGGTTGAGCACCGGCACCGGCGCATCGCGCTCGGGCGGCAGCTGGGTTTTGGTCGGATCCGCCGCAAGCTTGAACAGGTTCTCGCCGAACATCCGGTGCTGCATTTCCGTGCTCTCGCGCATCGAGTCGGCGAGCCGGTGGACTTCGCCGACATACTGTGCCACCGCGTCGGCAAAGTCACCGAACCGCAGCGGCACCACGTCCGCGTTGGCCAGGCGCAGCATCACGCGGCCGGCGATCCTGGCCAGCACGACGCCGTAGGCGAAACCCGGATCGCCGAAACGCGAGTAATGGTCGAAAGAGTCGTAGGCCGAGTGATAAACGCCGCCGGTCTCGCTCTCGCCCCCGAAGCTGAGGTTCAACGAAGCGATGCCGAGATGGTCGATGAATGCGGTGTAATCCGAACCCGAGCCGAGTGCGCCGATGGGTGGCGGCGCGCCATCGGCGACAAGTTTCGCCACCCGCTGCGCTTCCGCCTCGGCGCCCCTCCGGGTGCCGTCCACGATGGTTTTTGCCCGGCGGCGCTCCAGCACGGTCACGCCGGTTTGAGGATCGTCCACCGCCGCCGCCACTTGGTTTACGAGCGTCTGCAGCGCATGGCTGCCAGCGGCCTGCAGGAAGCCGCGCCCATTGCTGTCCGAGTTGACGTAGGCCACGGCCTTGCGGCGCAGTTCCTCGGCGTGGGTCTCGACCCATTCCGTCGAGCCGATCAGGCCCGGCTCCTCGCCGTCCCAACTCGCATACACCAGCGTGCGCTTCGGCCGCCAGCCCTCCTTTGCCAGCGCGCCGATGGCCTTGACCTCGGCCATCAGCGCCGCGTTGCCCGACAGCGGGTCATCCGCGCCGAAAACCCACGCGTCGTGATGATTGCCGCGGAGGATCCACTCGTCCGGCCGCTCGCTCCCCTTGAGCACCGCGATCACATTATAGATGGGCTTGAGGCTCCAGTCCGACACGACCGTGAGGTGAACTTTCGCCGGCCCCGGACCGAGGTGATAAGTCAGCGGCAGCCCGCCACGCCACGCCGCCGGCGCCACCGGCCCGTCGAGCGCGGCGAGCAACGGTTGCGCGTCGGCGTGCGAAATCGGCAGCACGGGAATCTTCAGCACCGTTTTCGCGTCGGCGACCGCGACGCGCTTGGCCTCCGCCGTCGCGCCGACGCCGGGCGTCAGCGGATCCCCGGGGAAAATCGGCATGTCCATCACCGAGCCGCGCTGCACGCCGTCGGCCGGCCGGAACGCGCCCTTCGGATAGGCATCGCCGGCCCCGAAGCCGTCGTCGCGCGGATCGGAGTAGATGAGGCAGCCGATCGCGCCATGCTCATAAGCGAGCTTCGGCTTGAGGCCGCGCCAGCCTCCGCCGTAGCGCGCGATGACAATCCGGCCGCGCACCTCGATGCCGTGGCGCGCGAGTTCCTTGTAGTCGTCCGGCATCCCCTGGTTCACGTAAACCAGTTCTCCGGTCACATCGCCGTCCGCGCCAAAGGCGTTGTAGGGCGGCAACTGGTCCGCGATTTGCGCGGAAGTGCGGTCGCCGGCGACCGCGGGCTCCTGCAGCTTCGCCGTGAAACGCGTCGGCGCGACGAGCTCGACCCCGATTTTCCTCGGCGTCGGATAGAGCACCTGGAACGTCTCGATGCGCGCGTCCCAGCCCCAGGCGCGAAATTGCGCGAGCATGAACTCGGCGTTGGCCTTGTTGTGCGGCGCGCCCACGTGGTTCGGCGCCGACGCCATCTGTTCGACCCAGGCGCGCTGGTCGGCGGCACTGAGCTGGGCGTCGAACTTTTTCTCGAGCGCCGTCTGCTCGCGGGCGCGTCGTTCGGTGAACCCGAGCATCTTCTCCGGCGGCGGCTCGCCGCCGGCCAGGGAGGACAGCAGTGGGGCGGACAGCAGCGCGCAGACCGACAACCATCGCAGTACCAGAACCCCGAGGGGCAACCGTGTGTGCATGAGCCGTTGTGCCGCCGCCGTCCGACGCGATCAACTCCGAAGCGGTGGTTTTCGGGCGAGCGCATCTCAGTTTGTTGCGGCCCTACACGCACAGGGTGTTCGCCTGGTTTCATTCGTGATGCGGTTCCGACTGCATCGTCGCGGCGACGCGGTTGCGAACTTTGAGCAGTAGCGGATCGCGTGAGCGTTTCGCCCGGGCGCCCGAAAGCCTCATGGTTTCCGCCAACTGGCTCCCGCATTTTGCCGACATGCCATGGTTCGCGCGGCCAGAATTTCCGTCACCCAGCGGCGGTGCGGGCCGGACAACGTGATGGCGTCCAGTTCGACGAGCGGAACCCAGACGAGATCCGCGGCCATCTTCCTCCGCGGTGGCGGTGCGAGGTGGATCGATTCGACGATTTGAAAACGCGTGATCGCCCGGCGCTTTTGGGCGAGGAGCCTGCCTCGCCTTGCGACCGCCGGCGCGACGCCGGTCTGATCGGCCAGCGGCAGTTCGTGCATGTGGGCAAAGCGCTTCGCGCCGGCCGGCGCCCGGTGGAGCAGCAGGGCGCCGTTGCGCTCGCACCAGACGCGGGTGACGCTGCGGTGTTCGATTTGTCTCGGTGCGATGCGGGGAAACGCCTCCGGTGCACCGCGCCGGGCTGCCGCACAGAATGCGCGCACAGGACACGTGGGGCAGAGCGGGTTCTGCCGCAGGCACACGGTCGCGCCCAGCTCCATCATCGCCTGGTTGTGCTCGCCGGGTGCGTCGGCGGGGAGCAGCGCCCCGGCGAGCGGCGCAAATACTTTGGCCGCGCCCGCGGAGTCGCGAAACTCAGTCGCGTTGGCGGTGAGGCGCGCGAGAATCCGGACGACGTTGCCGTCGACGCACGCCACCGGCGCGTCGAACGAGATGCTGGTGACCGCGGCCGCGGTGTAGGGTCCGACCCCCGGCAGTTCGCGCCATTCCGCGGGGGTGCGCGGCGGGGCGGGGCGCGCGGCGATTTCCCGCGCGAGCCGGTGGAGATTGCGCGCGCGCGAGTAGTAGCCGAGGCCTTCCCAGAGTTTGAGCACCTGCGCATCCGGGGCCGCAGCGAGGGCGGCAAAATCCGGCAGGGCCGCGAGCCAGCGCGCGAAGTAGGGCAGCACGGTTTTCACCTGCGTTTGCTGGAGCATGAACTCGCTCACCACCGTCTTGTAGAGCGAGGGCGACTCGCGCCACGGCAGCCGCCGCGCATGCGTCCGGTACCAGCCGTGCAGCGCGCGGTGAAAATCGACCTTGGCCGAAAGAAGCCGGGAAACAGAAGTAGCCACGAATAACACGGGCCGGGGCCAGAATGGCTTCGGCCGCCCGGCGAAAAGGCACAAAAACCCGGGGAACGAAAGCCGCGTTTTCTTTTTCGTGCGTTTTCGGGTTTTTTGTGGCCATTGATTCCATGCCCAAAACGCCTGCGGACGACGAGGCCCCGAAGAAGCTCGCGTCCTATACCATCAAGCTCGACGACCTGCAGATGGAAAAACTTCGCGCCATCCTCGAGGCGCGGGGCTGGACGCCGTTTGACGTCGCCTACACCCGTTTCGCGTTCAAGGCCGACCATCTCCGGGTCAACGTATCGGCCTACACGAGCGGCAAGGTCGTGGTCGCCGGCAAGGGCACGGAGGATTTCGTGCGCGACGTCGTGGAACCGGAGGTCACCGGCGCGGCGAAGCTGGGTTACGACGAGGTGCTGCACCCCGACTGGTTCGAGCCGCACGCCGGCCTCGACGAAAGCGGCAAGGGCGATTTTTTCGGCCCGGTGATCGCGGCGACCGTCATTGCCCACAAGCCGGCCATCGAGTCGTGGATCCAGGCCGGGGTGAAGGACTCCAAGAAAATCGCGGAAACGCAGATCCTCAAACTCGATCGCGTCATCCGTGCGACGCATGGGGTTGCCGTGCGGACGTGTTTTTGCGGGATGCCGAAGTACAACGAGCTGATGTCCCGGCCGGGCGCGAACCTCAACCGGCTCCTCGCCTGGCAGCACGCCACCGCGCTGGAGCAGGCGCTCGCGGCCAGGCGTGTTCCCTGGGGCCTGCTCGATCAATTTTCCAAGCAGCCGTTGACGCAGCGGGAACTGGCGAAAAAAGGGGTGAAGGATTTCGACCTGCGGATGCGCACCAAGGCGGAGGAGGACCCGGTGGTCGCCGCGGCTTCAGTGGTGGCCCGGGCGGAGTTCGTTCGGCAGATGCACGCGCTTTCAAAGAAATTCGGCGCCAAGCTCCAAAAAGGAGCGGGTCCGCTGGTCAAGGAGCAGGCGACGCAGATCATGGCGCAATTCGGCGCCCGCGCGCTCGGCGAGTTCGCCAAACTTCACTTTCGCACGGCGTACGAGGTCGTCGCCGCCGCGGGCAAGCTCGGCGAACTGCCCCTGCCCGAGCCCAAAACGCGGGTCGAGTGGGAATAGCCCGCATTTTTCACGCCCTCCGTGGTATTTCGCCCGTGCTCGCCGTCGTTCGCACAGTGGGGGCCGGGACCGTGAAGGTCATGCGGGCTAAAACAAAACCGCCAAGCGGTTTTGAGGTTCGGGCGCGGGGAAGGCCCGGACCGCTGCCGCTGCGTCGGGCTCATGCGCGTGCGGCCAAGGTCGCCCGGCCCATGCTTGCCACCCTCACATGCGTTCCCCTACATGCGGGCATGAAACGCCGCCAACTGCGCGGCTTCGATCTCAAACAAATCAACGGGGTGACCAGCCTTATCGGAGTCGACGAGGTCGGCCGGGGTGCCTTTGCCGGGCCGGTCGTGGCGGCGGCGGTGTTGGTCACCCGTGAGTTTCTGGAGAGCCGATGGGCGCTGGCCAAGAGCGGACGCGTGAACGATTCAAAGCTGCTCTCGCCCGAGCAGCGGGAAGAATTGTGGCTGGAGTTCGAGCAACTGGCGGCGGAGGGCCAGATCCACGCCAATCCCGGGCGGGCGAGCGTCGAGGAAATCGAGCAGCTCAACATCCTCGGAGCGACGAAGCTGGCGATGCGCCGCGCGCTCGAGGGCATTTATCCCCCCGAGGCCTTCGAGCAGAAGCGGGAGGAGCCGGATTTGTTTTCCAGTTTCGAGGAGCGCACGACGTTCCAGCCGAGCGTGTCGGCCCGCGTGATTGTCGACGGGCTCGCCCTGCGGGGATTTCCCTATCCCCACACCGCTTTCGTCAACGGCGATGCCAGGTCGCTGTGCATCGCGATGGCGTCGATCGTCGCGAAGGTCACCCGCGACCGGATCATGACGGATCTCGACGCGAAATTTCCCGGCTACGGGTTCGCGCGCCACAAGGGCTATGGCACGGAGGAACATCGCGACGCCGTCCTCCGGCTCGGCCGTTGCGCGCAGCACCGCGACGTTTTTCTGCGCAAGCTCCTCGCCCTGCGCGTCGACCCGGCGCAGATGGATTTTCTGGCCGCGCAGGAATGACGTGACCATTACGGATTGCGGATACCGGATTGCGGATTAGCAAACCATCGCCGGTTTCACGACGGCGCTTTTCCAAAACTCGTCAATCCGCAATCCGAATTCCGCAATCGCTGAATGGCCGGCAAAAAACACTCCTCCCTCGATCGCGTGCTCGGGCGGCTCGACACGCTCGACTCGGTCAACCTCGCGAACCTCGTCCAGCGCCTCGCGCGCGAGCGGGGGTTGTTCGAGGAGATCTTCAACACGCTCCAGGAAGGAATCCTGGTCGTTCGCGAAGATGGCGCCATCGAATACGCCAACACGTCCGCCCACCGGCTGATCGGGCTCGGCGGGGACGAACTGGCGGGGCAGACCTTGTGGCGGCTGGTGCCGGGCTTGCACACGTCGCTGGGCGGCGCCCTGGACGATGAGCCGGGCGTCGGTGCGGCGCCCGTGGTGGCCCGGGAATTCGAGCTGACCTACCCGGAACCGCGGATCGTGAGGCTCTACATGGTGCCGTTTGGCGTGCCGGGCGGCGGGACCAGCCGGCGCTTCGCCGTCATTCTCTCGGACGTCACGAAAGACAGGCAGTCAACCGAGGCCCGCATCGAAAGCGAACGGACCGCTTCGCTCATTTTGCTCGCGGCCGGCGTGGCGCACGAACTCGGCAATCCGCTCAACTCGCTCAACATCCACCTCCAGCTCATCGAGCGAAAACTGAAACGGCTGAAGGCGTCGAAAAACTCCGAGGCACTGGCGGAATCCGTCCGCGTCTGCCGGGAGGAAGTGACGCGGCTCGACGGGATCATCACCAATTTTCTCGAGGCGATTCGTCCGCGGCAGCCGGATCTGGCCGAAACGGATCTCACCGAGATCCTCGCGGAGGTCCTGCGCTTTCAGCAGCGCGAAATGGCTGATCGCGGCATCGTCGTCGAAGCCGAGACGCCCCGCCTGCCGCCCGTGATGGCGGATCGCAACCAGCTGAAGCAGGTTTTCTTCAACATCACGAAGAATGCGATGGAGGCGATGCGGCCCGGGGGAAAATTGAAAATCAGATCGCGGGTGGAGGACGACTCGGTCTTTCTGCTCTTCGGCGACAGCGGCAGCGGCATCAAGCAGGAGGATCTCGTGCGGATGTTTCAGCCCTACCACACGACCAAGCCCGGGGGCCACGGCCTCGGGCTGATGATCGCGCAACGCATCATGCGCGAACATGGCGGGCAGATCGGGCTCGAGAGCAAGGAGGCCGTCGGCACCGTGGTCACCCTGCAGTTCCCGCGCAAGGACCGCCGCGTGCGGATGCTCCACAGTTAGGAGTTTGTCGGGCCAGCAACGAAAATTGGGGGAAATTGGCAGAGGCTCAATGCGCTCGAACGGGCCAACTCGACAAACTCCTAAAACGGCACTTCGTGCCGGGAAAACCCAGTCCTATTCGTGGGCTCGACGGATTTCGCCGCGCGCCGCGCAGCTTTGGCAGCCTGCCGGAGGCGAAACTCGCGATTTTTGGTGCGGGCAGGTTCACGTCGCAAAGGGTTGAGTGCAAAGCCCGACAGGCTGCCACTCCTATTTTTTCATCGTCTCGAACTGCTTGCGGAGCGACGCCGCGATGATGTTCTTCATCGGCACGACCTGGGCTTCTTTTTTTCCGGCGATGCGGATGGCGAGCTTGAGGGGTATCTCGTCGCTCGACACGCCGAGCTGCGAGATCATCGGGTCGAGGGTGCCTTTTTCGCCCGGTGCGATGGTAAGCTTGGGCGGGCGGACGGCGAAGTTGCCCAGATCCGAATTCACTTCGGTCACCTCGAGCTCCAATGGCTCCGTGCCGCGGTTTTCGAACTGCACCCGCAGCGTCACCGGGGGCATCGGGCTGCCCGCCGCGCGGCGGGACTTCGCTTGGCGGATATATTCCTCCATCGCCTCCTTCTGCTCCTCTTCCGAATCGCCGCCGATCGTGTAGACTTCGGTAAACGCACCCTCATCGTCGCGCCGCCGGCGGCGTCCGCCGATTTCGTCGAATTCCTCGGGTCTCACCCGGCCCCCGCGCCCGGTCGCGGATCCGACGCGGTCAAAGCCGCGGCTGACCGTTGCGACGGCGGAGAGCTTGCCCTCGAGGAACGTTCCTTCGCCCTTCATGGCGACCGGCCGCTCGATCGGGCGGGCATTGGCCTCCTCCATCATCAAGTCGCGGGGGACTTTGCCCCCGCACCCGGCGCCGGTCAAACTCCAGGCGGCCAGGGCGATTGCACTGCCAAGGGTCGGGGAAAATGCGATTTTCTTCATCGGGGATTCGTTGGACGCCCAGCCGAGGCGAAGGTTGCGCCGATTGCAAGGATCCGCCGCGGACCGGCGAATCTTTCTGGCCTTCCGCCCGTCTTGCTGCTGACAACCTATGCGCTCTGCATGGAACCAACTTCACCGAATGCGCTGGCTGACCTTGTCCGCCTGGCTCAACGGGGCGACGAAGCCGCCCAGCATGAGCTCATTGTCAGCTATCAGCATCGGGTCGCCGGCTTCGTTTACGCCATGACCGGACGCAGCGACTACGTGGAGGATCTCGCCCAGCAGGTGTTCATCAAGATGATCCGCGCCCTCGATCGTCTGCAGGCGCCGGCGCAATTCGAGTCGTGGCTGTTCCGGCTCGCGCGCAACACCTGCATCGATCAGCTGCGGCGCCAGAAACTCCGGCGGATCTTTATCCCGTTCGGGGAGGAACACGAAAACATCGCCGAGCCCGCCGGCGCCGTGGGCACCGAGGAACTCGACGCCCTGCGCCATGCGCTCGCCCAGTTGCGCCCCCAGGATCGTGCGCTGCTCGCCCTCGTCCAGGAAGGCCGCAGCCATGCCGAGATCGCCGAAATTTTGTCCACCAGTGTTGCGGCCGTGAAAGCCCGCCTGCATCGTGCGCGCGAACACCTGCGCGAACATTATCAACCCGACCATGAAACCTGAAGAATACGCCTGGCGCCAGCTCCAGACCCACGCGGCCGCGCAGCTCCGCCGCGGTTTTGCGGATCGCGTGCTCCGCGCCGCCCGCGGCCCGCAAGACGAGACATGGCGGCAGCTCCAGGCCCACGCTGGGGCGCAGCTCCGGCCCGGTTTCGCCGCGCGTGTCCTGCGCGCCGCCCGGCAGATCCCCGGGGTGCCTTCGCTCCGCGATCAATTCGCGTTCAGCGCCGCGACCGTCGCGCTGTGCGTGCTGACCGTTGTCTTCATCCATTCGCGTAGTGTCCGGCTCGAAGATGAGCGCAATCTGGCCGGCTGGGAGCAGCTCGCCGACGAAGTCCAGGACCTCGTGCACTACCGCTGATGCAACGGCTGCTCATCGCCGCTCTCACCGTGCTGGTTTTCGGCGCGGGTTTCATGGCCCGTGTGTGGACGGAGTATTCCCGCCCCGTGCCGCCGCCGCCGGTCGCCCTCGGGAGCGAGTTCAGCCGTCCGCCGCCGCCGCGGGCGGCCAATTCCAAGGCCGCCCCGCGTACGCCGGGGCGCGAGCGCGATCCGGCGGTTAATCGCGCCGCCCTCATCGCGGATATCGAAAAGGCCCGCCCCCAAATCGAGGCGTACCGCAAGCGGCTCGACGCCCTGGATGCCGAATTCGATCGCGAGCTGGTCGCCATCCTCACCCCCGAGCAGCGGGAAAAATTCGCCGCCCGGCAGAAGCGCTACGCGGAGCGCCGCACCAGCCGCGAAGCCCGCGAGGCCGCCGACAACACCCCGCTCAGCGACGAGCAGATTCTGCGGCTGCAACAGATCCCGCTCTTCAACGTCCTGTGGGCGGTGACGATTACCACCCGGCTCGAGCGGCTCGATCGCGATTTGAAGCTCGACGAAGCGCAGCAGGGCAGGGCCCGCGAACTGCTCCTTGCCCGGCGCGACAAATTCCTCGCTTTGGTCGATTCCGCCCCGCCGCCGACGATCACGCTCAGCCTGCTCGCCACGCGGACCCAGAAGCTGGCCGATCCGCCGTCGGCCAAGAAGTAGGTCGGCCGGGCTTGACCGGCGCACGCCGCGCCGCGTGAATGGCGGGCATGGTGCCGGGCGTGCTCATCGTCGATGACGAGAAACACACTCGCGAGGGCCTGCAACAGGCGCTCGCGGAGAATTATGACGTGACCGTCGCCGCCAATGCCGAGGAAGCCTTCAATCTCCTCGAGGCGCAGCCGTTCGAGGTCGTTCTGACCGACCTGCGGATGCCCGGCAAATCGGGGCTCAAGGTCATTGACAAGGCGCTCGCCCTGCCGAACCGCCCCGCCGTCCTTATGATGACGGCCTACGGGAACATCGAAACCGCGGTCGAGGCCATGAAACGCGGGGCGGTCGATTTCCTCACCAAGCCCGTCAATATCGAGCGGCTCGAGGTGCTCATCCAGCGCGCGCTCAAAACGAGGACGCTCGAGGTCGAGGTGCAGCAGCTCCACGAACGGCTCGACGAAAAATTCAACCTCGAGGGCATCATCGGCACGTCGCGGAAGCTCCAGGATGTAATCGACAAGATGAGAATCGTGGCGGCGTCGCGCGCCACGATCCTGATCGAGGGCGAGTCGGGGACGGGCAAGGAACTGATTGCCCAGGCCATTCACCAGTCGAGTCCGCGGTCCCGCGCGCCGTTTGTCGCCGTCCACTGCGCGGCGCTTTCGGAGAGTCTGCTCGAGAGCGAGCTGTTCGGCCACGAGCGCGGCGCCTTCACCGGGGCGAGCGAACGCCGCATCGGCCGGTTCGAAATGGCCGGCGGCGGCACGCTGTTTCTCGACGAGATCGGCGACATCTCGTCGTCGACCCAGGTGAAACTGCTGCGGTTTCTCGAAACGAAGTCGATCGAGCGCGTGGGCGGCTCCAAGCCGCTGGAGCTCGACGTGCGTTTGGTGGCCGCCGCCAACCGGAGTCTCGAGCAACTGGTGCGCGCGGGAAAATTTCGCGAGGATGTTTTCTTCCGGTTGAACGTCGTCCGGCTCTACATGCCGCCGCTGCGCGAGCGCGCCGAGGACATCCCGCTGCTGCTGGCGCATTTCATCCGGTTGTTCTCCGAGGAGAACGCCGTGCCGCCGCTGACGGTCGAGTCCGGCGCCTTGCGCACCCTGCAGGCCTACCCATGGCCGGGCAACATCAGGGAACTCCGGAATTTCTGCGAGAACGCCGTGGTCCTGCGCCGCGGCGGGCGCCTCACCGAATACGATCTCGAGCCGAAATTCCGCGGGGCCGCGATTTCCGGCCAGATCGCCCCCAATCCGCTTGCGGACGCGGGCAGCAAGGATCAGGCCGCGGCGCCGTCCTCGCTTTCGGTTGCGGAAAACGAGAAGCACCTGCTCCGTGAGGCGCTGTTGAAATCGCGCGGCAATCGCACGAAGGCGGCGCAGCTCATGGGCGTCAGCCGCCGCACGTTGCACCGCAAGATTGCCCAGTGGCCGGAGTTGGATACGACGGACAAATGAGCGCTCTCGCTCCAGCGGCGACCGGTGACCGCCGGACGGACGATGCTCGCAATTCGTTCGGCGGTCACACTCCGCCGCCACCGCATCCATGAAGCATCCCCGGACGGCGCAGGAGTTCATCCACTGGCTCGAAATGGGCCGCGGGGCACTGTGGATCCGTCTGGCGGCCGTGCTGGCGGGCGCGTTGGCGTTGTCATTGCTCGTGGCGTGGAAGCAGTTTCGCGGGCCGACCTCGGAGGCCACGCTGATCCAGGCTGACACCGGCCGGCAACTCGCGCGCGGCGAGGGTTTTTCCACGCTGGTCAACTTTCCCCAGACGGTCGCCGTCCTCCGCGCCCGGGGCGTGCGCTTCGACCCGCAGCAGCCGTATCCCGAATTGCATCAGGCGCCGCTCTACTCGCTCGTGATTGCGGGGGCCTTGCGGCTGGTGCCGGCCGCCCGGCGCGAGGCGCTCTTCGCGTCGGCTCCCGTGCCGCCCGATGGCTTCGCCGCCGATTATTTCCTCCTCGGGCTCAATCTCGCGCTGCTCTGGCTCGCCGCCTGGCTCACGTTCGACCTCGCGCGGCGGTTGTTCGAGCCGCGGGTTGGCTGGCTCGCGGCCCTCGCGTTGCTGCTGTCGGTGTCAGTCTGGCAACAGACCGTCACGGTCAATGGTACGCCGCTGCTCATGGTCCTCATGCTCGGCGCTTTTTTGCTCTGGCAGCGCCTCGAATCTGCGGTCGAGGCCGGAGGAGCGGAGCGGCCGCCGCTGGCATGGCTCGGGTTGCTCGGGGCCGCATGCGGGTTGCTGTTCCTGGCGGAATATTCCGCGGGCGCGCTCGTGCTTGTGGCGTTCGGCTACGCGGCGGTGCGGTTTCGCGGCCCGGCGCTGTGGCTGTCGCTCATCCTGATTGGAACCGGCTTCGCGGTCGTAAGCGGTCCCTGGCTCGCGCGCAACGTCGCGGTTGCCGGTCACCCCGTCGGGCTCGCCGCCCACAATGTGGCGCTGAAATTCGGCGACCCCACGGCGGAGCCGGCGATCGTTCGCGCCACGCTTTCCGCCGCGGCGCCGCGACTCGACCTGAAGAAACTCGGCAACAAGACGCTGACGTCGCTCCAGGAGAACTTGAAGGCGCGCTTCTGGTCGGGTGGCGCGATGTGGCTCGCGGCGTTTTTCGCGGCCGGCTGGCTCTACCCGTTCCGTTCGCCAACGGCCAATCGTTTGCGCTGGGTTTTCACGGTGGCGCTGGCCGTGCTGCTCGTCGCGCAGGCGGCCCTTGGCTCCGGCGAAAGCGAGCGACTCGCCACGGTCTGGCTCGCCCCGCTCATCATGGTTTTTGGCGCCGGTTTTTTCTTCGTGCTCCTCGGGAGCAATGCCGCGCTTTCCCAGTGGCCCCGCAGTGTCACGGCGGCGCTGCTGCTGGTGCAGGCGCTGCCGCTCGCGCACGACGCGTTGGAGCCGCGCCGCCTGCATTTTCAGTATCCGCCCTATTTCCCCGCCCTCCTTCAAGGCATGCGGATGGAACTCGAGCGCCGCGGCCAGACCGGCCGGTTCGGGCTGATGGCGGATGTGCCGGCGGGCATCGCCTGGTATGGCCGCGCGCGCGCCTGGGCGCAACCGCCGCGACTCCGCGATTTCTACGCCATCACGCTCGAACAGCCGATCGGCGAGTTGTTGCTCACGCCACGGACGCTCGACCGGCCGTTTTTTTCCGAGCTGAACGCCCGGCTCATCCTGCCGGGATCCCTCGCCGCGTTGCCCAACCGCTTTGGCGAGTGGGGCGAAATCTACGCCGGGCTGCTCACGGGCGCCATGCCCCGCGAGTTCCCGCTTGGTGCCCCGCAAAAACTGGCGGAGAACCTGTTTGTATTGCTGAATCCCGCACTGCCCCCGGCCCGGGGAAAGTAATTGCCTCGCCCCTTCTAACGGTCCTAGCGTCCGCGGCAGTCTCCCCGCACCCTATTATGAATTTTCTCCGCGCCTTTTTGCTTGGCGGACTCGTGGCGGCTTCACCTCTCTGGGCGGTCTACGCCCCAATTCCGGAGCAGGAACAGGGGAAGGACCTCACCATCAACGCAAAAGCGGGAATCTCATACGACAGCAATCTCTTCGGTGCGGCGACGGACACGGTCGGCAGCGCGATCTGGGAGCTCGCGCCCCGGATCGCCTACAACGCCTCGGTCACCGACCAGACCTTTCTGTCCGCGTCCTACCGCCTTACGCTCGATTACTTCGACAATCGCCCGGGGGACAAGCTGCTCGACAGCCACGACGTGTCGCTCCGGGTTGCGCACGCGTTTTCAAAGTCGACCAACATCGACGTGAACGAGGTCTTCATGATTTCGCGCAACCCCGAGTCGTTGCTTGCCGGCATCCCGCTCAGCCCGGATCAATCGTTTACGCGCAACCAGCTCGACGGGCGCTTTGTCACGCCGGTGACGGCAAAGATCGGGGTCGTCTTCAAAGCCCGCACGGTTTACTATCACTACCGGAATGCCGTCCTCGGTCGGAGCCTCGACCGGACTGAAAACCTCTATGGCGTCGCCGGCGAATATGCGGTTTTGCCGGAGCTCAAGGGCGTGGCCGAATACCGGCGCCAGGACGTCTTTTACCGCAAGCTGGGCGAAACAAAAAACAAGTCGTCGGACTTCGTGCTGGGCGGCGTGGACTACGTGGTGGCGCAAAAGGTCACCCTGACCAGCCGCTTCGGATTTGAAGCCCGCCGGCGCTCGGCCGAGCGCGACACCATGCTGCCCTACGCCGAGGTTTCGGCGAAATACGACTACACCGAGACCTCATTCCTGACGGGTGGCTACGCCTATTCGTTCGACGAAACCTCCGACACCGCCCGCTTCACCGATTCGAAGATCCACCGGCTCTTCGTCAACGTGCAGCATTCGATCACTGCGCTCATCGTCGCTTCGGGCTCGCTCGGGTACGAGCCGTCGCAGCTGCAGGGCCGGCGCGGCCAGGCGAGTGTCGACGAGGCGACGACGCGGGCCGGCCTGGCGCTCAGCTACCTGCCGACCAAGAACTGGACAATTTCCGCCAGCGCCGACTACGACCGGATCCGCTCCGACGACGCGGTCCGCAATATGCGTCGCAACCGCGTGGGCCTGAGCGCGAACTACACGTTCTGAGCGGCATTTGCGCCGCGTCCCGTCGTTCATGGCCACCGCCCACGCCTCCAAGGAGTCCGCGTCGCTGGCCGACTTCCTGCAGATCCTGCGCCTGCGCAAGGCGCTGATCGCCTTGATTCTGGCGCTCGTGGTAATCACCGCGCTCGCCGTCACGGCGTTCCTGCCCCGCTGGTACCTTGCGACCACCAAGGTGCGGGTCGAAAAGCCCGAGGGCGAGGTGAAGCTCTTTCAGGCGCAGAGCACCAACAGTTACGATCCCTATTTCCTGCAGGATCAGTTCAAGATCATGCAGTCGGAGAAAATTCTTTACCCGGTGATCGAGCGGCTCGGCCTGGGGGCGAAGCTTGCGCCCCTGCTCGGCGCCACGACCGTGCTCCCACCGCCGATCGCGTACCGCTTTCTGGTCGACAAGATGCTGCGCATCGAATCGCAGCGCAGCTCCTCGCTGATCGAGATCAACGTCTTCGGGCAGGACCCGCAGCTCGCCGCCGACATCGCCAACGAGATCGCGCGCACCTATTCCGCGGATCGCATCGCCCTGGCGACCGCCGATCAGCGCGAGGGCCTCGCGCACCTGCGGCAGGAACTCGTCCTGCAGGAACAGGTCGTCTCCCGCCAGCGCGACGCGGTCGAAAAACTGCGCAAGGACCTCAACATCTCCGGCGTCGATCTCAACGCCCGCTATTCCGACATGGAGATCGAGACGCTGCGCCAGATGCAGAACACGCTCATCGCCCTCAGTGTCGATGCGATCGGCCGCAAGACGCGCTGGGAACGCTTCAAGTCCATCGCGACGGAAGATCGCGTGGGCCTCGTCAATTCCGAGCTCATCCCGGATCAAAACATCCTGAATCTCCTGCAGGCCTACCTGGTCGCCGATCAGAAAGTTACGCAGCTCAAGCCCCGCCTCGGCGAAGCCCACCCCGACCTGATCTCCGCGGTCGACAATCGCGGCAAGATCAAAGAGCAGCTCGACGGCCAGCTCCGCGGCTACGAGAACGCGCTTGAGATTGCCTACAAGGAAGCCGACGCGCGCGTGGCCGAGCTGAAGAACCAGCTGGCGCAGGCGAAGGTGGCGCAGATTCTCTCCGCGCGGGATCGCATGCGGCCGTTCGAGGAGGCAGCGCAAAAGCTCGACGACGAAACCCGCCTTCTCACCACGCTCAAGCTCACCCTGCGCCAGCGCGAAATCGATTTTCAGGTGCCCAAGAAGACGATCGAGATCCTCAACACCGCCGAGCCGGCGCGATTTCCGAGCCGGCCGAACTGGGTGCTGAACGTCACGTTCGCGTTTCTCTTCGGCGGGGTGTTTGCCGTCGGCGTGGCCGTGCTGCTCGAGTACTTCGACACGAGTTTCCGCAGCGTCACCGACGTCGAGACGCGGTTGCGGCTGCCGGTGCTGGGCGTGATTCCGTTCTCGCGCGATCCGATGGGCGGCGGCGGCAACGATCCGGCCGAGATCGAGCCGTATCGCGTGCTGCACACGAACTTGAATCTCACGCTCAAGCCCGGTCAGCCCCATGCGCTGGTGATTTTTTCCGCCGGTCCGGGCGAAGGCAAGTCGACGACCCTGCACCGCCTCGCCAGCCTGATGGCCGCGGAGGGTGAACGCGTGGTCTTGGTCGACTCCGACCTGCGCCGGCCCACCCAGCACCGCCTGGCCGGCCGGCCGAAGGAGCCGGGCCTGGGCGAATTGCTGCTCGGGCAGAAAACACTGGACGAGGTCATCCAGACAAATATTTCGCCCGGGCTGGATTTCATCCCCTGCGGCGCAGCCCCCGGCTTCACCCTCGGCTTGATTTTCGTTCATCGGCTGCGCGACGTGATCGCCACGCTCCGGGGTCGCTACGACAAGATCGTATTCGATTCGCCGCCGCTTATTGGCGTCAGTGACGCGAGCGTGCTCGCCAGTGTCGTCGACGGCGCCGTGCTGCTGATCCAGCACCGGCGCAACCCGCAAAGCATGGTGCTGCGTGCCCAGCAGATCGTCGAGAACTTGAAGACGCCGCTGACCGGCGTCGTGCTCAACCAGGTGCCGGCGAATGCCGGCACCGACTACGGCTACTACACCAACAACTACGCGTATTACGGCGATGCCTCGGCGCGGAAATCGCAACGCCGGCACGACTCCGCGGGCACCAGCAGTGGAGGGTCGACCGGGGACAAGGACAAACTCGTCCTCCGCGAACCGGGCGACAAGGGTTAGCCCGCATTTTTCACACTCTCAGCGTTTTTTTCGGCCGTCCAAGAGCGCACCGGCGGGGTGGAATCGTGAGTGTGCGAAAAATGCGGGCTACAAGCAAAACCACAGCGGTTTTGCCAATAACCTGGATGCTCCAAACGGCTGCGACCGCGGCTCCAGCGAATATCCGGGTGAGAACCCGTCCCGATCTCCGGTCGAAAATAGCTGTTGACGGATGGGAGGCCGCGCCTACTTGTTCCAGCCTGCTCTGCGGGTGTAGCTCAGTTGGTAGAGCACTACCTTGCCAAGGTAGACGTCGAGAGTTCGAGTCTCTTCGCCCGCTCCATTTC